>DATJEH010000301.1:0-26393 GCA_035496875.1 Terriglobales bacterium | reverse complement strand
GCCGGTCGTGGTAACGGATGCGCAGGGCAACGACTCCATCGCCATTCGCTCCCTGGTGCACCTGACCCTGGGCTACGACCACCGCGTCATTGATGGCGCTGTCGCCGACCAGTTCATGGCCCTGGTCAAAAAGACCCTGGAAAACTGGAATGAGGACGTGGGGTAAATCTGTCGCTGGCTTTTGGTTTTGGCACTGCAGTGCATAGTGGCAGGAATAGCTAATAGCCAACGGCCAAGAGCTAAAAGCCATAGGCTAAGAGCCAAAAAGCCATGAGTCCACGCCCGCAGTTTCCACAGGAGTTCCTCAGCGACCGCTCCGGGGAATTCTGCTAAGGTTAGTGCCACAATGCCCTGTGATGTAGGTGCTCCCGAACCGGCCCTCTTCCCTGAATTGGCCGAGAGCGATGTTTCCGCGTCGCGCACCGGTGTCCTGCCTTCCCAGGACATTCGCGAGTTGATAGCGGCCAAGCGCGTCTTCGCCGGCCAGGAGATAGGCGAAGACCAGATCCAGCCCGCCAGCCTCGACCTGCGGCTGGGAGAGATGGCCCACCGCGTCCAGGCCAGCTTCCTGCCGGGTCCGGCGCGCACCGTGGCGGAATCTCTCAACCAGATCCGCATGAGCCGCATTGACTTGACCAAGACCACGGTCCTGGAAAGAGGCTGCGTCTATATAATCCCCCTGCAGGAGGAGCTCAATCTTCCCCCTTCCATCTCTGTTAAGGCCAATCCCAAGAGTTCCACCGGTCGGCTGGACATCTTTACCCGCCTGATCACCGATTACGGGGTTGAATTCGAGCGTGCTCCCGCCGGCTACAAGGGCAAGCTTTACGCTGAAATCGTCCCCCGCACCTTTCCCATCATTCTGCGGGCGGGCATGAAATTGAACCAGATACGCTTTTTGCGGGGGAATCCTCAGTTCGGCGACCGTACCATTACCGTGCTCGATGAAGAAAAAGCACTGGTCTACCACGGCGAGGAAGACATTCCCATTAAGGCCATGGTGGACAACGGCTTACGAATCTCGGTGAACCTGCGCGCCACCGACAGTTCAGAAATTATCGCCTTCAAGGCCAAAAAGAACGCGCCCGCCATTGACTTGGCCAACGTGAATCACTACCCGCCGGAAGACTTCTGGGATGCCATCCGCCAGCCCAGCGGCAACCGCCTGGTGTTGGAACCAGGTGACTTCTACATTCTGGCCTCGCGCGAAAAGGTACGCGTGCCGGCGGACTACGCCGCCGAAATGGTGCCCTTTGACCCTTCTATGGGCGAATTTCGCGTGCATTATGCCGGCTTCTTTGATCCCGGATTCGGCTACGGCAGCAATGACATAAAGGGCACGCGCGCCGTTCTGGAAGTGCGCGCAGATGGCGTGCCTTTCCTGCTGGAAGACGGGCAAATTATTGGCCGGCTTACCTACATGCGCCTGCTGACCCGCCCCGACAAAATTTACGGAGTCAACATTGGCTCCAATTACCAGCAGCAGGGCCTGGCCCTGGCTAAACACTTCAAGAAGCGGTCCTGAGGGGCGGCGGACGCGGCCCAAGCTGGCCGATTTGCCCGTCCCCGCAGCCCTCCTGTAGAATCTTTCTTTCGCGAAAAGCATCTGGAGAGTTATGAAAGCCGCTGTCCATCCCGATTATCACGAGCTCCGCGTGCATTGCGCCTGCGGTAACACCTTTACCACCCGCTCCACTCACCGGGGCGATATCCATGTGGAAATCTGCTCTGCCTGCCACCCCTTCTTCACCGGTAAGCAGAAGCTGGTAGACACCGCTGGACGCGTGGAGCGCTTCCGCCGCAAGTACGCCAATGTGCCCGCCGCCGCGGGTAAAAAGTAACTCATTTTTTGCCAAGGATTTACACGGATCAGCACAGATCAAAAGCCTCCGGGCTAACCGGAGGCTTTTTATTTACCGGCAACTCTGATGTGGGCACCGGGCGCCTCCCACCGGGGTTCCCGGAGCTTCGCCCGGCCCGACAGCCGGAGGCGGCTGCCGCCACAGGTCTTGGTAAGATAGCTCCGTGCGCAAGTACTGGGAAACGCCGGCCAATGCCGCGGGCGAGGACGCCCGCGCCCGCGAAGAAATGACTAGCCGTGTGCCCGATTCCGTCTCTCTGGGCGGTGTGCGCATTGCCCCGGCCACGCTGCTGGCGCCCATGTCGGGCATTACGGACACGGTGTTCCGCCGCTTCATCCGCAACCTGGGTGGCTGCGGGCTGATCATGACCGAGTTCACCTCGGCCGACGGTATGCTGCGCGACAAGCGCATGCGTGGCCGCTATCTGCATTTCTATGAAGACGAACACCCCATCTCAGCCCAGCTTTTTGGCAGCGATGCCCAGGTGATGACCGAGGCTGCGCGCATGGTGGAGGGCCTGGGTTTCGATCTGGTGGACCTGAACCTGGGCTGCCCGGCTAAGAAAGTGGTGAAATGCAACGGCGGCTCCGGCCTGTTGCGCGACCTGCCCGCGATTGGCCGCATCTTTCAGGCGGTGCGCGCGGCGGTGAAGATTCCCTTCACGGTAAAGTTCCGTCTGGGCTGGAGCGATGACGAAATCGTGTGCGTGGAGCTGGCGCGCCTGGCCGAAAATTGCGGCCTGGCGGCGGTGGCGCTGCATGCCCGCACCCGCGAGCAGGGCTACAGCGGGCAGGCGCGCTGGGAGTGGATTGCCGCGGTGAAGAACGCGGTGAAGATTCCCGTTATCGGCAACGGCGACATTCGCATGCCCGAAGACGCTGCCGCCATGGTGAGCACGACCGGTTGCGACGCCGTCATGATTGGCCGCACCGCCGCTTCCAATCCCTGGATCTTTCGCCAGATCGCGCAGTACACCGCCACTGGCGCCTACACCGAACCCAGCGAGGCCGACCGCTACGAAATGATCCGCACCTATTTCCAGATGCTGATCGAGGAAGAGCTGCCGGGCGCGGAAGGCAAAATGAAACAGTTTTGCTCCTGGTTTACGCACGGCGTGGCCAACAGCGCCGGCCTGCGCAAGGCAGTGTACGAATCACACAGCGGCCCGGAAATTCTGGCCAGGGTGGATGAGTTTTTCAGCACACGCCTCAGTAGAGACGTTGCTTGCAACGTCTCCGATTGAGGGTTTGGGTGGCGCTGCGCTTTAACGCTAGGATTGAAGTTTCCCCGTTTTACCTGTCATGTTGAGCGAGGGCGCAAGCCCAAGTCGAAACACCCCTACGCCGGTGGACCGCCGAGTTGTCCAAGGGAGTTTTCACCGAGCATCACAACCATGGGGACACGTTTTGGAAACTCCCTGCGGCATTTGTGCCTGTAGTGGCGGCGCAGGGGTCTTTCGACTCCGCCGTCCGATCCCGCAAAGCGGGATCTACCCGCTCCGCTCACGATGACATTTGAAAGGTTCCCGACACCGGCCGCGCCGTGACTCTATTCCCTTCCATTTCCACACATGCCCATGGCGTTGACGGATCGTGGGTGAAGGCCACCAGCCACTTCCCGGGGATGGCCTCGGTATAGAACCTCTTGCGGCTCTCGATAGTCTCTAGAGGAAAAAGATCGAAAGCCATCACCCAGGTCAGGTCGAGGTGGGCGGTGGTGGGGATGAGGTCGGAGATATAGCACATGGTCTGTCCGCCGCTGCGAATCAACACCGCCTGCATGTGACGAGTGTGCCCGGGATAGACCTTGACCGAAATGCCTGGCGCGATTTCCTGGTCGCCCTTGAGCAACTGCATCTGGCCGCTGCGCACCAGCGGGTCGTAATTGTCACTGATATAGCTGACGCGGTCGCGCTCCAGTTGGCGGGTAGCATGCTGCCACTCACCCTCCTGCACGTAGTAGCGGGCGTTGGGGAACGTAGGCTCAATCTGGCCGGCGCGGCGCACCGTGTTCCAGCCGCAGTGGTCGAAGTGCAGGTGAGTGTTGATGACGGTAGTAATTTCTTCCGGGCGAACCCCGGCCGCCACCAGGCTCTCCAGCAATTTTTGCTTCGGGCAGTAGATCTGCTTCATTTTCTCCAGGAGCTTATTGCCCATGCCGGTCTCGACCAGCACGGTGTGCTGGCCGGCCCGCACCAGCAGCGAATTCATGCCGCCGGAGATGCGGTTCATCTCGTCGGCGGGTAGTCTGCGCTGCCACAAGACTTTAGGCACTACCCCGAAAAAGGCGCCCCCATCGAGGTAGTAGGTGCCGTCGTGCACGTGCGTGATTTCGAAATCGCCCAGCGTGATTCGCTGCACCGCAAAACCCCTTATTCAACACAAAGTACACGAAGGGTCACGAAGGTAAGTCATCGTCCCTTTGTGTTCCCTTCGTGTCCTCTGTGGTTAATGGTTTTGGTTTCCCAGGTACTTCACAAAGTGGTCCTCGATCATGTGAAACAGATGGTTGCTGGCGGCGGTGCCGGAGATGCCGTGGGTTTTGCCGGGATAGATCATCAGATCGAACTGCTTGCCGGCATTAATCAGCGCCTGCGCCATCTGCACCGTGTTCTGGAAATGCACGTTGTCGTCGCCGGTGCCGTGCACCTCCAGCAGCTTGCCGCGCAAGTCCGTGGCGGTGTTCACCGGCGAGCTGGTGCGGTAGTGTTCAGCGTTGTCTTTGGGCATGCCCATGTAACGCTCGGTGTAGATGGAGTCGTAGAGCAGCCAGTTGGTGACCGGCGCCACCGAGACCCCGGCCTGGAAGCGGTCGGAGTGGGTCATGGTGTACAGGGTGAAGTAGCCGCCATAACTCCATCCCCACCAGCCCAGGCGGTTGCGGTCGAAGATGGGATATTGCTGCAGGACCTGGTCGAGCGCGGCCAACTGGTCCTTGAGTTCGACATCGCCGAAGTGGTGGTAATTGGCTGCCGCAAACTTCTCGCCCCGGCCACCCATACCACGATTGTCTACCGTAAGCACGGCAAAGCCGCGCCGCAGCAGGATCTGGTTAAACAGGCCGAAAGCGCCGCGCCAGGCGTTGGTCACGTCCTGGGCGTGAGGGCCTCCATAAGGATTGATAATCAGGGGCACGCTGGCGGGCACCGCCGTGGAAGCGTTCTCGGGCAGCCACAAAATGCCGTAGAGCACGGTTCCATCGTCGGCTTTGAAGTTCACAAACTTGGGCGGAACCATGGGGTACTGGGACAGATCGTTGGAGCCCCAGAATTGGCTGCAGCTTCCGCCCACGGTACAGAACGACATCAGGGGCGGAGTCTGCAGCGTAGAGAAGTTGTCAACGTAGTATTTAGCATCGTCGGCAAAGGTGGTGGTATGCGTGCCGGCTTCCTGGGAAATCCGCGACATGCCCGACCCGTCCAGCTTCACGCGGTAGAGCTGGCGGTCGCGCGCGTCGTCTTTGTTGGCTGTGAAGTACACCCAGCTCCCAGCGTCATCCATGCCATCTACGCCCGTCACCTCGTAATCGCCGTTCTCCAATTGCCGCTCCAGGTGAGCGTCGGCGGCCAGCGGATTCGCCTTGTCAAAGCTGTATAGGTAAAGGTGGGTGAAGCCGGTGCGCCAGCTGGACCACAGGAAGTGGTCGCCCGACTTGAGCACCTGGAAATCGTCATTCACCTCGATCCACTGGGGGTTGGTTTCCTCCAGCACGCGGCGCGACTTGCCCGAGTCGGCGTTCACAAAGTAGAGATCGAGCTTGTTCTGGGCACGGTTGAGCACCTGAGCCCAGAGCCAGCCGTCACGGATCCAACCAAAGCGTGAAATGTAGATGTCCTTGTCCGAGGTGGGAGAAATCCACCTCACCTTCCCGCCTTCAGAGCCCACCACGCCCAGGCGAACCCCCGGGTTGGGATCGCCCGGTTTGGGATACTTCTCATGGTCCACACTGGCCTGCACGTCCAGCAGATCGGTGAGCGGATAGGTGGGCACGTCCTGCTCATTCATCTGCAGGAAGGCGATGCGCTTGCCGCCGGGTTCCCAGAAATAATTACTGCGCACGTCAAGTTCCTCGGCGTAGACCCAGTCCACTTCGCCGTTGAGCAAGCCCTCGGTTTTGGTGCCGGCGTTCGGTTGGTCCTTCTTGATTTTAGGGTTGGCCTCTTCGGTGACTTCCTTTTCCCCGGCACCGGCCTCCAGCGGGCGCACGTAAACATTGTGGTCGCGAATGTAGGAAATGCGTTTGCCGTCGGGAGAGAACTTGGGGTCGCCGGTAGCCTGCGGCGCGGTGGTGACCTGTACGGCGGTGCCGGTGTCCAGGGAGTAATACCAGAGCTGTCCCATGGAATCGAACAGCAGGTGCTGGGAGTCGGGTGCCCAGTGGTAAGCGGCCACGTGATAGCGCTCAATCCAGGTTTTTTCGCGTTCGCTCTTGATCTTGCTGACCGGCGGCGCCAGGGTGGCCAGCTTTTCTTCCGTCACCAGAATGGCTTTTTTGCCGGTGCTGGCGTCTACATACCACAAGGCGCCGTGCTCGCCGGAGGCGTCGCGCTGCACAAAGGAGACCTTCTTGCCGTCCGGGCTCCATTCAATGTTCGAGGGAGAGCGGCCGGTTAACCCCCCCTCGGCGAAAATCTTCTCGATGGTTAGTTGCTGCTTGCCGGCGGCCGGCTTAGCCTGCGCCGTGGCCATGCCAGCCAGCAACGCAACCCAGCAAATGGGAGTAAGGAACGCCCGCATGATCTTCACTCTTCAGCTCCAGGAACGGCGGTCGCCCGCAAAACAAGGGGGCTGAAAAGTGTAACACCGGTGGTCAGTTGCCAGTGGCCGGTGGTGAGTTTGTTCTCAGACGACAATGAACGCCTGAAACAAACGGATCGCAGGTCGAAACAATCGCTGGAAAGCAAAGTGAAGGGTCAGGAGTCGCTGGCAGTGGAACGATCTAACCGAAAACTGATCACCGGTTTTACCGAATCAGGAACCAGATGCGGGCCACTTCGAACAGGGCAATGCCGATGCCGGTGAGGAAATACAGCGTATGGACGGTGCTGCGGCGAGGGACAGAAGGAACCACCAATCCGCGCTGGCGAAAGAGCACCACCAGCGAGGTTTCCTGTTCCAGCATAAAATCGGCAATGGGACGATGGAAAAAGGCGATTGCCAGCCCGATGGCCAGGCGCGTGATCTCCATTCCCATGTCCATGGCTTTTGTCAGAGTTTAGTGTGCAAGACTCTGTATCTCAATAAGGGAAAACGCTGAGAAGCCCCGGAGCCAAGAGGTAGGAGTGAGGCGGCAAGGCCAGGTCTCCGCGGCCATGGGCGGGGGTTCAGGGGAGCTAAAAGGCCTGCCCGGCGCGTGCTAGAATGAGGGGAGCAGCAAGCCGTTACAATGCTTCCCGACATCCAGAGGCTCATCGAGTTACAGCAAGCCGACCGCGAGATTCAGCGCCTGCAAGACGAAGTGGCGGCACTTCCCCGCCGGGTGGCCGAAATCGAGTCCAAGCTGGCCAACACCAGGGCGCAAGTCGAGCGGGCCAAGGCCACCATCAAGGCTGACGAAAATAACCGCCGCAAGCTGGAGATAGACATCCAGTCCCTGCAGCAGAAGATTTCCAAGTACCGCGACCAGTCACTGGACGTTAAAACCAACGAACAATACAAGGCATTGATGCACGAGGTCGGCTTTGCCGAGCAGGAAATCCGCATCATCGAAGACAAAATCCTGGAAGGCATGCTGGACGTTGAGGACAACGAAAAGAAGCTGAAGGCTGCCGAGTCGGAACTGAAGGCGGAAACGGCGGAAATCGAGAAGGAAAAGGCAGAGGCGCGGCGGCGGACAGCGGAGGACGAAGCTCAACTCGCCACCCTGAACAGCCAGCGCGACCAGTTGCGCGGCGCCATTGTCGGCGACCTGCTGCGCCACTACGACCGCGTTCTGAAATTGCGGCGAACGGCGCTGGCCGAGGCGCGCGACCATAAGTGCTCCGCCTGCCAGGTCATGCTTCGACCCCAGGTTTATAACGACGTCCGCACCAACGAGCACATCATCATTTGCGATTCCTGCCAGCGCATTCTGTATTACGTGGCGCCGGCGGAGACGGAAGCCAGCCCTCCGGCTCCGGAGAATCACGCGCAAGCCCCTGCTGCACAGTAACTTGGCGGCCTATCCCGGTCGCTATTTTCTCCTGCCCGGGATGGCCAATCAGGCAATGACCGGGCGGGCAGATGCAAAGTCTTGCATTGCCGGGGCGATTGTCCCAAAATGGCCTCCAGGTAACCAGCCGGTGTCCACCCTCCCTAAGTCGCGCTACCCATCCCGCCCTGCCCGGTCCGAAGCGTGGCCAGGATCGGGGATTCATCCGGTTGCGGCAAGGGAACAGGCAGTCTCCGGCAGTTCTTCTCTATTCGATCTTCAGGCGCAGGCTTCGGCACTGCCTGCTGAGCCGGAGCCAGGGGTTGCCGAACCAGGCGCGATGGCGATTGTTTCCCTGCGCCTGCAACAATTGCATTGGCTGCTGCGGCGGTTAGGGCGCTGGTGGATGGCCGCCGACTTTCGCAAGTGTCAGCTTCCCATCCTGGTGCTGGCTCTGGGGGTGTGGGCGATGAGCGCCAGGGCGGCCTGGCAGAGCCAAGACTCAGGCACACCGTTGCTGCGGGAAAGCATTTCCCAGATACGCCAGGCGCGGGCGCACGCGGCAGTGGTGAACTCCAGCACGGCTGCGCCTTCGAGCCCAGGCCCGACGGCTAAGACGGCAGCCCCACCCACTGTTTCCGGGCCTGCTTCCGTCGAAGCCCAACCCGACGCGGCAACGCCTGCGCGCGAGCCGGCAGTTCTTCAGCCAACCGTGAAAAAATCAGGGCGAAGCTTCCCTGGCTTGCTGCTGGCCTCTATTGAACACTGGTTTGATTCTGAGCCTGCGGCTCCTGAAAGGGTAAAGGGCAATCCGCACCGACGCGTATGGGTGGACCTGAAGACCGGTCTCTACTATTGCCCAGGCGCCGACTACTACGGTTTTGGTGGCGCGGATCGCGGCAAAGTGATGTCGCAAAGGGACGCGGAATACGAATATTTCCAGCCTGCTACCGGCGCCCCCTGCCAGTAAATCTTGATTTCACCGCCGAGACGCAGAGGGCGCCGAGAGAAGCAATTCCCTTTCATTTGATTGATTCTCAGCAACCCGTCATCATGGCGTGCTCCGCCTCTCCGCGGTAAAGAGAATCTCGCCGGGTGAAAGCATTTAGTATGTAGCGGTGACTGCTGAAACGGCGCCGGGCCAGGTGGTGATCAGCGCGCGCGGAGTAGCGCGGTTGCGTGCCGGACATGTGTGGGTGTACCGCTCTGACCTTGTTTCCGCTGACGGTATTGCCCCCGGGGCCCTGGTGCGGGTGGTGGATGAGCGCGGACGGTCGCAGGGCACCGCGCTTTACAGCAGCACTTCGCAGATTGCCGTCCGCATGCTTTCTGCGGGGCCGGTCGAGGACCTCTCTGCGCTCATCCGCAAGCGCCTGCTGGCGGCTATCCGCTACCGTGAAGGGGTGGTGAGTGAGACGGATGCCTGCCGCCTGGTATTCAGCGAAGCCGATTTTCTTCCCGGCCTGATCGTGGACCGCTACAACGATGTGCTCACCTTGCAGGTGCTCACCCAGGCCATGGACAGCGAAGCCGCACGCCAGGCGGTGATCGCCACGCTGACCGAAGAACTCTCGCCCCCAGGCATTGTGGAAAGGGTCGAAGGGCGGGTGCGGGAACTGGAGCGGCTGGCCCAGAAATCAAATGCGCTGTTGGCGGGCGAAAAGACAGACACGGTGTTCAGCATGAATGGCGTGCGCTTTCAATATCGTGGGCTGGAGGGACAGAAGACCGGCGCCTTTCTCGACCAGCGGGAGAACTATGCCGCGGCAGCCCGCTACGCGCACGGCGAAGCGCTGGATGTTTTCTGTTACCAGGGTGGGTTTGCCCTGCACCTGGCCGGCCGCTGCTCCCAGGTTACGGGCGTGGATAGCTCGCGAGCGGCCCTGGAAATGGCAGAGCAGAATGCTGCTTTGAACCAGCCGGCACATGAAATCGAGTGGATTGAGGGCAATGCCTTCGATCTGCTCAAGGACTATTCCGCGGGGGAACGACGGTACGACACCATTGTGCTGGATCCGCCAGCCTTTGCCCGCTCCCGCAAGACCCTGGAGACGGCTCTGCGCGGCTACAAGGAACTTAACCTGCGCGCCCTGAAGATGCTGCGCCCGGGAGGGGTGTTGGTGACCTGCTCCTGTTCCTACCACGTCAGCGAAGGCGACTTTTTGGACACGGTAGCATCTGCCGCCCTGGATGCCAGGCGCACCTTGCGCCTGATTGAAAAGCGCGGCCAAGCCCGCGACCACCCCGTGCTGGTCGGCGTACCCGAGACTTCCTACCTGAAGTGCCTGATTCTGCAGGTCGCTGGCTAGCTGACTGGCTAACTGGCCGCCTCTGGCCCAAAATACCTTCCCGCACATCGGCGGCGAATACCTCCTACTCCAAATTGCTTTCCGCGCAATCTACTGAATATGAGCTAGTTAGCTAGTAAGCCAGAAAGCTACCAGAAAGCTACCAAGCCAGAATCTTGCTATTGACAGTAATACGCTCATATTTTATGCTTCTATTCAGCTAAATAGTGCATCTAACGCAGTAGATCGCGGGGCCATACCTGCGAACGAAATTTTTCATAGTGGAGGAGAACGAAAATGACCGTTTTGACTCGTTGGGATCCCTTCCGGGAGCTGGCCACGGTGCAGGACCGGATGAATCGCTTGTTTCAGGAGAGCTTCGCACAGACTCGCGAAGAGGGGCTAGCGACCGCCGCCTTTGCGCCCGCAGTGGACATTTACGAGGACGAGCACAACATCACCCTCAAGGTGGAAGTTCCTGGGGTCGAGGAAAAGGATGTTGATGTCCGCCTGGAGAACAACACTCTGACCATTCAGGGCGAACGCAAGTTCGAAAAGGAAGAGAAGGAAGAGAACTACCGCCGGGTGGAGCGGCAGTATGGCAGCTTCTCCCGCTCCTTCACACTTCCTAACATCGTGGACACAGAAAATGTTCACGCCAGCTACGATAAGGGCGTGCTGGAGATCCGTTTGGGCAAGAAGGCGGAAGCTAAGCCCAAGCAGATCAAGGTGAACCTGGAGAAGAAGGCGGAAGCCAAGGGCGCGGGCAAAGCGGCGTAAGCCAGTGGTCAGTTGCCAGTGCCGGGGGGCTTCGGCCCCCCGATGTTTTTGCGGCGTGGGAGTCGCGACATCACGGAGGGTTCTTGCATCAATTTAAGCAGTCAGCACTCAGCAGTCAGCATTCAGCCACGGAGCGGATAGTGTAGTTTCATGGCTGAATGCTGAGAGCTGATAGCTGAAGGCCGAGGTTCTGTCATGCCCATTCGTTGGGACAAATTCACAGTCAAGGCGCAGGAAGCGGTGCAGCGCGCCGGAGAGCTCGCCTCTGAATATGCCAATCCGGAAGTGTTGCCGCTGCACCTGTTGATAGCCCTGCTTGAGGACCGCGAGGGCATCGTGCCGCCCGTACTGGAGAAGATCGGCGCCGGGCCGCAGGCGGTGCTGGCGGAGGCGCAGCGCGAGCTGCAACGTGTGCCCAAAGTGTCGGGCGGTGGGGTAGCCCAGGCCACCATCTCGGCAGCCCTGAGCCAGGGGCTGGAGCAGGCCTTCAAGGAAGCAGACCAGTTCAAGGATGAGTACGTCTCTACCGAGCATTTGCTTCTGGCCATGACCAAAGAGCCGCGCGGCTCGGACTACGAGCGGGCGGCGGCCAGGATTCTTGCCCGTCACGGCGCCAGCCACGATGCCATTCTGAAGGCCCTCACCGCCGTGCGCGGTTCGCAGAAGGTGACCGACCAGAATCCGGAGGCCAAGTACCAGGCGCTGGAGCGCTACGCCCGTGACCTGACGGAACTGGCGCGCCGCGGCAAACTCGATCCCGTGATTGGGCGGGACGAGGAAATCCGGCGTGTGGTGCAGGTGCTCGCCCGCCGCACCAAGAACAATCCCGTGCTCATTGGCGAGCCGGGGGTGGGCAAGACCGCCATTGTGGAAGGCCTGGCGCAGCGCATTATTTCCGGCGACGTGCCGGAAGTGCTCAAGAACAAGCGGGTAGTCGCCCTCGACCTGGGCGCCATGCTGGCGGGAGCCAAATATCGCGGTGAATTTGAAGACCGGCTCAAGGCCGTGCTCAAGGAAATCGAGGATTCGCAAGGGCAGATCATCCTGTTCATTGACGAGCTGCACACGCTGGTGGGCGCGGGCGCGGCGGAAGGCGCCATTGACGCCTCCAACATGCTGAAGCCGGCGCTGGCCCGCGGCGAACTCCGCGCCATCGGCGCCACCACGCTCAACGAGTACCGCAAGCACATCGAGAAGGATGCCGCTCTGGAGCGGCGTTTCCAGATCGTGTATGTAGGCGAGCCCAACGTGGAAGACACCATCGCCATCCTGCGCGGGCTCAAGGAGCGCTACGAGGTGCACCATGGGGTGCGCATCAAGGACTCTGCCATTGTGGCGGCGGCCACGCTTTCCCACCGCTACATTACCGATCGCTTCCTGCCGGACAAGGCCATTGACCTGATTGACGAGGCGGCGGCTTCCCTGCGCATCCAGATTGATTCCATGCCCACGGAAATTGATCAGCTGGAGCGCCGGGCCACGCAGCTGGAAATCGAAAAACAGGCGCTGATGCGGGAGGACGATCCCAACTCCCGCGAGCGGCTGGCGGCCGTGGAAAAAGAGCTGGCGCACATCCGCGAGCAATCTGACGCGCTCAAGGCGCGCTGGAAGCAGGAGAAAGAAGCGATCAACCGGGTGCGCGAGCTGAAAGAGAAGATCGAAAAGCTCAAGCTGGACGTACAAGCCGCGACTCGCAAAGGCGACTACAACCGCGCCTCGGAAATCCAGTATGGCGAGCTTCCGCGTGTGGAAGCGGAGCTGGAGAAACTTAATTCGCAGATGGATGGGAAGGCCGAGGGCGCCCGCGCCACAAAGGGTGTGCCGGTCAGGATGCTGAAGGAAGAAGTGGACGAGGAGGACGTAGCCCGCATTGTTTCCAAGTGGACCGGCATTCCCGTCTCTAAGATGCTGGAAGGAGAGGTGAAAAAGCTGGTGACCATGGAAGAGCGGCTGCGCGGCCGCGTGGTCGGCCAGGATGCGGCCCTGGAGCGGGTTTCCAACGCCATCCGCCGCTCCCGCGCCGGGCTGAGCGATCCCCGCCGCCCCATCGGCTCGTTCATCTTCCTCGGTCCCACAGGCGTGGGCAAAACCGAACTGGCGCGCGCTTTAGCTGAATTCCTGTTCGATGACGAGCACGCCCTGGTGCGCATTGACATGTCGGAGTACATGGAGCGGCACGCGGTGGCGCGGCTCATCGGCGCCCCTCCCGGCTACGTCGGCTACGAGGAAGGCGGGCAGCTCACCGAGCAGGTGCGGCGGCGGCCATATTCGGTGATTCTGTTCGATGAGATCGAAAAGGCGCACCCGGAGGTGTTCAACATCCTGCTGCAGATCATGGATGACGGGCGCCTGACCGATGGCCAGGGCCGTACGGTGGACTTCCGCAACACCGTGATCATCATGACTTCCAACATCGGCTCCGAGTATCTGTCGGCAGAGGCGCTGCGTACCCCGGAAGACTTCGAGAACGCTCGCCGGCAGGTGATGAACGCGCTGCAAGGGCACTTCCGGCCTGAATTCCTGAACCGGGTGGACGATGTGATCATCTTCAATCCCTTGGGCAAGGAGCAGCTGTCTAAGATCATTGAGCTGCGCCTGGAAGACCTGCGCCGCCTGCTGGCGGAGCGCAAGATCAGCCTGGAGCTGACCGACGCCGCCAAAGAAATGCTGTTCTCCGAAGGCTACGATCCGGCCTATGGAGCGCGGCCCCTGAAGCGCGCCATCCAGCGAATGATCCAGGACCCGCTGGCTCTGAAGATACTGGACGGCGAGGTGCTGCACGGCGATCACGTGGTGGTGGACGCGCGCGAGCACAAAATGACGTTTAACGTGTCGCGGCGGGTGGGGGAAGCCAAACCGAAGCCCGCGCCCAAGCAGCCGGCGAGCTCGCGGCGGTAGTTCTTTATGCACCGCGGGTTAACGCGGACCTTTTTAATCAGGTTTTTATCTTTGTGATGTTGAGCGAGGGCGCACGCCCTAGTCGAAACACTCCCGCGCAGGCGGAATTACGGAATTGTCCAGGGGTATTTCCATTAGAAAAATTCGAGAATTGCTGGAGCGTGACGTCTGGGAGCTGCAAACGCAGGGTTCTTCGACTTCGCAGGCCTGTTCGCAAGCGAACTGGCCTGCTGCTCTCAGGATGACAGGTTAAGAATTATCCGCGTTCATCAGCGTGAATCCGCGAAGAAGAAGTTATTCCGTGGGCCGGTCGGCGAGCACGGTCTGGGGCTTGCGCGGCGGCTCGGCGGGTCGGGCAGCGGGCGGCTCGGCGGCTGCCTTGGCTTCGGCCCGGGCGGCACCGCGCTCATCGAACTTGCCGAAGATCATCTTGCCCGCCGTGGTCTGCAGCACCGAGGTGACGGAGATGTCCACATTCTTGCCAATCATTTTGCGTGCGTTGTCCACCACCACCATAGTGCCGTCGTCCAGGTAAGCCACACCCTGGTTGTATTCCTTGCCTTCCTTGAGAATGAACACGCGCATGATCTCGCCGGGCAGCACGATGGGCTTGAGCGAGTTGGCTAGCTCGTTGATGTTCAGTACTTCCACGCCCTGCAGCTGGGCAACCTTATTGAGGTTGAAATCGTTGGTGATGATTTTGCCTTCGTAGACCTTGGCCAGTTCGATCAGCTTCATATCCACTTCGCGGACGGCGGGAAAATCGTCTTCCACGATCTGGATATTGAGGGAAGCGACTTTCTGCAGGCGCTGCAGGATATCGAGACCGCGGCGGCCGCGGTTGCGCTTGAGGGAGTCGGCAGAGTCGGCCACCAGTTGCAGCTCGCGCAGCACGAACTGGGGGATGACGATGATGCCGTCGAGGAAGCCGGTTTCGGCGATGTCGGCGATGCGGCCGTCAATGATGACGCTGGTATCAAGAATCTTGTAAGCCTTGCGACCCTGTTTTTCGCCGCCGAAGATGCCGCCCAGCGCGGCCAGGTTGAGCAGGTCGCCTTTGTTGGCGCCCACGATCAGCCCGATGTAGGCCATCAGCAGCATGACCAGGAGTTCCAAAAAACTCTGGGTGCTGCCGGGGCGAATGGAATCGCGGATGACCAGGCTGAAGAGGTAGGCGCCGAGAATACCGAGCACGCTGCCGATGGCGGCGCCGATCAGCCGCTTCAGGCTGACTTTGTGCAGGCGTATCTCGAAGAGAATTACGCCCACACCGATAGCCGCGCCTACAGCGGCATCCACGGGAGCGGACAGACCGAAAGGCTCAAGAACATAGCAAGCAGCGGCTACAACCAGAATGAAGACGATACGAACAAATATGAGATCCAAGGAGAAACCTCCTCGGGGCGATTCCGGTCCCAAGCTGCGCTGACCAGGCCGGGGGAGAAGGCCGTCAGGCGGGCCCAAGTGGCGTCCCGTACTACTAAAGTCCAGCCGCGAACAGACGGCCAGAGGGAGTTATAGCGAAGCGTATAACGATGAAGAGGCTTCGCCCGTGGCACCATGACAACATGCCGACACGCGGGAAGTATATACCAGAGTACCTTTCCTGAGTCCGGGAAAACTCCTACGAGCCAGCTCCCGTGTTCCCATGTCAGATGAGTCCAGAGGGTTGAAGGTCGCTTGCCGGGTGAAAAAGATGGCTGTCTTCAGCAGAGCGCCAGCTCTTACAATCGGAGGTTTGGAGAGACCATGAAAGCGATTGTGATCCAGCGGTTTGGCGGTCCGGAAGTACTGAAACTGCAGGAGGTTGCCGACCCCCGGCCGCAGGCGGGAGAGGTGCTGGTGCGGGTACACGCGGTGGGGGTGAACTTCGCCGATGTGATGATGGCGCAGGGCGGGTATCCGGGCACCCCGGCGCCGCCGGTAATTGCGGGAAGGGAGTTCGCGGGGGTGGTGAAAGGCGGCGGCGAGCGGGTGATGGGCTATACCCAGATGGGGGGCTTTGCGGAAGAGATTGCCGCTCCCCGCAACCTGCTGTGGCCGCAGCCCGTGGGGTGGAGCGCGCCGGAAGCGGCGGCCTTTCCGGTGAATTACTTTACGGCCTACCTGGCGTATTGGGAAGCAGGGCTGACGGAATCTGTGCCGGCGGGGCGGCGCCCGCGCGTGCTGATCCACGCGGTAGCGGGCGGCGTGGGCACGGCGGCGGTACAGATCGGCAAAATCCTTGGAGTAGAGACATATGGGACCTCCTCTTCCGACGAAAAGCTGGCGCGGGTGAAGGAATTGGGGCTGGACCACGGCATCAACTACAAGCAAGTGGATTATGAGAATACGGTGCAGGAGTTGACCGGCGGCGAGGGCGTGGATGCGGTGTTTGAAATGCTGGGCGGCGAGCACACGGCCAAAAGCCAGCGCTGCCTGCGCGATTTCGGTCGCGTGATTCTGTACGGCACTGCCACCGGGCAGCAGCCGAAGTTCGACACGCGTTCCATGTACGCCAAGGCCTCCAGCGTGCACGGCCTATGGCTCAGCAAGCTGTCCCTAAAAGAGAACATCATGCGCCCGGCGTGGGAGCGTATGTCGGGCTGGATCAAAGAAGGCAGGCTGCGGCCGGTGGTGGGACACGTGCTGCCCCTGGCGCAGGCGAGCGACGCTTTCCGGCTCATGCTGGAGAGAAAGAATTACGGCAAAATCGTGCTCACCCTGAGCTGAGTATTCTTTCACAGCGGCTGAAGCCGGAATGAGTCCAGAGTGGATCTGCACCCTAAAGACGTGCCCTGGATACGGATCCTCCGTTACAGCGAGGCGAGTCCCTACTTCCTGCTGGGCAAATATTGCTGTGGAATAGGCCGCGCCGCGCTTTCGTTCGTCCACTGCGCGCTGACGATCCACCAGCGGCGGCCATCGTTTATCAGGCTGATGCTGTTAATGCCGCGGACATGAACCTGGTGGTTATGTTCGGCGTCGGTTGACTCGTAGGTGCTCCACACGTGGGCTACGTTGCCGTACTGTTGGGTACTACGGGCGATCTCTTTTTCAATATGGGACCGATCCGGATGTTGCGTGGATTGCAGCATTTTGGTGATTTGCTCGATGCTGCCCGACTTCATCTGCGGTTTTCCGTCTTGATCGCTAACGCTGATCAGTTGCGCTCCTGGCTGGAACAACGACGCAAAGCGCTGCATGTCCGCGGGCTTCCCTGCGGGATGAGAGATGGCGGCGTAGGAGGCGAGAATGAGCGTGTTTATGGAAGATACGTCCTGGGCGCGGGCCGCCGGAGGCTGTTGCGCTCGACTCCAAACTGGCAGCAGGGCTAAGAGCACCAGCCACAGCATTTTGTCAGCAAACAAGTGCCGCATGATGTTGTTCCTTTCCATGCCAGCGTAAGCGCGGTGTTGCGCTGCACACAACACTTCCAGAGTGTTGTGAACCAGATTGCGCAAGAGCGCAATTTTAGTTGCTACCGGCGCGTGTTGGCTGACGTCCAATGATGCGAGCGTGCCCGGGCGGAAGAAATATCGTGAAGGGAACTTTCGCGAAGGCCGCGACGTAATCTGATTTCGGCAGCAGAAGTAGCAAACAGTCAAAGGGGGTTAAACGAGGATTGTTCTCACCCGCGGTTTGGCGGCCCAGGTGAGAAGAATCGGGTAGAGGGCGCGTCCTTGCGGCCGGTCCTTTACGTTTAACCCCGCCACATTGTAGGCCATCGGAGGGAATAAAACACCTCCGGGCCGGAGCGGGCCGCCCAACACTACCCCAAGGGGAGAAGGAAGTGAGGCAATATGAAAAGCTCAAAGATCACGGGCGGCCTAGTTCTGGCAATCGCAGTGCTGCTCTCCACCGCCGCATTTGCCGGCAGCAAACCAGGCTCGCTCTACCTTAGTGAAGGTGCACAACTGAACGGAAGGCAGATTCCTGCCGGCACCTATCAGTTGCGATGGGAAGGAAACGGACCAGCGGTGCAGGTGTCTGTTCTGAAAGGTAAGAAGGTAATAGCCAGCGCCCCCGCCAAGATTGAGCAAGTTGCTGCCCAGTCCGACCGCGGGGCCGCCGTGATTGACACCGCTGGGGGCTCGCGCACCCTGGTGGAAGCCCGCTTTGCCGGAAAAAACTACAAACTGGTATTCCCCAGCCCTGAGGCGCAGGCGCAGAACATGCACACCGGGTCGAATCAATCCAATCGCTAAGGGCTGTTCGGCGACAACAAGGGAGCACGCGTGTGCTCCCTTGTTTTTATCCGGCCGACCGCCTCTAGTGCACAGTCAGGCTGGTGGAGTTGGTAATCCCTCCTGAGTTGGCGCCGATGGTGGTGCTTCCCACCCCGGCGGTGCTGGCCAATCCGGCCGTGCTGGGCGCGTTGGCGATGGTGGCCACGGAAGCTGACGATGAACTCCAGTGGACGTTCAAGGTTATGTCCTGAGTGGTGCTGTCGCTGAACGTTCCCGTAGCGGTGAACTGCTGCTTGCTACCGTTCGACACGCTGGAGTTTGCCGGCGTAATGGCGAGAGAGACCAGCGTGCCGTTGCTGACGGTCAGCGTAGTGGTCCCTTTCAGACCGGAAGCGGTGGCGGTAATGGTGGCGCTGCCCGTACGTTTTCCGAAAGCTGTTCCGGAACTGCGCATGGAGGCGACCTTGGGAGTAGACGATTTCCAGGACACGCCTGCCAGGTTGCTGCCGGTGCTGCCGTCACTGAAGGTGCCGACCGCCGTAAACTTTACGAAGGTGCGGGCTTCAATGCGCGGGTTGCTGGGCAGAATCGCGATGCCTGTCAGCTTGACAGTTGTGACTGTGAGGTTCGTATTCCCGGTCACTGAGTCCAGAACCGCGGTGATGGTTGTACTCCCCGTAGCCACACTGTTTACCAGCCCCTGATTATTGATGGCGGCGGCGGCAGGATTGGACGAGCCCCACAAGACAGAGGTGGTCACATCTTCCGAGCTGCCATCACTAAAGTCGGCGGTGGCGGTGAACTGCTTGGTGGTGCTGACGGGCATGCTGGAGTTGGCCGGGGTGACGGTGATGGTAGTTACGGTAGCGCCGGTGACCGTCAGCGCGGCCGTACCGCTGACGGAGCCGGAAGTGGCGCTGACCGTGGCGGTGCCCGTGCCGACCCCGGTAGCCAGGCCGGAGGAGTTGATGGTGGCAACCGAGGAGGAGGATGAGGACCAGGTCACCGAAGGTAATAGCTGGGTGCTGCCGTCGTCAAAGCTGCCAGTCGCGGTGAATTGCTGATCCGTGCCGGCTGCGATGGAAACCGGCGTCGGGCTGACGGAAATAGAAAGCAGGTGGGCAGCGACCACGGTGAGCTGAGTAGTATCGGTAAACGAGCCTACCTTGGCGGTAATGGTAGCGGATCCCGCGCTCAAGGTAGTGGCCAGTCCGGAGTTGCTGATGGAGGCTACAGCCGGCGCCGAAGAACTCCAGGTCACGCCACTGACCAGGTCCTGTACGGAGCCGTCACTGTAGATGGCGGTGGCCGTGTATTGCTGGCCGATACCGATTCCCAGGGTCAGGCCGTCGGGCGTCACCACGATGGAACTGATGGTGGGGGCGGTGACCGTCAGGCTGGTTGAGCCCTTGATGCCGCCCAGGCTGGCCGAAATTGTAGTGGAGCCCGCCGCCACGCCGGTAGCCATGCCGGCGGCATTGATGGTCGCCGCCGCGTTCGAAGACGAGGCCCAGTTCACCAGTGCGGTGAGGTCTCGGCTGCTGCCGTCCTTATAAGTTCCGGTAGCCGTAAACTGCAGGCTGGTGTTCACCGGCAGCGAAGAAGCCGCGGGTGAGACCGCGATGGAAGCCAGATTGGTGGCGGCACTGGTCACCTGAAGAGTGGCGAACGCCTGCAATTTTCCCGAGGTGGCGGTCACCGTTACCGTGCCCGCGCCTACAGCGGTGACTCTGCCTGCCGCCACACTGGCAATCGTTGAATCGGACGTCTTCCACTGCGCTGAGGCAGTCAGATCCTTGCTGCTGCCGTCGCTGTATTTACCCATGACACTGAATTGCTGGCTCGCGCCGGGAGCAACACTGGCGACCGCCGGACTCACTTGCAGCGAGCTAAGCGACGGAGTCACCGGTGGCGGAGGGTTGGTGTTGCTGGATGAGCCGCCGGACCCGCAAGCTGCCAGCGTCAAAGTTAATGAGAGAACTATCAGTACGTTTGAGATTCTTGTCATGGTACTTTCCCCTACTTGCTCGTGTACGAAGCATCCTACTTGGGAAATTCCCATTTGCAGCCTCATCGGCATTACGTCAGTCACACGACATATGACCGTGTGGGGTGGAGGTATATACCATATACGACATATGGTTTTAGGCGCGGTATGTATAAGAAAAAAAGCTAGTTAACGTGTGGTGAGGCAACGGATGATACATACCGTATACGACATGTTGCTGACAGTATGCCGTCAGTTGTCCTAGGTGAGCACGGCAATGAAGTGCTTTGTAAAGGAATCGGTGGAAGGAAGGCGTGAAAATCATCTTCCCCCTATGGGCTCGGGCCGGTCCTCCCGGGTCTGTGCCGGCTACATTTTCACGCAAATCAGTGGCTGAGGAGTGACGGGCCGAAATCCGACGCCATCAGGCTAAGGGCCCCGCGGCAGGAGGCCGCGGCCTCAAAGTAGCCATTAGAAAAGAGCTAATACTTGGGCACGCTCGGGTCCACTTTGTCTGACCAGGCCAGAATGCCACCCGCGAGGTTCTTGACTTTGCGGAAGCCGGCCTGCTGCAGGAAGGTGACTGCCTTGGCACTGCGCACACCGGAGCGGCAGTGGGCCACGATTTCGCGGCTGGAGTCGAGTTCGTGGGCGCGCTGCGGCAGTTCCCCCAGCGGGATCAAGTAACCGTGCAAGTTGCATATCTGGTATTCGTGGGGCTCGCGAACGTCGAGGATGAAAATATCCTCCCCTGCGTCCAGCTTTGCTTTGAGCTCTTCAGGTTGAATTTCCGGAACGTTGGATGCCACGGGCTTCTCCTCACCGCGAATGCCGCAGAATTCATTGTAGTCAATCAGCCTAGTCACAGTGGGGTGCTGCCCGCAAGCGGGGCAGTCCGGATTCTTGCGCAGCTTGAGCTCGCGGAAGCGCATGCCCAGCGCGTCCACCAGGAGCAGACGGCCGATCAGGGGCTCGCCTTTTCCCAGAATCAGCTTGATGGCTTCAGTCGCCTGCATCACACCCACTAGGCCAGGCAAAATGCCCAGCACGCCGCCTTCGGCGCAACTTGGCACCAGTCCCGGCGGTGGCGGTTCGGGATACAGGCAGCGGTAACAGGGGCCATCCTTGGTGGCGAAGACACTGACCTGGCCTTCGAAGCGGAAGATGGAGCCGTACACGTTGGGCTTGCCGGTGAGCACGCAGGCATCGTTCACCAGGTAGCGAGTAGGAAAATTGTCGGTGCCGTCCACGATCAGGTCGAAGTCGCGGAAGATGTCGAGAGCGTTCTCGCTGGTCAGGCGGGTTTCAAACGGCCGTAACTGGACGAAGGGATTAATGGCCTTCACCGTTTCCGCCGCTGAATCCAGCTTTTTGCGGCCCACGTCGGCGGTGGTGTGAATCACCTGGCGCTGCAGGTTGGTGTAGTCCACCACGTCGAAATCCACCACCCCCAGGGTGCCCACGCCCGCCGCTGCCAGGTAAAGGGCCAGGGGCGAACCGAGGCCGCCGGCACCGATACACAGTACCTTGGCGGCCTTCAGCTTGAGCTGCCCCTCCATGCCCACTTCGGGCATGATGAGGTGGCGCGAGTAACGCAGGACTTCATCGTTGCTGAGACTCGCGGCTTGAATAATGCTTGCCATGGCAATTTGCCTTCCTGAACCTGAATTAATTTTTTCTAGAATCAGCCGTCAGGAAAAACCAACTAGGCATTCATTCGACAGGTGCAACAACAGGCGCAGGAACCGCCAGCAATGGAGGGCACTATGGAGAGGCTGTCGTTTTCGTTCACTGGGGTGCTTTCCTTGAGCAGGTACCGGATGTCCTCGTCGTTCAGGTAAACATTAACGAAGGCGCGCAATTTGCCCTCATCAGTATACAGATGGCGGCGCAAGTCCGGATAGCTGGTAGTGAGAGCGAAAAGCGCGTCGCCCACACTGCCGGCCTGAACCTCAATGGTGTCCTTCTTGCCCGCATACTGTCGTAGCGGAGTGGGTATGTGGATTTTCATGCTGCTTGCAGGTCTCCTCCTGGTTGTCTGAAATGCCTCATTAACAGATGTTTAAGCCGGGGTGTTGGTTTCAGCAATCTGCGATGCCACCTCCACCGGTTCATCCTGGAAGTGCTTTTCAGCTTCCTCGCCCCCACGCAGGATAAATGAATTCGTGTCCCGCGCCTGGCCCTCTTCTATGCTGGTAATGACATATGAACAGCCCAGCCAATGAGCCTCGGCCAGATCGGTAGGCGACCAGCGCGCTGGGTGGTCGGGATGCGAGTGGTAGAACCCCACAATCTCCAGACCCCGCTCCCGCGCCTGGCGCTGGATGGCGATCAACTCACGGGGATCAATATTGTATCGGTTCTGGGGCGAATCAGTGCGAGTATTGCCGGCGCGCGCCACCGCCATGACCAGCCGTTGGTCATCGTCTTCCACCCGCCCCAACAGCACGCCGCAGCACTCGTGAGGATAGGTCTCCTCGCCGTGCCGGCGGAGCTGGCGGTAGCAGGTTTGGTCAATCTTCAACATAAAAACATCCGCCACGGAGACACAGGGGCACGGAGAAAAGTTGACGATTGAAGATTGTCGATTGACGAATTCAGACCCAAATTCCCACCCCAAAGACACAGGTGGAGAGCGAGTTTTCAATCGTCATTCGAAAATCATCAATCATCAATTGCTCCGTATCTCCGTGAATCTGCGGTAAAACCTACTCTTCTTCCCAGAAGCGCTCGCTCAAGTACTTGTCGCCGGAATCGGGCAGCACGGTCACGATTACGCCCGGCTGTCTGCGTTCCATCAGGCCGCGCGCCACCTGCAGGCAGCCCACCACCGCGGCTCCCGCAGAAATGCCGACCAGCAGGCCCTCTTCGCGGGCCAAGCGCCGCACCATGGCGTAGGAGGCCTCCGTGGAAATGCCCAAATCGTCGTCAGCCAAGCCAGGGTCGTAGATTTTTGGCACGATAGCGGTGGCCATGTGCTTGGCGCCTTCAATGCCGTGGAACGAGGAATCCGGTTGTAAGGAGATGCACAGGATGCCGGGATTGAACTCCTTGAGCCGGCGGGCGGCCCCCATGAAGGTGCCGCTGGTGCCCAGCATGGCCACAAAGTGGGTGATACGGCCCTCGGTTTGACGCCAGATTTCCGCTGCCGTGCCGTGGTAGTGGGCGCGCCAGTTGGCGTCGTTGGAATACTGGTCGGCGTAAAAATAGTGTTGCGGCTCAGCGGCATACATTTCGCGCGCCTTGCGAATGGAGCCGTCGGAGCCCTCGGCGGGGTCGGTATAAACGATGTTTGCCCCATAGGCGCGCAGAATGTGCTTGCGCTCCAGAGAGACATTCGATGGCATGCACAAAGTAACTTTAAAACCTTCCGCCGCGCCCAGCATGGCGTAAGCAATGCCGGTGTTGCCGCTGGTGGAATCGAGCAGTACCTTGCCGGGAGAGAACTGGCCGGTGCGGCGTGCCTCGCTGACAATGGCTGCAGCGGCCCGGTCCTTCACCGAGCCTCCGGGATTGAACCATTCCGCCTTGCCCAGCAACTGAACGCCGGGGAGATCGCGGGCAATTCGCTCCAGTCGAAGCAGGGGCGTGTTGCCAATGCGCTGCAGCAGGGTTTCTCCCACGGGAGTGTTGGCCCGGAACAGCGCCGGTTGTGCGCCCTCGGCATTCACGCCATGTGTCTCATTCGTGACAAGTTGCGCCATTTTGCGGCTCAGACAATGACTCTCGTAATGTGGTTATTAGATGAATTGCCGCATCTAAAGGAGGCGATAGTTTATAAAGGTGTCTTGCGGGCGGGCAACACACGCACCGGGAATGGCTTCGAATCGGTTCCCAAAGGCGTAGAAGCAGTATTGAGCTCGCACACGGGCTAACACAGGATATAAGCGGAAAAATGGCTAAAAAGCAAGAAGGACGAACCTACGACGAAGCGGTTAACTGGCTGCGCGAGCACCAGTTTGATGTATTGGAAGCGCCGGGAACCAAGACCAGCCGGGTATTTGTAAAAAAATACAACTGTTCAGCCGCCATCGAGAAGACGGCCGAGGGTGAAGTGAAGGTTTTTGCCTATCCTGGCTACCTGATCGGCGGCGAGATCGCCAAGCTGATCAATAAGGGCTACCAGCAGGTGCTCAAGACCACGAAGACGGAAATTGCGGCCACGGCCGACCACCTGAAGGCGCTGCACGACTTTACGGAAGAGCTCAAGGAAGCCGTGGGCAAGCCCAGCCTGTACAACGAGTCGCTGGGAACGGTGAGCGACGCCTATGCTTATGACCGCGTGGAAGGCCGGGACAAGCCTGACACCTCCCGTCCCAATCGTCCCTGGGACGAACCGGTAGGGGCGGGCAAACCGGGCAAACGCGCGTAAGACCTGATTTCACCACAGAGGCACAGAGGGGACTGATTCATTAAAAGCCTGCCTGCTGTATACCTTTGCTGCATTCAATAAGATCTGTCCTACTGCTTTCCAGTGAACTCCATCGGTATAATCCGCGGGCATGAAAAGGACTTTGGCGAGCATCTTCGCTTCGTTCCTGCTTGTCACCTTGGCTTCCGCCGCCAATCCGCCCACGAATCTCCAGGCCGCCATCCGTCAGGTGCTGGATCAACAGGTAAGGGCCTGGAACCGGCAGGACTTGGATGCGTTCATGCAGGGCTACTGGCACTCGCCACAGCTGACATTTTTCTCGGGGGCGACCGTGTATCGCGGGTGGGACAGTGCGCTGGCGCGCTATCGCAAGGCCTACCAGTCGGAAGGCCGCCAGATGGGGCGCCTGGAATTCTCCGACCTGCAGATTGAGACGCTCAGCCCGGCGGCCGCATTCGTGCGCGGGACCTTCCATCTCGCCATGCCAGACGGCAAGCAGCGGCACGGCATTTTCACACTGGTGTTCCGCAGGTTTCCCCAGGGCTGGCGCATTATCCACGACCACACCTGCGCGGCGGAGTAAGCTGCCGCGCCGGACCAGGGTGCCTATTTGCGGCGCAGGCCGAACCAGGTCTCGGAAACCACGATGGAATTGCCGGGATTATGCGGGTCGTATTTGACGGAAGTAGGTAGCCCGAGGCGGCAGGAGTGTAGATTCACATACTGGCGCAGGTAGGTAATTTCCTGGGAAGCCTCATAAGAGACTCCGGCTACATCGTAGTGGTAAATGATGAACTGCGCGGGCCGTGTGCCATCCAGCTCGTGCACATCAATGACCGTGCCGTCGGTGATGCGTCCGATGTGGCTGATGAAGGTGCGGCGCTCACGCTCGATCTCTTCCGGAGTTTTGCGGCGGCGGCGCAGCAGGTAGACCACAAGCGCGGTCGTAGCCAGTCCGAGCGCCAGCAGGGGATAAGGGTGAAGTGCCACTTCTTATAGTACCCAGTACCTGGTACCTAGTACCCAGACTACGGCCGGGTGTGTGAGCCCAGGAATTTGAATTTATGAGTTCTGTGAATGTGGGTAGTTTAGCAAGGAATGGCGCTGCGCGGTATTACGGAAGTTCGTCGTACCTGATTGAAAAAATCAACCCTGTTATCAGCAGGGCTGAACCGCAAGTGGTTTTTCGGCAATTCGTCGGGCTAAAGCCGGGCGCTTCCACTTAACTCTTCACCTTCTCCCAATCTTTGAGGAACTGGTCGAGGCCGCGGTCGGTGAGCGGGTGCTTGAACATAAGGTCGAGCACCTTGAAGGGGATGGTCGAAACGTGAGCGCCGGCCAAGGCCGCCTCCACCACATGCAGCGGGTGGCGAAGGGAGGCGGCCAGAACCTGCGTCTTATAGCCGTAGTTCCTGTAGATCTGCACCACCTCGCGCACCAGGTCCATGCCCACGTGGCTGATGTCATCCAGCCGCCCCACGAAGGGACTGACGTAGGTGGCGCCGGCCTTGGCTACCAGCAGCGCCTGATTGGCGGAGAAGCACAGGGTCAGGTTGGTGGGGATACCGGCTTCGGACAGGCACTTGCAGGCTTTTACGCCGTCGCGGGTGGTAGGCAGCTTAACAACCACATTCTTATGCCAGGTGGCGTAATCGCGGGCCTGCTGGCACATGCCCCCGGCGTCGGTGGCGGTCACCTCCACGCTCACGGGACCATCCACGACCTGGCAGATCTGCAGAATGGTTTCCTTAAAGGGCTTGCCCTCCTTGGCGATGAGGGAAGGGTTGGTGGTGACGCCATCGAGGATGCCGAGGCTGGCGGCCTCGCGGATTTCGTTCAGGTTGGCGGTATCAATGAAGAATTTCATAATGTGGTGTAACTGAGTAATTGGATAATCGGGTAAATGGC
>DATJEH010000300.1:0-4142 GCA_035496875.1 Terriglobales bacterium | reverse complement strand
CCTCGGTTTCGCGCGCCACCACCTCGGCGGGTACTTCCACCTGCAGCTCGCGCTTGCAGTTATCTTTAGTCTCGGTTGGGCTCACATAACCTCGGGCAGCACTACTTCGAATATAAGAGAGGCGCAAGGCGCGGTCAAACCGGCAAGAGGGCTAGCAAGAGCCGTTGGTAACGGCATCTCTCCTGACACCATTACCAAGGGTGTAGCCCCGCGGCACCCCCTGCACGACCGCGATGGGGTCCCCTTGGCGCGCCCCCGGTCAGGTCTCTTTTCTTGTTGACATTTGCAACCGCCAAGAACAGCATCTCCCAAGCAGTGCCAGCAGGTCATGGCACTCCCTGCCTTGTGCTAAAGGTTCCAGCCGGCCGAGCCCAGCTACTGTGTTACCTGACAACCCGTCCGGAGGTCATATGCCTCTTCGAACAGGCCACAGCCTTTTGCTTTGCATGTTTGTCCTGTCGGTGCTGACTTGGGCGCAGCGTACAACCCCATCTCCGCGGCCGAACGTTTCCACCAACGCGCCTGGACAGACCGCCCCCTGGGCGCCCACCAGCGCGGACTTAAAATTTCACAAGATGCCGCCCAAGCCCGGCGGCAGTGACATGGACAAGCAGCTGCAGCAGGCGAATACCGAGAAGGAACAGCTCAAGCAGGATACCGCCAAACTCCTCAAGCTGATCGCGGAGATCAAGGACGACCTTGATGACTCTCCAGCGGGAACCGTCGGCTCGGATGACCTGAAAAGAAGCGAGGAGATCGAGAAACTGGCAAAAAAGCTGCACAAAGCATTTCAAAGTGAAACCAAGTGAAAAGCACGAGCCAGAAACGCTTTACCTCCTGGGCACGGGTGATCCTGATCGGCTGTGCATTACTCGCCTCCCGGGCGGCTTCGGCCAGACCCAAGGCGGACCCTCCAGCTGGCAAGCAAGGGAGTAGTGCGCTGAACTTCATCCGGCTGGTGAATACAGCGCAACGAGCCTTCTTACACGCGCACGGGCGCTACGCCACCATCGCGGAACTTGTGAAACTGGAGCAGCAGGAGCGGGGTGCTCAGGGTCTGCCACAGGGCACAGGGCCGCTGCAAACGGCAAACGTGCAATCGGAGCCGGTGGCGGGATTTCACTTCCGATTCATCATCGCATCCGACGGCTCAGCCTACGAATTGTCCCTCACCGAAGTCGGCGTGCCTTGCGGCCTATCTCTATTCAGCAATGAAAGTGGCGCCCTGTATCAAGGCAAGACACTGGATTGTGCCGCCGGAAGAGCCCTGCCGGCGTTATGGGCTCCTCCCGACGTGGACCAGGCCGTACCTTCGGTCCGGAGCGATGTGCCCTGCCCTCTGCCCCAGTTGCTGAAGGAGGCCAGCCATAAGGTTGAGGAACTGTCTGACAACTTGCAACGGTTCAGTGCCCACGAGCAGATCCAGCACATGGAGGTCCCCAAGAGGGGGCACCTGCGCACCATGACCAGGCGAACCTTCAATTATGTCGCGCAGATCAGCGACATAGCGGGGGCGCCCAGCGTGGAGGAATACCGCGTCGGTTCCGAGCCCGAGGTGGGCCCTGATACCGCGGTATACGACACCGGGAGCGCGGCTTTTGCCCTGATCTTTCACCCCAGCTACATCGCCGATTTCGAGATCACTTGTGAAGGCCTGGCCGACTCGGCGGAAGGCCCCGCCTGGCAACTGCATTTTGCGCAGCTCCCCGACCGGCCGAATCAGTTTCATGTCTTGCACATGGACAACAGATATTTTCCTTTGCCATTGAAGGGCCGGGCGTGGATTGCGGCGGACACATACCAGGTGCTGCGCTTGGAAACCGATCTGCTGGAACCGGTCAAAAAGGCTCGCCTCGAAAGGGAACACTTGGTCATCGAATATGGGCCGGTAGACTTCCGCAAGGGGACCGTACGCCTCTGGCTGCCGCAGCTCGCCGACTTGTACATTGACTTTAACGGGCACCGCTACGAGCGAAGGCACAAGTTCAGCGACTTCCAGCTGTTCTGGGTGGATTCGGCGCAGGTCATCAAGGCGCCAAAGCCTCAGGCCGATTTGCCGAAGAACTGATTCCAGTTCCGCCGCTCAAGAGAAGCGCGTGGCTCTCCCCACCGGCTAGCTCCGTTCATTAGGAGGACGCCGCCTTCTCGGACTCTTCTTCCTCTCCCTGGCGCTCCGGCCGCAGCAGGGGGAACAGAATCACGTCGCGTATGGAAGGCGAGCCGGTCAGCAGCATGGCCACACGGTCAATCCCCACTCCACAGCCTCCGGTGGGCGGAAGGCCGAACGACAGCGCCCGAATGTAGTCTTCATCCATCTGGTGCGCTTCTTCGTCGCCACGCTCGCGCTCATCAAGTTGCATTTCGAAGCGTCGCCGCTGCTCCTCGGGATCGTTCAGCTCGCTGAAGCCGTTGGCTATTTCCATGCCTCCGGCGTAGATCTCGAAGCGCTCCACCCATTCCGGCTCGTCGGGTTTGTTCTTGGACAGAGGCGAAACCGCCACCGGAAACTCGTAAATGCTGGTGGGCTGCACCAGGTGCTCCTCCGCCACCGCTTCGAACAGGTTGGCGATGGTTCTGCCCACCGGCGCGCTGGGATCGTAGGGCATGTGCTGGTGCACGGTGTTGAAGCGCTTGACTAGCGCCGCCACCGCCCCGCCAGATGCGAAATCGCCCATCTGCGGTTTTGCCCCCGCCGCTTCCGGCCAGAACTTGATGATGGCCTCGCGCATGGTCAGCCGTTGCCAGCGGCTGCGCTCGAAATCAATTTCCACCCCGCCGTAACTGACCCTCGTTCCCCCGGTCACGTCCCTCGCCGCCTGCTCCAGCAGTTGCTCGGTCACTTCCAGAATCCCGCGAAAGTCGGTGTAGGCCTGGTAGAACTCCAGCATGGTGAACTCGGGATTGTGCTGGGTGGAGATGCCCTCGTTGCGGAAGTTGCGGTTGATCTCGAACACCCGGTCCAGCCCGCCCACCGTCAGCCGCTTCAGGTACAGCTCGGGGGCGATACGCAGGTAAAGGTCCATGTCCAGAGTGTTGTGGTGGGTGACAAAGGGCCGCGCCACCGCGCCCCCGGCGATGGGCTGCATCATCGGTGTTTCCACCTCTATGTAGCCGCGCTCGTTCAGGAAGCGCCGCAACGACTGCACCAGCCCCGCCCGCTTCACGAATACCTCCCGCACTTCCGGATTCATGATCAGGTCGAGATAGCGCTGCCGGTAGCGCAGCTCCACGTCCGTCAGCCCGTGCCATTTTTCCGGCAGGGGCAGCAGGTCTTTCACCAGGAATGTCAGGGTTTCCACGTGCACCGTCAGCTCCCCGGTGCGGGTACGGAACAGGTATCCGCTCACCCCGATGTAGTCGCCCAGGTCGAGCAACTTGTAGAGCTCAAACCCCTTATCACCTACCGCATCCTTCTTCACGTAAATCTGCAGCCGCTGACCGTTTTGTTGCAAATGGGAGAAGCCGGCCTTGCCCATCAGGCGAATGGCCATGATGCGTCCGGCAACCCGCACGTTGATTGGGGTGGCTTCCAGTTCCTCTGCCGTCTTGCCGCTGTACTCGGCCAGAATCTGCGGAAGGGTATGAGTGAAGTCGAAGCGCATGGGGTACGCCGGCTGCCCCAGCGCCTCAATCTGCTTCAGCTTTTGCCGGCGCAACTCGTAGATGCTCTCGTCGAGGGCCACGTGCGGATTATAAATGGAGCCCCGGTGCTGCCCATCACACCCCACTGTGATCTTCTTCCGTTGAAGGCGAAACCCCGCTCAGGGTATAGTGACCAGTTCAAATAGCCAGCCATTGCGCTTGGGGTACAGGCTTATGCCGCAAAATTACGTGCCCATCTTTCTCTTTATGGGGGTGGCCTTCGCCATTCCCGCGGTCACGCTGGTCCTGTTCAAGCTTGTGCGTCCGGCGAACCCGCACAAAACCAAGCTTATGCCCTACGAGTGCGGCATTACCCCGGTGGACGACGCCCGTGGCCGCTACACCGTGCGTTTCTACATTGTGGCCATTCTCTTTGTGGTGTTCGACGTCGAAACCATCTTCCTGCTGCCCTGGGCGGTGCGTTACCGCTGGCTGGGCAGGTTCGGACTGCTGGAGATGGGTATTTTCCTCGGCATCCTGATCGTGGGCTACATCTGGAT
>DATJEH010000299.1:0-9734 GCA_035496875.1 Terriglobales bacterium | reverse complement strand
GAGGAAAGCTTCTGCCGCTTCTGCGCTGACGCCCCGGCGCAACCCCAGGTGGTCTCCACCATGGCCAGCATCGACGGCGGCCCCTGGTCGGCACGCGCCGTCGTCCACCCCTCTCCCATGTATCACATCGAGGGCGACCCGCAGCGCCGCGGCGACGGCATCTACGACCGCATGCGCTCGGTGGGGGCCCACGAGGTGCTGGTGGAGAACATTCGCCACGACCGCCAGTTGTGGAACGCCAGCGACGCCGAAATCGAAAAATTTCTCCTGCTCGCCGGCCAGCGCATTTACGACCTCAAGCGCGACGCCCGCTTCAAATACGTCAGCATCTTCAAAGACTACGGCGCCGTGGCCGGGCAGGAATTTGAACACCCCAGCTCGCAGCTCACCGCCACCACCTTCGTGCCCCGCCGCGTGCTCTACGAATTGCGCGCCGGACGCGACTACTTCGTGCAGAAGGAGCGCTGCGTCTTCTGCGACATCCTGGCCCAGGAGGAGCGCCAGGGCGTGCGCGTGGTCGAAATCCGCGGCGACTACACCGCCCTCTGCCCCTACGCCCCGCGCGTGCCCTATGAAACCTGGCTTTTGCCCCGCGGCCACGAATCGTCGTTTGAGCGCCTGGCCCTCAGCCGCTCCGGGGTGCTGCTGGATCTGGCCGCCCTGCTGCGCCGCGCCCTCATCCGCATCCGCTCCATCACCGAGGACTTTCACCTGGTGCTGCACACCTCGCCCAACAGCACCCAACGCTCCGAGGTTTTGGGCTACTGGAAGACCATTGACGAGGACTACCACTGGCACATCGAGATCCTGCCCGTGGTTGCCGGCCGGGCGCGCTCCTACACCTTTAAGGAGGTGTACTTCAGCCCGCTCAGCTCGGAAACCGCCGCCCAGCGCCTGCGCGAGGCCGCCCCGGGATACTGAGATTGACGATGGAAGATTTAAGAATGACGATTGAAAATCGGCGGTCAGCTCTCAGCTCTCAGCTTTCAGCGAGAGAAATTGACCAACTGCACTGGGTTTCAACCAAGAACCTGCAGGCGCGGGCGGTCGGCAGCACAGCCGGTGGGTGGTTTTGATTCGCAACCCGGCTAGCGAAGCTGATGGCTGGCGGCTGAGAGCTGATAGCCGATTTAATCGTCAACTGCCAGCCTTGAACCAGCCCAGTTCCGCCAGCACTGGTCAATTACTGCACTCGTTATTCTTCATTCATCATTATTCATTCACTTCGCTTCCACCGGCTTCAGCCCGGCCCGCGGCGGGGCAAACCACAGCACCTTTCCGTTGGGGCCGTAGAACTTAAGCACCGGCTGCCCGCCCTCAACCGTCCACTCCCCCTGCACCTTGCCGCCCGGGTCGGTGAGCAGGAAGGCGCGGGCGCGGACGCCCTCCGGCCGCTGCGGCGGCAGGATGAAGCCGCGGTCGAACTGGTTCTGCCCGCTGAAGGCCGCGGTCAAGAGCACGCCCACCATCGTCGCCAGCACCAGCGTGGCCGCGCGCCACCGCCGGCCCTGTTTCTCCAGGCGCTCTAACCGCTGCTCGAGTTGGGCATTTGTCCCGATCTCCATGACATCCTCCTTTTTTGCGACAATACCCCTGAGGGTTCGACGGGCCGCTGGCCGGCTGGTGAGCGGCAAAAAAGGGCATAGGCAAAATTGAGGGCGTATGACCGTTCGCCGAATGAAAACCTACACCGGGCAGTCGGGCTACGTTTATCAGTACTACTTTGTCGGTAAGCGCGAAGCCCTGGCGGATGCGCCCGAGGCCCCGGCCACGGAATACATATTCGACGTCAGCCCCGACCGCAAGACCATGTTTGCCGTGAGCGTGTTTGTGCGCGGCGAAGCTCTGCGCGCCTGGGCCGCCGGGCATGGCCGCCCGCTCAGCGATTCCGAGCAGTACGCGGCCGCCAAGATGCGCTTCTTTCAGGGCCTGGATGAGATGGGCGACCTGCGTCAGGAGAGCCGCCGCCTGCCGGTGGATGCGGGCAACGTAGAGGGCCTGCTGTCCACTCTGGGCGTGCAATAGTCATTTTTGTGGCCCGGGTCGGTGGCGCGGGCGCCCCCTCCCGCGATGGATCCCAGGGTCGTTTGTGCCAGGGTTGCTGTTGGGTTTAGCCTTCCCCGACCCCCGACCCCCGACCCCCGACCCCCGACCCCCGACTCCCGACTCCCGACTCCCGACTGGCTGACGGCTGACCACTGACACCAGACCACTGGCAACTGCCTCTTGTGACTTCCATCACATCCCTCTGTGACCACCCTCGCTGCCCCGGCACTCATCTTCCGGCACCCTATATAATCAGCAGAACGGAAGTGCCCGCCCGGCTTAGATGTGGGCCGGGAGACAAACTCAATCCATGCCCCTTTTCTGGCTGCGAGTTGCGGTGGTGCTGTACGGCATCGGCCTGGTCTACGCCCTGCTCATTCTGCTGCGGCGCAGCGACCTGCTGGGACGCATCGCTTTGCACGCCGCCGGCCTGGCCATGGTCTTCCATTTTGTCTCCCTGGTCGAGGCCTTCGCCGCCGAGCACACCCTGCTGCTGGCCTCCATTCACAATTCCGAATCCCTGCTTGCCTTCGTGGTCATGGTGGGTTTCATGCTTGTGTACTGGCGCTACCAGACCACCACGCCCGGAGTGTTTGTCTTTCCCCTGGTCTTCCTGCTGACCTTTGTCTCCGCCATGGGCGGGCAAAAGATTGTGCTGGCAACCCCGCTGGTGCGCAACGGCTGGATCATCGCCCACATCGTGATGATTTTCACCGGCTACGCCGCCCTGGTGCTCAGCTTTGGCGCCAGCCTGCTGTATCTCGTGGGCGAGCGGGCGCTCAAGTCCAAGCGTCCCAGCGGTATGTTGACCCGGCTGCCGCCCCTGGAAACCATTGACCAGATCGGCTACCGCTCCCTGCTGCTGGGCTTTCCTTTCATGACCCTGGGACTGGTGGCCGGGTCGGTGGTGGCCCAGGCCAAATACGGCGCGGTTTATTTTCGCGACCCCAAGGTGCTGCTCTCAGTGCTGATGTGGGCGGTGTACGTGCTCATGCTCTACACCCGCTGGAACTCAGGCTGGAGGGGCCGGCGCGCCGCCTATCTCGCCACCTTTGCCTTTGTCGCGGCGGTGGTGGCCTGGGCGGCAAATTTCTTCAGCGTGGTGCACCGCTTCGTTTCGCCATGAACTTCGTGCTTATCGGCGTGAACCACACCACCGCGCCCCTGGACGTGCGCGAGCAGCTGGCTATTCCCGAATCCCACCTCCCCGAAGCCACGCGCCGACTGGCCGAATATCCCGGGGTGGAGGAAGCCATGATCCTCTCCACCTGCAACCGGGTGGAACTTCTGGTTAACTGCGACCCCGCCGCTGAGCTGCGCGGTTTTCTGCGCGACTATTTTCAGGTGGAGCCCGCCCGCTACGCCGATTGTCTCTACGAGTACCGTGAGCACGAGGCCATCCGCCACCTCTTCCGCGTGGCCGCCAGTCTCGACTCCATGGTGGTGGGCGAGCCGCAGATTCTGGGCCAGGTGAAGGAAGCCTACGCTACGGCGCGGGCGGTGGGCGCCATCCGCAGCCACCTCGATGCCCTGGTCTCACGCTCCTTTGCCGTGGCTAAAAAAGTGCGCAGCGAAACCGAGGTGGGCTCTTCCGCGGTTTCCGTGGCTTCGGTGGCGGTGGAGCTGGCCAAAAAGATTTTTGGCTCCCTGCAAGGCCGCGTGGTTTACGTGGTGGGCGCGGGCAAGATGAGCGAACTCGCCGCCCGCCACCTGATGGCCCACGGCGCCGACACCATTTTCGTGGCCAACCGCACCTACGAGCGCGCCCAGCAGCTGGCGCAAAAGTTCGGCGGCCAGGCCATGCTTTTCGAGCAGCTCTACGAGACTGCCGACCGCGCCGACATTGTCATCACCTCCACCGGCGCTCCCTTTGCCATCTTCCGCCGCGAGCACGCCGAGCTGTTCATGGCCCGGCGCAAGAACCGGCCAATGTTCTTTATTGACATCGCTGTGCCCCGCGACGTGGACCCAGAGGTCAATAAGGTAGACGGATTATTCGTCTATGACATTGACGATTTGCAGGCCGGGGTGAGCTCCCACGTGGCCGACCGTCGCAAGGAAGCGGAGCGCGCCGAAGCCATCGTCGAGGCCGAGGTGGAGCGCTTCCAGGGCCGCCTCCAGACCCTGGACGTCGTGCCCACCATCGTGTCACTGCACGACCATCTGGAGACCATCCGCCAGGCGGAGATTGACCGCGTACGCGGCCGCCTGGGGCCGCTGACCCCGGAGCAGGAGCTGGCGGTCGAGGCCCTCACCCGCGGCATCATCAACAAGATCATGCACACCCCCATCAGCGCGCTCAAAACCGCCGCCCGCGAGCCCGAAGCCACCACCGTAGTCGAGCTCATCCGCAAGCTCTTCAACTTACAGGAAAAGGACCGTCGGTACGCCGGCGCCGCCCGCTCCGCTTCCGCCGACACTACCCGGGAGCGCTCCTGAATGGCGGCCCTGCGCATTGGTTCCCGCGGCTCGCAGCTGGCCCTGTGGCAGGCCAACCATATTGCCAGCCTGCTCCGGGCCAACGGCCATCACGTGGAGATCGAGATCATCCGCACCACCGGCGACAAGATTGCCGACATTGCCCTTTCCCAGGTCGGCACCAAGGGCATGTTCACCAAGGAAATCGAGGAGGCACTGGCCGAGGGCCGAGTGCACCTGGCCGTGCACAGCTTGAAGGATTTGCCCACCGAGGTGCCGCCCGGCTTCGAGCTGGCGGCCATCACCCGCCGCGAAGACGCGCGCGATGTGCTCCTCTCCCGCCAACATCATGCCCTGGCCCAGCTGCCGCAGGGGGCGCGCATGGGCACCAGCAGCCTGCGGCGGCAGGCGCAGCTTCGGGCCCTGCGCCCCGACCTCGAAATACATCCCCTGCGCGGCAACGTGGACACGCGCCTGCGCAAGCTGGAATCGGGCGAGTATGACGGCATAATCCTGGCCGCCGCCGGCTTGCGCCGTCTGGGACGCACCGAACTGGTGCGCGAGTTTATCCCGACTGAAACCATGTGTCCCGCCGCCGGGCAGGGAGCGCTGGGCATCGAGATCCGGAAAGGAGATGCCGATACCCGCCAGCATCTGCTGTTTCTCGAGGATGCCGCTGCCCGCTCCGCCACCACCTGTGAGCGCGCCCTGCTGCACCGTCTCGGCGGTGGTTGCCAGGTTCCGATCGGCGCTTTTGCCGAAGTCCGCGGCGAGCATCTGCACCTGACCGCGGTGGTGGCCCATCCCGATGGCTCCCAGGTTCTGCGCGAGGCACAAAGCGACACTAACTCGGAAAGCCTGGCGACGAAGGTGGCCAAGGCTCTGCTCGCTCGCGGCGCCGAAGCTATCCTGCAGGAACTCTACGGCAGCGCGGTAGCCGCGCCCCAGCAGCCATAATGAAGAAAAGAGCCCCCGCCGCCGCTTCGCCGACCCGCTCCCGGCCGCTCGAAGGCAAACGCATCGTGGTGAGCCGTGCCCGCGACCAGGCAACCGCCCTGGCCTTTCCGTTGCGCGAACTGGGGGCCGAAGTGCTGGAGATTCCGCTGATAGAGATCCGGCCTCCCGCTTCCTTCCGTCCCCTCGATAACGCCCTGCTCGAAATCCACAACTATGACTGGCTCATCCTGACCAGCGTCAACGGGGTCAAGGCGCTGGCTGGCCGCATCCAGCACCTCGGCCTGGATGTGCTCAACTTTGTTCACCTCAAGGTGGCTGCCATAGGTCCCGCTACCGAGCAGGCTCTGGAAGAGCAGCAGTTCCAGGTGGATGTGGTGCCCGAGAAATACGTGGCCGAGGCGGTGGTGAGCGCGCTGCGCGGGCAGGTGAAAGATCAGCGCATCCTGCTGGTGCGGGCCAAAGTCGCCCGGGACGTCATTCCTGAGGAGTTGCGCCGCGCCGGCGCCGTGGTCAACGTGGTCGAGGCCTATGAAACGGTGGCCCCGGAGGCCTCCCGTACCCGCCTGCAATCCGTGTTGCGCGACCCCGATAAAAAACCCGACTTGATCACCTTTACCAGCTCTTCCAGCGTGCGTAACTTTGTTACGCTTCTGGAAATCCAGCCCGGCGATTCTTCCGTTCTGCAGGGCGTCAAGCTGGCCTCGATTGGTTCCGTGACCTCGCACACTTTGCGGGAATCAGGTCTGCCGGTGGACATCGAGGCACGGGAATTTACCGTTCCCGGCCTGATCCGGGCCATCGTCGCAGCTTTCAGCTAACGCGGCAACGTCTCCCGGTGACGCAGGTTCATGCCGAACACGGTGCCCGCGGTGACCCCGATTTCGATCATGGGTAGAACCCGTTCCATCTTGTGGTGTCCGGTACGGTGCATGAAGTAGCTGGTCAGGATGGTGCCGCCCACGCTCAGCCCCCAGCTGTAGGCCGCCTGGCCGCCCCAGCCGTGGGTTACAAACTGCCGCGCCCAGGGATTGCGCTCCACTCCGTTGTGCTCATCCAGGACGTGACGGGTGGTGAAAGCGTCCGCCGTCTGCATGGCGAAGTTGGCGCTGTGGATGGCGATGTTCTCCTTGTCCCAGAATTTATGATGGTGCAGGTCAACGGGCTCAAGCTGGGCAAATGCCGAAGCGCAGCATAGCAATAGGGCAGAGAGCAAAAGAGGCATGATTTTTGCTGGCATGGCTTGAGTTCATGCTAGGGCTGGGGGACGGGGAGTTGGTGCACGGAAGGGGGGCACGAAGGGCGAAGTCATTACCCGAAAGGAGGATCCTGGGTGAACCGCAGGCTTCAGAGTTTCAAGGTTTCACCTGCCATCTACAATGTTATTCGTGGAACCAGCTGCCATTCGTTTGGCCAGGGCGGAGGAAATTGACCTCCTGCTGCAATTGGAGCGGCAATCGCCAACCGCCGCCCACTGGCCGCGGGCGCACTATGAAGCCATCTTCCAGCCGGATGCGCCCTCACGCCTGGGCCTGATCGCGGAAAGCGGTGGCTTGCAGGGCTTTGTGGTGGCCCAGACCGCCGGGCCGGAGTGGGAGCTGGAGAACCTCGTTGTGGCCCCTGCCGCCCGCCGCCAGGGGGTGGGAACTCAGCTTCTGCGCAGCCTGCTGCAGGAGGCGCGGCAGCGGCACGCTCCGGCGGTTCTGCTGGAGGTGCGCGCCTCCAATGTCGCCGCCCGCGCGCTTTATGGGAGCTGTGGATTCCTGGAGATGGGGGTGCGCCCGCGCTATTACCAGCAGCCCCAGGAGGATGCGGTCATCTGCCGCTGTAATCTGGCCAAAATCAGCTAAGTTGTTGATATTAGATTGCTTGCCGACCTTGGCCTCGATCTGGACTTCCCAAGCCGGGAAGCCGACCGCAGCAGCTCCCCATTTTGCAGCCGAGCTGCAAAATCGGTTGAAGCGGTAAAGCCAGGTGTGCTAGCGTGAGCCTAGATGTAGATAGGAGGCCAAGCAGGATGCTTTCTCCTAGAGACTTGCTTATGGCCAGCCATGAGGAATTCCGCAGGTTGGCCCAGGAACACCTTCAGTATTCGCAACGCCTCGACGTACTCACCCAAAAAAGATATCTCAACGAAGACGAAAAGATCGAAGAAGTGCGTCTGAAAAAGCTGAAACTGCGGCTCAAGGACCAGATGGAACTGATTGAGCGGCAGTATCGAACCGCCAATCAGGTTGCCTGATCGCGCCTCCGCCTCTGCCTCGCAGGCGGAGGCGTGGGTGTGTTTTTTGCGCACCAGTAAACTCCCGCCTTCCCGTTTCGGGCTAGAATGCCCAGCAGAATCCGGGTCACTGCAAATATAATCATCAGATATCTCATGGTTCGTGACGGGTATTACTACGGGCTCGCCCTGTTCGGGGTAGCGTTGCTGGTGGGATGGCTGGCCAGCCCGGCCTGGGGTGTGCCTGCCCTGGGATTGGCGGCTTTTTTCCTCTGGTTCTTCCGCGACCCGGAACGCGTGATTCCAGCCACGCCGGGAGCGGTGGTTTCGCCCGCCGACGGCAAGGTCACCGACGTTTCCACGGTGGATGTGGATGGTGTGTCGCGCCGGCGCATCAGCATTTTTCTCAGCGTATTTGATGTGCACGTGAACCGCTCGCCCATTTCCGGCGTAATCCGCGACGTGCGCTACCAGCGCGGCCAGTTCCGCAATGCCATGGGGGCGCAGAGCGCGCAGCATAACGAGCAGAATATCGTTACCGTGGAGGGCGAAGGCCGCACCATCGTTTTCAAGCAGATTGCCGGTTTGCTGGCGCGGCGCATCGTGTTCACCAGGCACATTGGAGACACGGTGGAGCGCGGCCAGCGTGTGGGCATGATCAAATTCGGCTCGCGGACCGATATCCTGCTGGATGCCAGCGCCAATGTGCAGGTGAAGGTAGGGGACCGCGTGAAGGGTGGCTCGAGCGTGCTGGCCTATGTGGGCGGCGAGCGGCCCGAGCTGCAATCAGCCCTCGCCTCTCAGGGCCGGAGTGGAGGTTAGCCATGACAGAACCGCCTTTTCCCATGCGCCGCAGGGAGGACGCGCCCTTTCGCGAGAAGCGGCAGCGCAAAGGCGCGTACCTGATTCCTTCTCTGTTTACGACCGCCAACATCGCGGCCGGTTATTACGCCATTTCGCAGGTGATTCAGGCCAGCGTGATGGAACCGTGGCACTTTGACAACGCCGCCAAGGCGATTGGTCTGGCCATCATCTTCGACGCGCTGGACGGATTCCTCGCCCGCATGACTCGCACTAGCAGCGATTTTGGCCGCGAACTGGATTCTCTGGCCGACGTGATCACCTTTGGGGTGGCGCCCGGCCTGCTGGCCTGGATGTGGGGCTTTCATCTCTTGCCACCGATGTCACACGCTGAACTGCACAGCACGCTGATGCAGGCCGGAATCATCGGCAGCTTTGTGTTCCTGATGGCGGGAGCCAGCCGCCTGGCACGCTTCAACATTCAGGCGAATCCGCAGCCTTCCAATCCCGGCCGCCCCGGCAAGAAATATTTTGTCGGCATGCCCATTCCGGCGGGAGCGGGCGTAGTGGCGGCGGTGGTGCATTTTGCCGCCGGCGATCCCATCGCCCTGTGGTGGGTGGCTTTGATCTGGCTGGTGCTCATGCTGGGCGCCGCCTTCCTCATGGTGAGCACCTGGCGCTTCTACAGTTTCAAGGACATTGACTGGCGGCGGCGCCATCCTTTCCGCCTGATTGTGGTCTTTGGGCTGCTGTTTGCCGCTATCTGGTTCTTCTCCCGGCCTGTGCTCTTCCTCATTGCCATGACGTACATGCTCTCCGGCGTGTTCTGGAGACTGATGTACCTCATCCACCGCCGCGGCAATCCCTCGCCCCCATACAAAGAAGCTACGGAGCTGCGATGACGCAGGATTCCAGACCGGTCTCTTCCTCGCGTCCCCAATCGCGCGCCGCGGGCAGTTTTCGTGTGGCCATTGTGGGTGCAGCCACGCTGAAGGGTAAGGAGCTGGCGGAGGTGCTCAGCGACCGCAATTTTCCGCGCCGCGATGTGAAGTTGCTGGACGACGATGAATCCCTCGGCCAACTGGAGGCGGTGGGCGATGAAGTGAGCTTTGTCCAGGCGGTGCGTCCGGAACACTTCGAAAACGTAGATTTCGCCTTCTTCACTTCCGAAGAGAGCTTTACCCGCCGCCACTGGGAGATGGCCCGCCAGGCGGGCTGTGCCATCGTGGACCTCTCCTTCGGCCTGGAGAACGCGCCGGGCGCGGTGCTGCGTTCGCCCTGGGTGGAGCGGCAG
>DATJEH010000298.1:0-4271 GCA_035496875.1 Terriglobales bacterium | reverse complement strand
GATCAACGACCTGTGGCTCAAAGCCGCGCCTCCGGAGGCGAAGCGCGAAGTTGGCCGCGTGGTCAATGAACTGCGAGCCCACATAGAAAACGACGTGGTGGCCGCGCAGGAGCGCACGGCAGGACGAGCCGGTGGCGGCCTCATTGCAGAACGCGTGGACATCACCCTGCCCGGCGTTCGCCGTCCCGTTGGCGCACGCCATCCCGTGCTGCAGGCGATGCACGATATCATCGCTGTGTTCAAGGCGATGGGCTACTCGGTGGAGGAAGGTCCCGAGGTTGAGAGCGACTACTACAACTTCGAGGCGCTGAACTTCCCTCCCAACCATCCGGCGCGCGACACCCAGGACACGATTTTTCTGGCCGGCCAGGAAAAGAAAGCAGCGCGCGACCGCCTGCTGCTGCGCACCCACACTTCGCCGGTGCAGATTCGCACCATGCAGAAATATCCGCCGCCGGTGCGCGTGGTTTGCCCGGGCAAGGTGCACCGCCACGACACCCCCGACGCCAGCCACTCGCCGCTGTTTCACCAGGTGGAAGGGCTGGCGGTGGACACGAACATCACTTTCAGCGACTTAAAGGGCACGCTCGACCACGCCATGAAGGCGCTGTTCGGCTCCTCGGTGAAGACGCGTTTCTATCCCTCATTCTTTCCCTTCACCGAACCCAGCGCCGACGTGCAGATCAGCTGCCCCTTCTGCGGGGGCAAGGGCTGCCGGACCTGCAAGCAGAGCGGCTGGATCGAACTGCTGGGCTGCGGCATGGTGGACCCCAACGTGTTCGGGTTCGTGCGCGACAAAGGCTACGACCCGGCGAAGATCAGCGGCTTTGCCTTCGGCATGGGAGCCGACCGCGTGGCCATGCTGCGCTACGGGATTGACGACATTCAGCTGCTGTTCCAGGGGGATGTGCGGTTCCTGGAACAGTTTTCTTAAATGACGATTGCAGATTGACGATTTACGAATGAACCCCACTCAGCCACCAGCGATCGAGCCAACGGCCAAGAGCCAAGGGCCGACAGCCGCATGAAAATCTCTCCCTCATGGGTGCGCGAGTTCGTTGACCTGAAGGTGGATGACCGCAAGCTGGCCGAGGATCTCACCCTGACCGGCACGGCGGTGGAATCCATCGGGCAGGACGGGGTCTTCGAGATGGAGATCACCACCAACCGGCCTGATTGCATGAACCACTATGGGGTGGCGAGGGAGTGCTCGGCTGTCTACGACGTGCCGCTGACGCGCCTTGAGCCGAAGCTGCAGAAGGACCAGGGCAAAGCAAACTTCAGCATTGAGATTGCGGATGCCGAGGGCTGCGCCCGGTACACGGCGCGGATTGTGCGCGGAGTGAAAATCGGCCCCTCACCCGAGCGAATTGCCGGGCGCCTGGCCAGCGTGGAGCAGCGCGGCATCAACAACGTGGCTGACGCTTCCAACTACACGCTGTGGGAGATGGGACACCCCACGCACGCCTTCGATCTCGATCTGCTGCGGGGCGGGAAGATCGTCGTGCGCCGCGCCCGCGCCGGCGAAACTTTGAAGACGCTGGACGGCGTGGAGCGCAAGCTCTCGCCCGACGATCTGATTATTGCGGACGCGAACCGTCCGGTGGCGTTGGCCGGCGTGATGGGCGGCTTCGACACCATGATTACGGAGCGAACCAGAAACGTGCTGATCGAGTCGGCCTGGTTCGACCCGGTGGCCATCCGCAAGAGCTCGCGGCGACATGGACTGCACACCGACGCCTCGCACCGTTTCGAGAGGGGCGCGGATTTCGCCGCCGCTTCCCTGGCCTGCGCGCGAGTGGCTCAGCTAATCGCGGACTCGGCGGGTGGGCAACTGGAAGGCGAGGAAATTGATGTCATCGCCCGCCAGATCAGGCACGAACCGGTGCCGCTCAGCCGCACCGAGGTGCTGCGCATCCTGGGCGAGGACATTGAGCAAGCGGAGATCGAGCGCATCCTGCGGCGGCTGGGGTTCGGGGTCACGCCCGGGCGGGCGGCGGTCGCGGTTCCCCGCCGCGGCGGACCATTAGGAAGTGGCGGGGCGCGGGCGGCGGTAGCCGAAGAAGCAGCCACCTACACCATTGAAATTCCAACCTGGCGTCTGGACGTGGAGCGGGAAATAGACGTGATCGAAGAGATTGCGCGCGTTCACGGCTACAACCAGTTTGCCAATACCCTGCCCGAGTTTGCCGGGGCGGTGGTCGAGCATCCCGATGCGGCAAAGAACCAGCGCTTAGAGTCACGGGCGCTAGCTTTAGGGTATAACCAGGCCATCACGCTGACCTTTATTTCCGAGCAGGACGCGCGGCAGTTTTCCCCGGCGGCGGCGGTGGAATTGGAAAACCCCATCAGCGATGAGGCGCGTTTTCTGCGCAGTTCCATGCTTCCGGGCATGCTGGAGATGCTGGCGTGGAACCTCAACCGGGGCAATGATGATGCGCGGCTTTTCGAGATGGGAGACATTTTCGAAATGGCCGGTGCGAAGGTGGACGAGCGCAAGCAGTTTTCTTTAGGCGCAACCGGCAACGCCGAACCCGCGAGCCTGCACCGCCCTGCACGGCCGTATTCCTTTTTCGACATGAAGGGGGATGTGGAAACGCTGCTGACCGCATTCCACCACCAGTCGCTGTATTACGACGCGCACGCCGCGGATTACTATCATCCCGGGCGCAGTGCGCGGGCGGTGATGGACGGCGCGACCGTGGCGCGTTTTGGGCAGTTGCACCCTGAGATTGCGGCGGCCAGAAAGCTGCGCCAGGATGTGTACCTGGCGGAGATTTATCTCGACCGGCTCTACCAGCACGAGTTGCGGCAGGCGCATTACGAGCCGCTGCCGCGCTATCCGGCGGTAGAGCGCGACTTCTCGTTTATCTTTGAGGACCGGGTCACGTATGACCTGATTCGCGGCACGGTGGAAGCGCTGCGCATTGCCGAGCTGCGCAAATTTGTGCCGGTGGAAATTTTCCGCGGCGGCGCGATTGTTGCCGGCCGGTATTCCCTGCTCTTGCGGGCTACATTCCAGTCCGATGAGCGCACCCTCCGCGATGACGAGGTGGCGCTGTGGTCCAGCCAAATTATCCAGGCGCTGCAGGCTCAGGGCGGTACGCTGCGGGCGTAAGAGTCGTTAGGGAAGTTGATCCACCACTTCACGCCAGCGTCGTACCCCGCAGGGCACCGGGCACTATCTCATCTTGTTTCCACAGGCAAGTGGGGTATACTGCCGCCAACCCAGGTAGCCAAAAAAATCTTCAAGGATGAGTTTCAGTCATGTCTGCAAAGGCGTTGTCTGCCGAGGTACCTACCGACGAATTTAGCGTGCTGGAAGAGAAGGTCTATCGCACTATTGACCTGTACAAGAGCGCGCGGGAAGCCAGATCCGTGGCGGAGCGCGATGTCCAGCGTCTGCGCCAGCAACTGGAAGAACGTGAAGAAGAGGTTGAACAGCTCAAACGGGAAGCGGTCGCCCTCAAGAGGGAGCGCGAGGAGGTCCGCACCCGGGTCGAAAACATGCTGCGCCAGATCGAGGCCCTGGCCGAAGAGGCCGCCGCGGACTAGGCGCGGACATCGCAAGCAGGAGGAGTCAAGCATGCAAGCTGCGGCCAAGGAACAGGCGGTAGCCCCGGTGACCAACAGCGTACGGGTGGAAATTTTCGATCAGGCCTACAACCTGCGCGGCACCGATCCCGAGTACATTCGCCGCCTGGCGGAGTTTGTGGACGGCAAGATGCGGCTGATCGCGGAGCAGACCTCCACCGTGGACTCGCTGCGCCTGGCGGTGCTGGCGGCGCTCAATATTGCCGACGAGTACCACCTGGTGAAGCGCAAGCTGGAAAACGGGGGCGGCAGCGATTACACCTCGCGGGCGCAGCGCCTGGCGGGCGCGCTGGACGAAGTGCTGCTGGAAGATAAGCGGCGGGTGGGCGAGCGCTCGGCCTAGCCTCCGCCAACACGCGGCTTTTCTGCTTGCTCTCTGGGAAGCGCTGCGCCCACAGATGTGCCCTCCCTTTTTTCCTTTCCCTTCTCTCTGCTACTTCCGGACATTAACCACCGTGCGTACAGCCGGCAAGCGGAGTACCAACTATTTACCTTGGGTACCTTGCCATCCTCACCGCTTTTGCCTAGCATTAATTCCGTAAGCCGGCCTGCCAAGTTGGTGAAGGCGGTAACCGTTTTTTGAACCAACAGCTGAATGAAGGGAGCTCGACTCGGCTAACGATCCTGTGCGCGATGCTCCGCCACGCGGAGATGCCTAACGGGTCGCGGCGGGTTCC
>DATJEH010000297.1:0-4572 GCA_035496875.1 Terriglobales bacterium | reverse complement strand
TTGACCGCGACTTACGGGCTAAGCGTTCCAACGATTCAGACCTTTCTCGCCGACGAGGGGGGCGGGTTCGGCGCCGGGCCGGATGTACTTTCGGCTTACTGCCTGTATGCGTTTGACGCTGAACGTCCCTTGAACGACGTTAATCATTCTTTTCCCGGAGGCAATGCCGGAATTGGGCGGCAGATGGTCAAAACTCTGATTCCGCAGTCCATCGCCGGTCCGCGAACTCTGGAGGCGGTCTGCCGCAACAGGATCAACTTCGCAGCCCTCGACCGGCCGGGCCAGCCTGCCCGGATTCGTCTGAATAGCACGGTAGTGTCGGTGGAGCACGAGGGCAATCCCGCTGCCTCCAATTTCGTCAACATCGCTTACACCCGGGGCGGTAACGTGTATCGTCTCAAGGCGCGTTCGGCGGTCATGGCCGGAGGCTGCTGGACGTCGAAGCTGGTGGTGCGCGATCTTCCCTCGCGCCAGCGCCAGGCGTATGACCAGTTTTACCGTTCCCCTTGCATGATGGCGAACGTAGCACTCCGAAATTGGCGGTTCCTGTACAAATTGGGAATCTCGGCCTGTCAGTGGTTCGAAGGGCTGGGCAGCTTTACATCGGTCCGCAAGGTTCCCACGTTTTCCACCGATAACAAGACGATAGGACCAGATTCGCCGGTCGTTCTCACACTGAAAGTGCTTTTTCCTCATCCCGGCCTCCCCCTGCAGCAACAGGGCAACCAGGGGCGAGCGGAACTGCTCTCCACTTCCTTTCGTGAATATGAGCGAAAGATCCGCCAGCAATTGGCGGAGATGTTTTCTTCGTCTGGATTTGACCCCCGTCGGGACATCGCTGGAATCGTGCTTAACCGCTGGGGGCACGCCTATGTAAGCCCGCAACCGGGATTCTTTTTTGGCAAGGATGGAAGCCCTGCCCCACGCGAAGTGCTCCGCTCTGCTCCCTTCGGACGAATCGCCTTCGCCAATACCGACCTTTCCGGGGCTCCCGATCATAGGACGGCAATAGCAGAGGCGCACCGGGCAATCAGCCAAATCTGCGATCAAGTCCTGACCGAATAATTCCGGAAACCCAAGCGGTAGTTAGCTTTCCGGCCTCTTCGCCCTATCCCGGGACGGGCGCCCCCGGGCCGGAATCGGTTGGGTTCTGTTGGGCAGCCCCCATGCAGCTTTGGGCGCCCATCTCCAGATTGACTTGTGCACCACAGCGACCTAAGATGCGCTCCACACAGGGCGTGCGTGGTGTAGTGTGCCCGTCTCTGTTGCTTACCGCCAGGTGCTCAAGAGGAACTTCAGGATGATTGGCATGCGAGCATGGCCCGGCTCCCGTCCCCGACTGGCATTGCTTCTCATACTCCTTGCCGGGCTTAGTCTGGCCCGGCCGGGCGCCGCTTTTGCCGCCAGTTCGCCGGCGGCGGTTACGGCGGTCGGTGACGTACACGGCGATTTCGATGCTTTCAGCGCTCTCCTGCAACACGCCGGACTTATTGACGCGCAGCTGCAGTGGACCGGGGGGCACGCTGTTCTGGTGCAAACCGGAGACCTGCTCGATCGCGGCCCCAAGCCTCGTGAAGCCATGGATCTGATGATGTCGCTGCAGAAGCAAGCGGCGAAAAAGGGCGGCCGTGTGGTGGCGCTGCTTGGCAACCATGAAGTAATGAACATCATGGGCGACCTCCGCTATGTTACTGCGGAGAACTACGCCAGCTATGCCGGCAACAATTCGGAAAAGCTCCAGCAATCCGCCTACCGCCAATATGCCGATTGGCGCAAGGACCACCAGGCGTTGCTCGCCAGCATCGCGCAAGCCTTTCCCGAGACTAGTGAAGCCGAGTGGAGGGCGCGGCATCCGCCCGGATTTATCGAGCAGCGCGAGGCCTTCAGCCCCGACGGCAAATACGGCAAGTGGCTGCGGGAACGGCCGGCGGTCGCCCAGGTGGACCACATTGTTTTTCTTCACGGAGGCATTGATCCCGGCCTCGCTTCCATGAGTCTGCAGGAAATGGATCGGCGCGTTCATCAGGAAATTAGCGCCTTTGACAGGGCCAAGCAGTTTCTCGTGGCTCAGCGCCTGATTTTGCCTTTTTTTACGCTGCAAGAGATTACCGCCGTGGTTCAGGCCGAGGTTAGCGCTCGGGAAAATGCTCCCGGATCGCGCCATCCCAGCCCCGCCAACCCCCAGGGACAACTCCCCGAGCACACGCAAATGGAGGTTATGAGGGACTTCCTCCAATATGGGCAATGGCTGAGCGTTGCTTCCAATGGCCCCCTGTGGTTTCGCGGATACGATGAGTGGAACGATCAGCAAATTGCGGCTGGAATCCCTACCGTTCTGGCGGCATATCGGGCCACGGCTGTAGTGGTTGGCCACACTCCTCAGCGCGATGGCCGCATTCGCAGCCGCCTCGACGGCAAGGTTTTTCTCATTGATACGGGAATGCTATCCAGCTACTACCCCCAGGGCAGGGCCTCGGCCCTGCAAATCAGCGATGGGGTGACCTTCACGGCTGAGTATATGGACCAGGCGGTTACGCTCTCGGGACAAGCTAAAAAATAGCTGGTCTTGCGTCCATGCCGGGTTGGTAATTTGAACCCTCTCTAAGAGTTTGGGCGGCGAGAAAGGAAGCCCATGGTCCGGTGGTTGGAACGTGGTTTGAACCTTCGTCCCGGGGACCTGGGGCGGGGAGCCCTGCTCTGCTCCTGCCTTTTCCTGATCATTACCAGCTACGTGGTGGGCAAAGTAGCCGGTGACGCTCTCTTCCTTGCACATTTCAATGCCCGCGAGCTCGCCTACGCCGATATCTGCAGCGCTTTTGTCGTGGCCCTCGTAATTTCCGCCTACATCCGCTTTGGGCGCAAGTTGTCCGTGGTTAAGTTGCTGGTGACCAGCATGCTTTTCTTCGCCAGCAACTGTGCCTTGTTCTGGGTCTTGTCCTACACCTACCGTCCGGCGTGGCTGTATCCCGTGTTCTACGTCTGGGTGAAGACCTTTGGAGTGCTGGCCCCGGCGCAGGTATGGACTCTGGCCAATTACGTACTCACTACGCGGGAGGCCAAGCGGGTTTTTGGCCTGATCGGGGGGGGCGCCATATCAGGCTGGATTTTCGCCGGATTCTTTTCCCGAACCATCGCCAAGTTCTTCGGCACGGAAAGCCTCCTGGCCGGTATGGCGGCTTTCCTTTTGCTTTGCGCCGTCCTGATTGTATTTATCTGGCGAAGTGGCCGGGTGCGGCTGGGTGAGGAGCAGGAGACAGAGGCACAGGCTGCTAAGGCCGGACCGAGCAGCCTGCGCGAAAGCATGCGCCTGGTCTTCGCTTCACCCTATCTGCGTTCTATTGCTGGGGTCATTTGTTTGTCAAACCTTGTGACCAATCTCACCATGTGGCAGTTCCGAGCCATCGCCCAGCAGGTGTTGGTACACAAAGATGCCTTGGCCGTGTTTTTTGGCGAATTCAATCTCTATGCTGGAATGGCATCGCTCGCTTTCCAGTTGCTTCTCACCACCCGTCTTTTGCGCCGTTTCGGAATAGGCAAAGCGCTGTTCGTCCTGCCCCTGGCAGTGATGGCTGGTTCTGTGGGCTTGCTGGCTGTGGGCACGCTGGCGGCGGTTGTGGCCCTCAAGGGCACCGACCAGGTCCTGCGGTACTCGGTGGACAAATCCACAGCCGAATTGCTTTATCTGCCTCTCCCCTCGCGCTTGAAGATTCAGGTCAAGTGGTTCATTGACACCGTCATCTGGCGAGCCGGCGATATGCTCGCCGGTCTGACCGTTTTGATTTTTGCCACTTGGCTTCACCTGTCCGCCGTAATGTTGAGTTGGGCTGTACTGGGGTGGATCAGTTGTTGGCTGCTCGCCGTTTTCGTCGCGCGCAAAGAATACGTTCTCAGTTTGAAGGACAGCGTCACCCGTCACCGTTTGGAGCTGGAACAACTCTCCACTCCGGTGCTGGACCGCGAGACCTCCGATGTATTGACCGCCAGCCTGAGCGCTTCCGACCCCGCCGACATTCTATATGCCTTGGGCCTGTTTGAGGCCGAGCGGCGCCGGGCGGTGCATCCTGGCATCCGCGGCCTGCTGCTGCATCCCTCCGCCGAGGTCCGCCAAAAGGCACTCGCTATTCTGTCCTCCTCCGCCGACAAAACCGTCCTCCCCGAAGTGGAGCGTTTAGTGCGTGACCCCGATCTGACCGTGCGCACGGAGGCTCTGTTGTTCCTCAGCCGTCACACCAATGTGGACCCCCTGACCCGCATGCAGGAGGTGGGAGATTTTGCCGATTTTTCGGTGCGCTCGGCTATGGTGGCTTACTTGGCACGCCCGGGTCAGGCCCAGAACCTGCCCGCGGCCCACCACTTGCTTGAGGCCATGGCCAATGAATCCGGCCCTGAAAACCAGCGTACGCGCCTGGAGGCCGCACGCCTCCTTGGTATTCTGCCCGACTGTTTTGATCCCCTGCTTGCAAACCTGCTCGCCGATACCGATACGGATGTCGCCCGCGAGGCAATCCGCTCAGCCGGAGCGCTGCGCAAACGCCGCTTGCTGCCCGACTTGCTGGAACGGCTTACTAACCC
>DATJEH010000296.1:0-5158 GCA_035496875.1 Terriglobales bacterium | reverse complement strand
GCGGCTCCAGGCCGGCGTTGCGCGCCACCTGTTCGCTGAAACGGAGGAATCGCCGAATCTGGTAGCGCAGTTCAGCCAGGGATTCGTAGTCTCGTGTCTTGATCTCCATAGTCGTCCCACCACTGCCCGATTATATCGGATGCGGTATCGTATCACGACATAAAAGTATTTTATCCCCCCGGATGACACCAAGGTCACCACCATGTCGTAACCCGAGCTTTGCCCTCCTTTCCCCCTTGGGTCTTCCCACTCCCCACCAGGATTCACTTCCGGGAAGCACCGGCCAGCATTTAGAATCCACTGTTCTTACATTCAGGAGGAACCTGGCCTTGATCCCGCGTTATACCCGCGCCGAAATGGGACGCATCTGGAGTGAGGAAAACCGTTTTCGCACCTGGCTGGCGGTGGAGGTGGCGGCCACGGAAACCCTGGCCGAGGCCGGACTGGTGCCCAAGGACGCGGCCCGCGCCATCCGCGAAAAGGCCGACTTCAGCCTGGAACGCATCCACGCCATAGAGGCCGAGGTCCGCCACGACGTTATCGCCTTCACCACCGCGGTGGCCGAGATTGTCGGCCCGGAAGCCCGCTGGTTCCACTACGGCCTAACCTCCAACGACGTGGTGGATACGGCTCAGGCCCTGCTCATCGGACAGGCCTCGCGCATCATCCTGCAGGATTTGCGCAACCTGATTGAGGTGCTGCAACGCCGCGCTTTCGAGTTCAAGGACACGCCCATGGTTGGCCGTACCCACGGCGTGCACGCCGAACCCATCACCTTCGGCCTGAAATTGGCTAACTGGTACGACGAGGCCCAGCGCGACCTGGCGCGTTTTCAGCGGGCGGCTGAGGAAATGCGGGTAGGCAAGTTTTCCGGCGCGGTGGGCAACTTCGCCCACCTTAGCCCGGAACTGGAGGAGAAAATCTGCGCCCGCCTGGGGCTGAAGGCCGCCCCCATCACCTCCCAGGTAATCCAGCGCGACCTGCACGCCAACTATGTGTCCACGCTGGCGGTGGTGGCCTGCACCCTGGACAAGGTCGCCACTGAAATCCGCCACCTGCAGCGCACCGAAGTGCGCGAGGCGGAAGAATTTTTCAGCGAAAAGCAGAAGGGCTCCTCCGCCATGCCCCACAAGCGCAATCCGGTGACCTGTGAGCAAATCAGCGGCCTGGCCCGCGTAGTCCGCGCCAACGCCCAGGCCGCCTTTGAAAATGTCGCCCTGTGGCACGAGCGGGACATTTCCCACTCCTCCGTGGAGCGAATCATCCTGCCCGACTCCACCACCCTGCTCGACTACATGCTGGCCAAGACCACTAACCTGGTGGATACGATGGTTGTTTATCCGGAGCGCATGCTGCAGAACCTGGAGAGTTCAGGCGGACTGGTTTTCAGCGGGCAGCTTCTGCTCGATCTGGTGGAGCACGGCGTCTCCCGGGAGGAGGCCTATCGCATGGTGCAGCGCCATGCCATGCGCGCCTGGCAGGAAGGCAGAAATTTCCGAGAGTTGGTGCTGAAAGACGGGGAAATCACGAAACGCGTGCCGCGCCCAAAGCTGGAACGCGCCTTTGACCTGTCCCGCCAGTTGCGCAACGTGGATAAAATCTTCGCCCGCGTCTTTCCCGCCGCACCTCGCCGCAAGCGCAAAAAATCCTAACCACAGAGGACACAGAGCACGCAGAGGAAAATCAAGTCGTCATCCAGAGCCTGGAGTTCGGGCATGTTTTTGCTTGAGCAGTTTGAGCGGCTGATCTGTTTTCGATGCTTCTAGTGGAAGGGGTTCGTTGAGGCAGGTTTTTCTCGGTGTTCTCTGTGTCCTCTGTGGTGAAAGAGGCGTTAGCAGAGGTTGAGCGTCGCCGACTGGCTCATGGCCAGCAGCACCGTCTGGGCCAGGCGTTGCAGCACAGCCACATCGCCCTCGTCGAAGGCGAACGCATCGCCTGAGAACACCTCAATCACCCCCACGATATCGCGCTCGTATTGAATGGGCGCGGCTAGAATGGAGCGCACCCGCAGGCGCCGGCATGTCTCGGCGTCCACCCGGGTATCGGTCTCGCTGTCGTCGCAACGCAGCGCCTTGCCGCTGCGCAGGCATTCTCCGGTAAAGCCGGAGTTGACGTCAATCAGCGTGCCCAATGGTGGGGCAATCAAGCCGGTGCGCGCGCGGCACACCATCTCTCCCTTCTGGGTGAGGGCGATGGCCGCGCCCGTGGCGCGGGTGAGCGAACGCACTTTCTTGACGATAAGGCGCAGCGCCGCATCCAGGTCAGACCCCAGCGAGGCGAACTCGTACTGCACGGTAGTGGATTCCGGCGCCCGCTGGGTGTTGGCCGATTCCGGCTCCAGGCTAACCGCCAGCGGCTCGTGAAACTCCGGGGGCCGCGACGGTTTCTCCACCTGCTCCGCCACCGCCAGCTTGGGCGCGGTCCGGCCAGGAGCGCCGGCATTCATGGCCAGCCATTGGTTGAGCCTGCGCCGCGGCTCCTCCGGCAGTTCGGAAAAGCGCACGCCGGCGCGCCCGAAGGCGTCCGCCCAGGCGATGTAGCCGGTGGTTTCCAGGTTGGTGACTGGGTCGGGGAGGTTCAGGTGCAGGTTGATGGGCCGCGTCACTTTCTGCGGCGCCGCCGTCTGCATGGACATGCCCTGTTCGCTCAGGTCCAGCACCATGCCGCCGGTGACTCCGTCGAAACTGGCAAAAGCGGGTGCGTGCACACGCTGGCGCATGCAGCGGCGGCGTTCGGGCGGCGCTTCCGCGCCGCACTCAACTTTGCGGGTACGTCCCCAGGGAAGGTTCATAGTTCGGCCAGTGCAAAATCGCTAGGACTCCAGGATGAATCCGGCTGTGCTTCGCGCCGGGCTAGCCGTTCGCTTTCCGTACGCACAATGGCCAGCGCCAGGCCATGCTTGCCCGCAGACCGCGGCACGTGGCGTACAATCCGGCACTGGCACAGGAAGCGCACCCCCGGTGAGCGCAGGCTGGCGGGAAACAGGAACACCAGTTCCAGGGACGAGTGCGGCGGAATCTCTCGGTCGCTCTCCAAAAAAACTCCGTCAGGACTGGCATTCAGCACTGTCCCGCTGATCTCCCGCGGACCGTGCTCCCAGAACTTGATGGTCACCGGTTCCTGCAGATCGCAGCGCTGCATGCGGCGCCGTTCGTTTTGAGCTGCGAACATGGCTTTCCTCGAGACCCGCGCGGAAAGTCCTGGGTCTTACCCAGATAATCGGTGGAAAAACCGAGGGCGGGAAGTAGTTCCGCAGGTTCCCGGGGATTGGGTCCCGGGTACGGGGTGCTAGGCACAAGGTTCTGGGTACTGCCAACCGGTTCTACGCGGTTCTGCGCCGCCGGGTGGAGCGGTGATGTTCGGTGCCGCCAGTGACCTGCGTCTCCGACGCCTTCTGCGCTTCAGCCACGCGCGCCGCAGGCTTCTTCTTGCCTTCCATCTGCGCCAGGCTTTGCTTCAGCGCCGCCATCAGGTCCACCACCGGCGCCACCTTGGCTGGTTTTTCCACCTCCGCCACTTCGCCACCCTCCAGCTTGGCCTGGATCAGCTTTTTGAGATTGGCTTCGTAGGTGTCGTAGTACTTCTTGGGGTCCCACTCGTCGGCCAGGGCTTGAATAAGCTGGTGCGCCACCTTGACCTCGGCTTCCTTGAGCTCCACCTCCGGTTTACCGAATTCCTCTACCTGGCGGATTTCGTCGGAATAGTACATGGTGTGCAGCATCATCCCACCCTGGTATGGGCGCAGGAACACGGTGTACTCGCGGTTGTGCATGGTGATTTTGGCGATGGCGACGTAGTTAGTCTCTTCCAGTGCCTTGGTCAGCAGTGCGTAAGGCCGCCGACCAGCTTCTTCTGCCACCAGGTAGTAGGAGGACTCGAAGTAGATGGGGTCTACCTCGTCAGACTTCACGAACTCCAGAATTTCCATGGTCTTGGCAGTTTTGGGCTCGATTTTCTTGATCTCATCCGGCTCGATGATGACGTACTCGCCTTTGCGGTACTCGTAGCCCTTCACGATCTCATTGCGTTCCAGCACCTTGCCATCGGCGGAGCAAGTGAGTTGCTGCTTCACGCGAGCGTGATCGTCCCGGTGCAACATGTTGAAAGAAATACCGCTGCCGCGGGCGCCGGAAAACAGCCGTACCGGCATGGAGATGAGACCAAAGGTCAAATAACCCGACCACACCGAAGCCGCCATATCTTGCTCCCCGTCGCCTGCGGATTGCAGGGGACAGCAGTTTACACTGCCCCAAGGGCGAGGCAAATACTCGCTCGTGGGTGTCATTCGAGGTACGGGTGTAACCGCCTCGAGAACTTCTGATAGGATGCGCAGCGCCGCAAAGCTTATGGCCGGAATTCCTGCCAGGCCATCCGTACATTGAGGTACGTAGTTGATTGCACAGTATTTATCGTTAATTTCATGGGCTGCTCCCAGCGCCGCGGAACCCCTTCAGCAGCGTTTCTTGCCAGCTCTGGCGGTAACGGTTGGCTTCGGAGTGTTGGCCCGGCTTCTACGGGCTGTGGACCTTTCCGGAGCAGTGGCAGGCGTAGTCGCCACCTGGGTGATCTTTGTTACCGCTGGCCCAGGAGCGTTCGCGGCAGTGGCAGCGGTGTTTGTATTGGCTTTTATCACCACACGCCTGGGCTACCGGCAGAAGCAGTTCCTGGGCACGGCGGAGCGCCGGGGAGGGCGTACCGCTTCCCAGGTACTAGCCAACCTGGGGACGGCCGCAGGGTGCGGCGTAGCCTCAGTACTGACCCGCCAGCCGGAACTGTGGCTGCTGGGGCTCTCGGCAGCCCTGGCGGAGGCGGCAGCCGATACGGTTTCCAGCGAATATGGCCAGGCTAGCGGAAGCAGCGCCTATCTGATTACCACCTGGGAGGTGGTGCCCGCCGGTACCGATGGCGGCATCAGCCTGCCGGGCACACTGGCAGGCGTTGCCGCTTCCGTTTTGCTGGCGTTGATCTGTGCCGCCGCCCACCTCGTGCCCCGCCACTGGGTAGCTATAACGCTGGCTGCGGGTATCCTGGGCATGTTCGCGGACAGCTACCTGGGAGCATTGCTGGAGCGGCGCCGGCGCTTGAGCAATGATCAGGTCAACTTCCTGAGCACTATGATCGCGGCGTTGCTGGCGGCACTGCTGGCGCGTTTGCTTTA
>DATJEH010000295.1:0-28291 GCA_035496875.1 Terriglobales bacterium | reverse complement strand
GGAGGTTAACTCAGGCGGCTGGCAGTCCTGCTCCCCATACCGGAGTGGTGACCGCGATCTTCTCAAAATTGGCGACGATTGCCTGAGCCCGCGGTATGACGTTCTTCACCGCCGGCAATGACAGAGACGCATCGTGGCTGGCCATGTTGTCCCAGGCTTCGCTAACCCAAACTACATTCTTATCCATCGCATCTTCGGCCACCACGTACATCAGGCATCCCGGCATTTCGGCCGCACTCTCCCGTAGGAGTGCGATGAGTTCGTCGCGCCTGCCCGCCACCGCCGTCAATTTCACGATCAAGCCGTACATTTGCCGCCTCTCCGTGCAGGTTCAGGCCGGCTCCGCCATGCCCTGGTAGGTGTAAGTCATGGGCCGCGGACCCGGAAGATAAGAGGTGGTCAGCTCCACAATCCGAAACCCCGCTAGGGCAATGAGCTGATCAACCTGGCGATTCAGATGGCAGCCACCGGTGGCATGCTTCCACACCGGGGTGAGCCGGTCCTGCCAGGCGGCCACATTGCGCTCCGGGGCGCGGCCATGCTCCATAAAGATAAGGCGCCCGTCTGCCTTCAGCACGCGCCTCAACTGCTGCAGGGCCTTGGCCGCGTTGGAAATAGAGCACAAGGTCCAAGCCATAACCACCGTGTCCATGCTGGCGTCCTCCAGCGGCAGGCGATCCTCAGCCGATTGCGCGAGGAATTCCACCTTGATGGGACCAGCGGCCACCCGCTTACTCGCCATGCGCTGCAGTTCCACAGAAGGGTCCACGCCCACAACGTGGTGAACTTCCGGCGGGTAGAAGGGCAAGTTCAGACCGGAGCCGATACCCACTTCCAGCACATTGCCGCGGGCTTGCGGTATCCACTCCGCCCGCAGCCGAGCGCTTTCCTTGTTTTTCATGGCCAGGTCAATGATGCGGGGTAGAAGGTATTTCCCGTACAGACCCATTGCGCGCACTCCTTCCTGCCGGCTGCTCAGCCACTCGCCTTTAACGTTGCGCGCGTTTGCGAGGAGCGCGCGAACGAGGCGCAGCACGGGGTTTCTTCACCGCTGCGGAAACGGCCTCACTCTTTTCCCCTCCCTCCACCGCGCCCAGCGCAGGCAGCTTCTGCCTGAGCTCCAGCACCGGCTCGAACAGATCGCCTTTTTTCTCCACCCGCCTCAGCACGTCGCTGCTATCAAAGACCAGCAACTTGGGATCTTGCTTCTGCAGGCAGCGTTCCACCTCAGCCCACTCCACCGGGGTGGAAACCGTCGGCCTCTCCCTAGCGCGCAACGAATACACGCAGATGGTGGTCTTGTGGTCGTCGTTCTGGCTCCAATCCACCAACACCTTGTTGGTGCGCAGGCTCTTCTTCATATCCGAAACCACCAGCCCGGGATGCTCGCGTTCCAGGTGCCGCGCAATGGCATGCGCCACCGGCTTGGTCTGGTCGTAGGTGATGGGTGTGTTCAAGGGCACGTACACCTGCAGGCCCTTGGAGCCAGAGGTCTTGGCAAAACACTCCAGCCCGAAGTGGCTGAAGATTTGCCGTACCCACAGACCGACCTGGCAGCACTGCACGATGTTGGCCGGCGGCCCGGGGTCCAGATCGAACACCAGCATGGTGGGCTGCAGAGTATCCTTCCCCAGCGAAAGCGAGGTATGCAGTTCGATATCGGCCAGGTTGGCCGCCCACACCAGCGTAGGCAGGTCCTGCACCAGGCAGTAATTCATGTACCGATTGTTGCCTTCGCTCCACACGGAAGCGGTCTGTACCCACTCCGGCCGGTGGGAGGGACAGTTTTTTTCGTAGAAGAACTGGCCGCCGACCCCGTTGGGATAGCGCTTCATGGTCAGCGGCCGGTCGTGCAGATGGGGCAGCAGCGCGGGTGCAATGCGCACGCAATAATCAATCACCTGCCCCTTGGTGAAGCCGGCTTCCGGGTACAGCACCTTCTCCAAATTGGAGAGCTGCAATTGCCTGCCCTGGATGTCAACGGTTGTGGTTGTTCGGCTCACGGTCGTATCCCAAATGCCTCTGTAGAGACGTAACTCGTTTAGGTCTCGAAGGAGTAGTTGTTAGCTAGTACCTGGTAGCTGGGAAAAAACCCCGGCGCCCAATCTACCACCGGCCAACCACCAACTACTAACTACCAGCTTCCACCTATCTTTTCGATGCAAACGTTCCAACTGGCGGACCAGGAACAACATCCAAGCACCTGTGCCGAAGGCCGATGAAAAAGCGCTGCCGGTAAGCTCTTCCACGCCGCCCGCCTTCCCCCCGGAGCAGGAGCGACTGTTCCGCGAGGTGCTGCAGGTGCTGAACCAGGGTGGCGTGCCCTACGTCGTCTCCGGCGCCTTCGCGCTTCAGAAGCATACCGGCATTTGGCGCGACACCAAGGATCTGGACGTCTTCCTGGCTGCCCAGGATGTGCCCCATGCGCTGGAATGCTTGATCAACGATGGCTTCGAATGCAGCGTGGTTGACGCGGTATGGCTGGCCAAGGCACATCGTGGCGATTTCTATGTGGACTTAATCTCCGGCATGAGCAACGCCGTGATTGTGGTGGAAGAGAGCTGGATTGAACGGGGCCTGTCCACGGAGATCGTAGGCGTGCCGGTTCGGGTGCTGGCGCCGGAAGAACTGATCGCGTCCAAGCTGTTTGTCACCCGCCGCGAGCGCTTCGACGGCGCTGATATCGCTCATGTTATTTACGGCACCAGCGGACGACTGGACTGGGAACGGCTGCTGCAACTGGCCGGCCCGCATTGGGAGATGCTGCTGTGGACGGTCATCCTGTTCCACTATGTTTACCCGGCGTACAGCACTTACGTGCCGCAGCACGTCTGGCAGGACCTGCTGCAACGATTGCAGCATGAACTTGCCCATCCCAATGAACACGCCAAATTTCGCGGCAGCCTTGTGGATGAGAACATGTTTGCCATTGACGTTCATGAATGGGGCCTGGACAACCTGGTGGAAGCCTTTCGGGCACAGCGCCAGCCCAAATTGGCGGCGCCGCGCAACGTGAAGTGCCACTTACCCCAGGATGAACGTAAAGCTTCATAAGGAATATGAGAATCGCCGCCACCGCGGACCTGCACTTCACTCCCCAGAACTACGACCGCATTCGCGAGCAGATGTCGCGCGCGCGCGATCAGGCGGACTTACTGGTGGTGGCCGGCGATCTCACCAACTACGGCAAGCCGCAGGAAATGGAGTCTCTGCTCAACGCCCTGGTGCGCATTCGCCTGCCCATTGTGGCCGTGCTCGGCAACCACGACTACGAAAGCGGTCAGGAGAATGAACTGATGCAGATGATGACCGCGGAGGGCATCAAGGTGCTGGATGGGACCGCCTACGAGCGCGATGGCGTGGGCTTTGCCGGCACCAAGGGCTTTGCCGGAGGTTTCGGCCGCGGCGTGCTTACCGCTTTCGGCGAAGCGCCCGTCAAGGCTTTCGTGCAGGCCGCCATTGACGAGGCACTCAAGCTGGAACGCGCCATGGCGCAGTTGCGCACCGAAAAGCGCATCGTCGTCGTTCACTACGCGCCCATCGGGGCCACCGTGCAGGGCGAAGCGGCTGAGATTTATCCCTACCTGGGCACCTCCCGCCTGGCCGAAGTGGCCGACCGCCACGGCGCCAACCTCGTGCTTCATGGCCACGCCCATCACGGTTGCATAGAAGGCAAAACTACCGCCGGCACTCCCGTCTACAATGTCGCCTTGCCCCTGCTGCAGTTGCAGAACCCTCCCGTGCCGTTCCGCATTTTTGATGTTTGATAAACGGGACTGCCAGCGGACTTCACCTGGTGTCGCCGCACGGAAAGTAGGGTTCCACCTGTCCTGGGCGCAGCCGGTCGAAGGTCGAGGACTGAACCAGCTTGTAATCGTTGGGAGGGGCCGCCAGCTCATAGTGCTGCCATTGCAGCAGCCCGAAATCCTTTACCAGGTAGTAAAGTTCCTTGTCGCCGCAGGAAGCGTAGCGGTCGTCGCAGTTATAGCGATAGCTCACCACCACGGTGGCGGCATGGCGTCCCAGCGCCTTCCACTTCATGGGGTAAGGCCCCCAGACTTCGTTCACGCCCTTGCGCAAATTTTTCACCGTATAGCGCGAGCAACTGCTGAAAACCTTGTAGCGGGTATCAGGCACGATAATAGCCGCGTCCTTGCCGCCGGCCAGGGCCAGGCAGCGCGGCGCCAGCGGCTCATTCTTGTCTTCAAATTGCTTGAAGCTGGCCGGACTGCTCCAGCCGTTTTCAGTAATCCACAGATAGATGTAGCGCGTGTCGTAAAGCTGAATGTCCCAGGGCCATCCCTGCGCGGTTTTGGTCCAGTAGAAGCGATCGGGCAGAACGGTAGTGTACAACGGGTTGTGATTGCCTTCGGCGTGCCACGAGGCATCGCTGGGTGTGAACCAGCGCAGCATGTCTTCCTGACCGGCGGGACACTGCAGCGTTGTGGCGGGCAAGCCGGCCGGCGGAACCGAGGTGGGCGGCCGCCGCGCGCAGGCTGCCAGCACCAGAAGAAGGAGCAACGGGACCCGGCGCTTCATCTGGTTCCAGCATACCCTGCGTGTTCATGGCCTGTCTGCAGCCGGCCCAAAGCTCGTACTTGCACACGCGGGCAGAACGTTACTTTGGCTGTATCGAAAGGGAGGACAACCTCATTTCGCTCTTCCCTTCCCAAACTAACTGTCCAACAATAGCTGTACGCACCCATGCTGCAGGAAGCCGTAGCTCCGCCTCCCGCCGGCACCAGCCGCGCCCTGGAGCGCTATTTTGCCGTGGCGCTCTACCTGTTACTGGTGGCCGGTTTCGCCACTCTTGCCTCCACCGGCAGGCTGGACGCTCCCTCGCTCCTGCTGGCGGGCCTGGCCCTTATCTTCCGGGGCTATCTGATTGCCAAGGGACGGCAGTTCAACATCTCTGAGCGGACAGCTTCTCTGCTCACTCTGATTTATGTACTGTTCTACGCCGCTGATTTCTTTCTCCTGACTCGTAATTTCGTCACCGCCACCGTGCATCTGGTGCTGTTCGCCATGGTGGTAAAACTGTTCTCCGTGCGCCGGGAGCGTGACCATCTTTACCTGGCGGTGCTTTCCTTCCTCATGGTGCTGGCGGCGGCGGTGTTGACGGTGGACAGCATCTTTTTCGCAGCTTTTGCGGTTTTCTTGCTGGTGGCGGTGACCACCTTCATCCTGATGGAGATGCGGCGCTCTTCCAGCACGGCGGCGGTTTGCGCGCGGGACAGTGGCGATGCGGCCCGTAGTTTGGGGTGGTGGCTGGCCGCTGCCGGACCGATTTTTCTGATTCTTATTCTTCTGGGCGGCACGATTATTTTCTTTTTTGTGCCCCGCGTCTCCACTGGCTACCTGGGGGCTTATGCTCCCGGCGGCCAGTTAGCCACCGGCTTTGGCGACAGCGTTCGCCTGGGGCAAATTGGGGAAATCCAGCAGTCCAACTCGATGGTCATGCACGCGCAAATTGAGGGCGATACCTCCGGGGCCTACGACCTCAAATGGCGAGGGCTCACGCTTAGCTTGTTTGATGGCCGCAATTGGAGCAATCCCCTACCCGAGATCATCGTCCCCCGCTCCTCCGAGGGCCACTTCTCCTTCAACCGCGGCGAGGAAGCACCCGCGCGTGGCCGCCTGCCCGACCACGTCATTCGCTATCACGTGCTGATGGAGCCCATTGGCACCAATGTGTTCTTCGTCGCGGGACGCGCGCTCGCACTCTCCGGCCCCTATCGTCAGGTTGCGCAGGACGCCGCCGGAGCCATTTACGACGTGGACCGCGACCGGGCCATTACCAGCTACGAAGCGGTCTCGGACCTGGCACAGCCTTCGCCTGCTCTGCTCCGTGCCGCTTCCGGCGCTATGCCTTCGTCCATCTCATTGCGCTACCTGCAACTGCCGCCGCTCGACCCACGCATTCCCCAATTGGCACGTCAAATCACGGCCAGCGCCGGCACCACCTATGACAAAGCCGCCGCCATTCAGCAATATCTCATGACCCGCTACGGCTACACCCTGCAGCTGCCGCGGACCATGCCGCGCGACCCGCTGGCCAATTTCCTTTTCGTGCGCAAGCAGGGACATTGTGAGTACTTCGCTTCCGCTATGGCCATCATGCTGCGCACCCAGGGCGTTCCCGCGCGCATCGTGAACGGCTTTCGCGGCGGCGAGTTCAACGACCTCACGGGCAGCTACCTGATCCGCGCCCGTGACGCTCACTCCTGGGTAGAAGCCTACATTCCGGGAGAGGGATGGATCAGCTTCGATCCCACGCCCCCCGGGCTGGGGATTACGCCCGGGCGATGGAACCGGCTGCAACTCTACCTGGATGCAGCTTCCGAATTCTGGCGTGAGTGGGTGGTGAACTACGACAACGCGCACCAGCGCACGCTCGAGGCAAGCGCCGCGCAGCATACGCAAAGCTTATGGCAGCGGCAGCGCGCCTGGCTGCGCGCCCGGTATGCTTCCCTGCTGGCTGATGCCAGAAGCGCTCAGCGTTCTCTGCTGCGCTCACCGTCACGCTGGACTCTGGGCTGGGCCGGCGCCGTCGTATTTCTGCTCCTGCTTCTGAATGTTCGCCGCTGGGCAGGAGCGTGGCGTGCCCACCGCACCGCCGCCCATCCGGCGCAGGCCCCACAAATGGCTGCCAGCATCTGGTACGCGCGCATGACCCGCGTTATCGCGCGCCGTGGCTGGCATAAGTTGCCCGCACAGACACCCCAGGAGTTTGTCACCAGTATCCAAGAGGAAGGTTTACGGAACTCGGTGGCACGCTTTACCAGGCACTACGAGCGCGCTCGCTTCGCGCAGTCAACCGAGGATGCCGAACGCTTGCCCGAGCTTTACCAGGAGATCAGTTCCCCCACCAAGGAGTCGCAGCCAGAGACTCATAGAAGCCGGACTTGAGCCGCGTTCCGATTAACCACGAAAATTCGCAGATTGTTGGTCATGGCGTCTGCCGGAAACAGAAAGAACCCCAGCTTCTGCGGGCTCCACGCCTCCGTAGTGCCAATAACCTTTTCCCCATCTTTGAACGTGACTTCCAGCTTCCGCCCCCGCTCGCCGTTGGGGTTGTATTGTTCCTTGTAATGGGGGTTACCCGCGAAATCTTTTACAAAAAACAGAGCCTTCAGGTCGGCCAGCTCGAAATCGGTGCCTGCTTCGAGAGGCGAGTTGGCGTCCGGAAAAAGGCGAAAGCGCTCGCGCAGCGGCGAAAAGTTGAAAACATATCCTTTCAGCCGGCGGCCATCCAGGCACGCCACCATCAGCTTGCTGGGCTCGCGCCCGCGATACGGGGATGTGGTTGCGGACATCACCCCAGGGTCTCTTCTGTCTTGTATTGTGGAATTGCGATGGGTGAACTGGGAATCAGTTGCCGCCCCTGCGAGCGGCAGTCAGGTCCCGATCTGGTCGGAGTTCGAGAGTGGGAAAGCTGCTAAAATAACTAGATTCCATGCCTTCGAAACAACCGATTGCATCCCCAGCGCCCGAACAATCCAGTTTGCGCGAGCCCACCAAGGTAGGCTTCGTGAGCCTGGGCTGTCCCAAAAATCTGGTGGACAGCGAGGTCATGATGGGGGTGCTGCGGCGCGCGGGAGCCGAACTGACGCCGCGCGCGGAAGATGCCGATGTGATCGTGGTAAACACCTGCTCCTTTATCGGCAGCGCCCAGCAGGAATCGGTTGACGCCATCCTGGAGATGGCCGAGCACAAGAGCAACGGCCGCGCCCGCCGCCTGGTGGTGGCCGGGTGCCTGGTGGAGCGTTACCGCGACGAGATTCGCAGGAATATTCCCCAGGTGGACGCCGTGGTCGGCACCGGCGAACTGGAGCAGATTCTGGAAGCAGCCGGCCTTGTGCCGCGCCCTGCGACCCCAAGCAAGTGTAATTCCCCGTTTACTATTCTGAACGACCGTCCAGAGGGACGGGCCCGCGAGGCGCAGGGACGCTTTTCACGCCGGGAGTGGGAGGGCGCCATCGCCGATTTGCCCCACTATCTTTACGACGAGAACACACCCCGAGTGTTGGCCACCCCCGGCTACACCGCCTACATCAAGATTGCCGAAGGTTGCGACCATCCCTGCGGCTTCTGCATTATTCCCCAACTGCGCGGCAAATTCCGCTCCCGCCGCTTCGAGTCGGTAATTGCCGAAGCGGAGCGTCTGGCCCACAGCGGCGTGCGCGAAATCACCCTCATTGGTCAGGACACCACCTGCTACGGCGAGGACCTAGGCCTGAAGGATGGCCTGGCGATTCTGTTGGAGCGGCTGGCGCAAATCGAAGACCTGCGCTGGGTGCGCTTCCTCTACGCTTATCCCAATAAGATTACCGGCCGCCTGCTGCAGACCATCGCCGCTAGCGAGAAAATTTGCTCCTACATGGACGTGCCTTTGCAGCACGCCTCCGCCGCGGTGCTTAAACGCATGAAGCGCGGCGGCGGCGGCGGCCTGTTCCTCCGCTCCATTGAGAAGATGCGCCGCTCCATTCCCGGCCTTACCCTACGCACTACCTTCATCGTGGGATTTCCCGGGGAAAGCGAGCGCGACTTTGAGGAGCTTTGCGATTTCGTGCGCCAAGCCGAATTCGACTGGCTGGGCGCCTTCGCCTACTCCGACGAGGAAGGCTCCGCCGCTTTCCATCTGGACGGTAAGCTGTCCGCCACAGAAATCGAGCGTCGGCGCAAACATCTAATGAGTGTTCAGCGCCCGATCAGCAAGCGCAGAAAGAAAGCGCTGGTGGGCCGTGAGTTCGACCTGCTGCTGGAAGGGACATCATCGGAAACCGACCTGCTGCTGGAGGGGCGTACCGCAATGCACGCGCCCGAAATTGACGGCAAGGTGCTCATCAATGACATAGGCGATCGCGAAAACGTCCGCCCCGGCGAGTTCTACCGCTGCCAGATCACCGGGGCACAGGACTACGACCTGGTAGCGAAGATTGTGTAATCGAGTAATTGTGTAATTCAAGAGCGGCTGACTAGCTGGCTGGCTATCTAGCTGACTCGATAGCTGGCTCTGGTATGCGTCAGCTAGGTAGCTCGTCAGCTCGGTTGGCGGGCATAGAATTACACAATTACCCGATTACACAACTACTCAATGCCCCATGTCCCGTAAGCGAGTGCTCAGCCTGCGCTGCCCCACCTGCAAAAAGCTGGTGCTGCGCAAAGATCCGGAGTTTCCTTTCTGCAGCGAGCGTTGCCGTCTGATAGATTTGGGCAAGTGGGCCAGTGGCGGCTACGTTATCTCCACTCCTATTACCGATCCCGAAGAAATGGGCTTCCAATCCGACCCCAGGGGAAATGAACAGCGTTCGCGGGCACGCCAGGACAGCGATGACGCCGGCCAAAAGCACAAGCCCTGATAGCAGCGATACAGCCGCCGCACGGCCCAAAGCCGGCAGGCTGGCCTGGCTCATCGCCACCTTCTTCGGCTGTGGCCGCTTGCGGCCCGGGCCGGGCACTTTGGCCTCAGCGGCAACAGTGCTGCTGTGGTGGCTCATCTCACAAGCTGCCGGAGCGGAAGCCCAGGTTCCCATCGGCGTGCTGCTGGCTTGCCTGGTCACCGCCGTGGGCATTCCGGCGGCCACCCGGGTGGCCCGCGAGAGCGGCATTAGCGATCCCTCCTTCGTCGTGATTGATGAGGTAGCGGGCCAGATGATCGCCCTCATAGCCGCCCCGGTGCGATGGAAAACTCTTCTGGCCGGCTTTATACTTTTTCGTGCGTTCGACATCGTGAAGCCACCGCCTCTGCGCCGCCTGGAGAAAATCCCACAGGGCGCGGGCATCATGCTGGACGACGTGGGAGCGGGTCTGTATGCGCTGGCCATCTTGCAGACGGCACTCCTCTTCGGCTGGTTGCGTTAAACTCTGCCGCCAGGTCTCGAGATAGCGAGGATGGGTATTTCTGAACGGCTACTGGGCAAGAAGAACGTAAACGGCAAACCGCATATTGATGCGGTTCGCCCCGCGGCTGCCCTGCCCGGCGGCGAGGTGCGCATCATTGGCAGCGGCTTGCGGCCTCCGGAACTGCGCCGCCCGCGCGTGCAGTTCGGCGAGGTCGAAGGCTCGGTGCTCATCAGTTCCGATGACTTTCTTGTGGCCCGCGTTCCTGATGGCGCAATGACCGGCCCCGTCGTCGTCTCCACCAACGGCCATACCAGCAATGCCCACGAGGTTAAAGTAGCGGTCACCATCGCCGAGAACCTGCACCCGGTGACCAACCCTGCCCTCGACCTGGAGGGCAACATTTATGTGACCTTCTCCGGCTCCAGGGGACAGAAGGTACCGGTTGCGATTTACAAAATTGACACTAACTATGCGGTCAAGCCCTTCCTGGCGGAGATGATGAATCCCACCGCCATTGCCTTCGACCGTGCCGGCCAGATGTATGTTTCCTCGCGCTACGACGGTACCGTCTACAAAGTGGCGCCTAACGGCACCATGTCCGCCTACGCGGAGGGTATGGGGGTGGCCACTGGCTTGGCCTTCGACAAGGAAGAAAACCTCTACGTAGGCGACCGCAGTGGGACCATCTTCAAAATTGCCCGTGACCGGCAGATTTTTGTATTCGCGACGCTGGAGCCCAGCGTCTCTGCCTACCACATGGCCTTCAGCGTCAGCGGTGACTTGTTTGTCACCGGACCCACCACCTCCAGCTTCGATTCCGTTTATCGGGTTGACCCGCACGGCAGCGTTACCGTGTTTTATCGCGGTCTGGGACGCCCCCAAGGTCTGGCCTTGGACGTGGATGGCAATCTCTATGTAGCCGCCTCCCTGGGCGGCAAACGCGGCATCGTCAGGCTGACCCAGGATGCGCAAGCCTCGCTTGAGGTCGCCGGCCATGGCCTGGTGGGGGTCGCGTTTGCCCCGGGCCGTTCCGCTATTCTGGCCACCAGCAACGCCGTCCACCATCTTTCCTGGGACATCCAGGGCAAGGCCCTGCTCCCGCAAGAAACCTAGCTTCCCCTGCCCAGTTTCCAGTGACATTGTTGGGGTAAGCACCGCGACGCGATATGAGATGATTCGACTACTGGCCACTGGAAACTGGCAACTAAGAACCGCTTCATGAACGCCGAGATCATCGCCGTGGGCTCGGAGCTGCTGACTCCTTTCCGTCAGGACACCAACTCCCTCTATCTCACGGATAAGCTGAATCAGATAGGCGTGGAAGTGGCCTTCAAGACCATTGTGGGCGACGGCCGCGAGCACATCGCGGAAGTGACCCGCACTGCTCTGAGCCGCGCCGGCCTGGTGATCCTGATGGGCGGGCTCGGTCCAACCGAAGATGACATGACTCGCGAAGCGGTGGCCGACGCCCTGGAACTGCCCCTGGTTCGCGACCCCGCAATTGTTGAAGCACTGCGCAAGCGCTTTTCCAAACGGGGATTCAAGTTCACCGAGAACAATGCCAAGCAGGCTGACATTATCTCCGGGGCCGCGGTCCTGACCAACCGCAACGGTACCGCGCCCGGGCAGTGGATCACCGGCAGCTATGACGGCAATGAAAAGATCATCATTCTGCTCCCCGGTCCGCCACATGAACTGAAGCCGCTGTTCGAAGAACAGTGCCTGGAGCGCTTGCGCGAGCAACTGCCGCCGGCCTTTATCGCCGCCCGCGTGCTCAAGGTGGCCATGCTGGGCGAGTCCCACCTCGATGACCGCATCGCCCCTATCTACCGCCGTTCTCCCAACGTGCAGACAACCATCCTGGCTTACGCGGGAGAGATTGAGATCCACCTGCGGGCCCGCGCCGATTCCCTGCAGGTGGCGCAGCAGCGCGTGGATAAGCTGGCGGAAAAACTGGAAGACGAACTGGACGAATACGTGTTCTCCCGCCAGGGCGAATCGCTGGAGCAGATTGTGGGCTACTACCTGCAGATGCGGAACGCCACCGTGGCGGTGGCTGAATCCTGCACCGGAGGCCTGATCGGCGAGCGCATCACTTCCGTGAGCGGCAGTTCGCGGTACTTTGCCGGCGGCGCTATCGTCTATTCCAACGAACTGAAGAATAAGTTTGCCGAAGTCCCTAAGGCCCTGATAGCGGCGCACGGGGCGGTCAGCAAAGAAGTAGCCACTGCCATGGCGGAAGGTATTCGTAAAAAGTGCGGCTCCACGTGGGGGCTGGCGGTTACCGGCATTGCCGGACCCTCCGGGGGCACGGAGGAAAAACCCGTCGGCTTGGTTTTCCACGCTCTGTCAAATGGCGAGTCCACGGAAGTAGCGGAGCGCAAGTTTCCCGGAGACCGCGAACGCGTGCGCTGGTGGGCTTCGCAGCAGGCGTTGGATATGCTCCGCCGGAAGCTGATGTAATATGCGCCTCTTCGTCGCTCTCGATATTGACCCTGCCATTCGCGAGCGCATGGCCCGCTTTCTTGATGGGGTTCGCGAATTCGCCGCCGATGTGCGCTGGGTACGCGCTGAGTCGCTGCACATCACTCTAAAGTTTATCGGCGAGCAGCCCGACCACAAGCTGGAAAACATCCAGAAGACCCTGGCGGAAATTCGCTCCCCGGCAACCAGGCTCAACTTCCACGGGTACGGCTTCTTTCCCACTCCCCGCTCGGCGCGCGTTTTTTGGGTGGGCCTGGATGCGGATGAGCATCTGGCCAAACTCGCCGACCGGGTAGAGCAGGCGCTTGAACCCCTGGGCATCGCACGGGAAGGACGCGTCTTCAGCCCGCACCTGACGCTGGCGCGCGGCAAGTCGGGCGCCCCGCGGCGCCGCCCTGACGACCAGCCCAATCGCAACTTCCAGCGTCTGCAGGAAAAATTGAGCCTTCTGCCCGCGCCTGAGTTCGGTACAATGAGCGCCCGCGAGTTCTTTCTCTACCAGAGCAAGCTCTCGCCCGCGGGCTCGCAGTACACAAAGCTGCAAAAGTTTCCGCTGACCTGAGCCGGAGCATGGCCGCCAACGCAAATTTCGGAATCATCGCCGCTATGGCCTATCTTCTGGGCTCCATCCCCTTCGGCTATCTGCTGGTGCGCGCCTTCCGCGGCAGCGACATTCGCCGGACGGGCAGTGGCAATATAGGAGCCACCAATGTCGCCCGCTCTTCGCCTGCCTTGGGCATCCTCACGCTGCTGCTCGATGCCAGCAAAGGATTTGTTGCGGTCTCCATTGCCGCCGCTTTGGCCAGCGGCTCTGAGCACCTCGGCGCGGGGTATGTCTACTCAGCCATGGCGATAGCCGCACTTTGCGCCGTTCTGGGCCACATGTTCTCCCTCTGGCTGAAATTTCGCGGTGGAAAGGGAGTGGCTACCGGAGTCGGAGCTTTCATAGCCATCGTTCCCAAAGCAGTGCTGGTCGCGATCTGTGTGTTTGCCGCTCTGGTCGCCCTCTTCCGTTATATCTCTCTGGGCTCGATCGTGGCCGCGGCTGCGCTGCCCGCCTTTATCTATCTGCTTTATGTCCAGCCCGGCTCGCCCATGCAAAGCGTCCTGGGGGCGGCGGTGGCTGCTTCCCTGCTGATTATCGCCAAGCATCATCAGAACATCTCCCGCCTGCTCGCCGGCACCGAGCACCGCTTTTCCCTGAGGCGCGGATGAAAGCGAGCTGGATGTGAGCGACATCGCCGTCATCGGCGCCGGCGCCTGGGGCACTGCCTTATCCATTGTCCTGGGGCGCAAGCGCACGCACACGGTTCGTCTCTGGGCCTATGAGCGCGAGGTACACGACTCCATTGTCTCCAGCCGGGTTAACGAACCCTTCCTGCCGGGCTATTCCGTTCCGGAAACGGTAGCGGTTACCAACCGTCTGGCAGAAGCGTTAGGCGGGGCCGAGCTGGTGGTCAGCGTCATGCCTTCCCACCACTGCCGCCGTCTTTTCCGGGAAATGGCGCCCCTGGTCCGCCCGGAGATGCTCTTCATCAGCGCCACCAAGGGCGTAGAGAACGACACGCTTTCCCGTATGACCGAGGTGATCACCGACGTGCTCCAGGAACTCGGCGGCTTTCGTCCCCGCCTGGGCGCCCTCAGCGGGCCATCCTTCGCCCGCGAGGTGGCGCGCGGCGATCCTACCGCTATTACGATTGCTTCTCATGACCATGATCTTGCGCAGACCGTGCAGCGCGAATTCAGCGACCCTTCCTTCCGCATGTACACCAGCGAGGATGTTGTGGGAGTGGAACTGGGGGGCTCGCTCAAGAACATTATCGCCATCGCCGCTGGCATGTGCGATGGCCTGGGCTTGGGGCATAACTCGGTGGCCGCGCTCATTACTCGCGGCCTGGCTGAAATCACCCGCCTGGTGGTGGCTTGCGGAGGCCGGCGTGAGACCATGGCCGGCCTGGCGGGATTGGGCGACCTGGTGCTCACCTGCACCGGCGAACTCTCCCGCAACCGTTCTGTGGGCGTGGAACTCGGGCGCGGGCGTAAGCTTGCCGATGTGGTTTCCGGCATGCACGGCATGGTGGCGGAAGGGGTTCTGACCACCAATGCTGCGGTCGGTCTGGCCCACCGCTACGCCGTGGAAATGCCGATTGCCCAGCAAGTGCATGCCATTCTGCACCAGGACAAATCCCCCCGGGAGGCCATTCACGAACTGATGACCCGGCGCGCTACCAGCGAAGTCGGCCTCTACCGCAACACTGCCAACAGCTGAAATCTGATACACATAGGCCCTCCCGACTGGTCAACGGGTACTCCGCACTACGGCTCTCGGTACTTTCGTAACCGGCCCTGTACCCCCGTTCCTGCCTCCTTCACAGTACAATTTCTCAAGCTCCCCCCTAAATTGACCATAGCTGAGTGACGAGCAGGGATTCCTTGTTCAAGAAACTGCCCATACCCGCGCGCGTTCCCATCCTTTACCTCATCCTCAGTGTGCTCATGCTGGTCAGCGTGGTCCCGATGTATTTCTATTCGCAACAGATGATTGCCATGAACCGGGACCGCTTGAAGACCAACGAAATGATGCTGCAGAACACCATCACCCGCTCCCTGGCCGATAACATTTCCGAGCGCCAGGCCACGGTGCGGCTGATGCTTAACAATCTGTCCTCCGCCATCCAGATTGCCAGCGGTGGCGACCTCAGCGGCAATCACGTGAGCGCCCCGGAACTGCGCGCCCTGGTGGAAAACTTTGTCTCCTCCTCCGACAACCTGGTTTATTCCACCCTGCTGAATTCCCAGGCTAAAGGGATCTCCGCCGGGCGCATTGCTCCCGACGCCTTTCTGCAGCGCGAACTGGAACGCGCTTTTTCCGCCGCCCGCGACGGGCGCATCTACAACGGCGACGCCCTCACCGCCTATGGCGGCAAGACTCCGCGCACCATCATGCTGATCAGCACCCCGATTATGGCCGGCGGCCACTTTATCGGCATGCTGGGCGCCGTGGTTGACCTCCAGTTCCTTATCCGCCGCATGCAGGAAGTCAGCACCGGCGGCCTGGACACTTACGTGGTGGACCGCCAGGGCCGGCTGGTGGCCGGCGTCAAGCCGGAATACGCCACTGGCCAGGAAATGACCAACCTCGATATCGTGAAGAACTTTGTGGAGCAGGGCGGCAAGGCGCAATTCGTAGCCACCAAGGAATTCAACATCTCCACTGGCCGCCAGACTGAATCCATGCTCGGCACCTATAGCCCAGTGCCCTCGCTGGAATGGGCGGTTATTGCCCAGAAGCCGCAGCGCGAAGCCTACCGCGGCATTTATGAGATGCAGCGCACCGCCGGCCTTCTGGCTCTGCTGGCTGTGCTCATGAGCGTCGGCATCAGCAGCTACGCCGCCCGCAAGATCACCCATCCCATCCAGGTTTTGACCGATACCAGCCGCGCCATCGCTCGCGGTGAATTCTCGCAGCGCGTTCAACTCAGCAGCCGCACCGAAATTGGCGAACTGGCCCAGACCTTCAACACCATGTCCGAGGATCTGGAGCGTTTTGTTGATGATCTCAAGCGCGCCGCTGAAGAGAATCGCGCTCTGTTCATGAACTCCATCCAGATGCTGGCCGGCGCGGTTGACGAAAAGGACCCCTACACCCGCGGCCACTCCGATCGCGTTACCCGCTACTCCGTCCTGCTGGCCACGGAAATGGGGCTGGAGAATGAGTTCATCGAAAGGGTGCGCATCTCCGCCCAGCTTCACGACGTAGGCAAAATCGGCATCGAGGATCGCGTGCTCAAGAAGCCGGGCGCCCTTACTCCGGAAGAGTACGAGATCATGAAGACACACACCACCAAGGGCGCCAACATCCTGCGTCCGGTGAAACAGCTGGCGGAAATGATCCCCGGCATCGAACTGCACCACGAATCGCTCGACGGCCGCGGTTATCCTTACGGCTTGAAAGGCGATGAAATCCCCCTCTTGGCGCGCATTATCGCCGTGGCCGATACCTTTGATGCCATTACTACCAACCGCCCCTACCAGGCGGCGCACGATCACGCTTATGCCGTGCGCATTATCAGTTCCCTCGTCGGCAAACGCTTCGACCCCAAAGCCGTGGCCGCGTTGACCACCGTCTTCCATCGCGGTGATCTGGAGTCCACTGCCTCCGTCAAGCCGCAAGCTCCGCCGCCGGTCGAGGCGGTGGAAGTACCCGCCGACGTAACCGCCACCGTGGAAAGCGGGCGTTTCTAGCAACAAGATCAACTTTCCTGCGATATTCCTGATTTGGGAACTCTGCCTGTTTAATCCAGCCGGTGCAATTGCATTGGGCTTGATTAACCTCGCAGATATAATCACCCCACCTTATGCACCTGGAAAAAGGCTCACGGCTCGGTCCCTATCAAATTGTTGCTCCACTCGGCGCCGGTGGCATGGGCGAGGTGTACCGCGCCCGCGACACTTCCCTGGGCAGAGAAGTCGCGCTCAAGATTCTTCCCGCTTCTTATTCCGGCGACTCCGACCGCTTACGGCGGTTTACCCAGGAGGCGCAGGCCGCTGCCGCTCTCAACCATCCCAATATTCTCGCCATTTACCAGATCGGCCAGGAGCATGAGCTCACCTACATCGTGTCCGAATTGCTGGAGGGAGAAACTCTGCGCGAACGGCTTCGTACTGGTCCCCTGCCGGTTCGAAAGGCGCTCGATTACGCCCTTCAGATCGTGCACGGCCTGGCCGCCGCCCACGAAAAGGGCATCGTGCACCGCGACCTCAAGCCCGAAAACATCTTTATTACCGGCGACGGCCGGGTAAAGATCCTTGACTTTGGCTTGGCCAAGCTGACCCATCTGGAAGACTCTCCCTCCGCCGAACACGCCACCATGTCGGTGGCTACGGAGGCCGGCAAGGTCATGGGTACGGTGGGTTACATGTCTCCGGAACAAGTGCGGGGCAAGCCGGTGGACGCGCGCTCCGACCTGTTCAGTTTTGGCGTCATTCTTTACGAGATGCTTTGCGGCCAGCGCGCTTTCCCCGGCGACTCTTCGGCTGACGTCCTCAGCGCTATTCTGCGCGAGGAACCGCCCGACCTCGCCGCCACTAACCGCAACATCCCGCCTGCGCTGCAAAGGATCGTGCGCCATTGCCTGGAGAAAAATAACCAGGAGCGATTCCAGTCAGCTCGTGATCTTGGATTCCAGCTGGCGGATGTTGCTTCGCCCTCCAGCACCAGCGCCATTTCCGGGCCCATTCCACTGCCCCGTTCACGTCGCTGGCTGGCGGCCGTGGCCGGAGGTCTGTTGGTGTTCACGCTTGCGGGTGCCGGATTTTTTCTGGCCGGGCGCCGCTTCACCAACCGTTCCCAACCCACTTTTCACCGCCTTACCTTTCGCCGCGGCACCATCTTGACCGCCCGCTTTGCTTCTGACGGCAAAACCGTGGTCTATGGAGCCGCCTGGGACGGCAACAAGCCGGAGGTGTTTCTGGTTACTGCCGACAGCCCGGAATCGCGGCCGCTGGGGCTGGCCAACACCGATGTTTACGCCGTCTCCTCCAGCGGAGAACTGGCCCTTTCGCTGCGCAATCGCGATCCTCTGCCTCCCGTTTCCGGCACCCTGGAACGCGCCGCCCTGCTCGGCGGCGCCGCACCCCGCCCGGTCATGGACGGGGTGGAGTTCGCCGACTGGGGGGAGAACGGTTCCCTGGCCGTTACCCTCGACACCGGAGTCGGCGACCGCCTGGAATATCCGGTGGGCACCTCCCTTTACGAAAAAGAGGGACCCATTCACGACATTCGTCTTGCTCCCGACTTAAAGCTGGTCGCGTTTTGGGAGGTCGAAAAAGGTGCCTTTGTCATAAGCGTTGTGGATCGGCAGCACAGGAGGCGCATTCTTTCCCCGGGGATGCTGCGGATTCAGGGACTGGCCTGGACTCCTTCCGGTAACGAGATCTGGTTTGCTGCACAGGCGCCCGACTCGAACTGGGGCCTGTACGGCATTTCCCTTTCCGGCAAACAGCGACTGGTCCTGCGCCTCACCGGTCCCACTCGCCTGTACGACATTTCCCATGAGGGGCAGGTGCTGCTGGCCGCGGAGAACCGTGAAACCGGCATCCGCTATTTTGCGAGGTCCGGGGTGGAACGCGATCTCTCCTGGCTCGATGGCTCCCTGCTGGGGGACCTCTCCAACGACGGCAGCCAGATGCTGTTCAGCGAGATCCAGGAGGCGGGCGGCTCCCAAGGTTCCGTTTATCTGCGCAAGACCGATGGTTCTGCCCCGGTTCGTCTGGGCAACGGGATGGGACTCAGTATTTCCCCGGATGGCAAGTGGGCCCTTGCCCTGACGCGCTCCCGCAGCGAATTGCGCTTGCTCCCCACGGGCGTGGGCGAACCGCGCCTCATCAAAGGCGACTTTGCTGCTTACTGGGAGGAAGCGCACTGGCTTCCCGGCGGCCAGCGCATCGTATTCGTCGCCATGGAAGCAAAGCACGATCCCCGAATCTATGTGCAGGACCTCTCCGGCTCGCCGCGCGCCATCTCGCCGGAAGGACTCATCTATGGCGCCTTGCCCTCGCCCGACGGACGCTATGTGGCAACTGTGCTGTCCGGCAAGGGCTTGCTGCTTTCGCCCGACGGCGGGCCCACACAATCATTCCCCGGCCTGGCAGCGGAAGAGATACCCATCGCCTGGAGCTCGGATAGTCGTTCTCTTCTTGTGACAAAACCCGGCATGACCGCTCCCGTCTACCGCATCGAGCTGCCCTCCGGCAAGCGCACTCTGTGGAAGGAATTGGCGCCCGCGGATCGCGCCGGCATCACCGGCGTCCTCCATATCTGTGTCCTGCCTGACCAGAGCGCCTACGCCTATTCCTACGACCGCGTGCTCTCACAGTTATTCACCGTACAGGGCTTGAAATAGCCGGCTCAGCAAGGACAAGCATCAATCGGCATACGGGTCCTTGAGGTAACCTTCCACCGCAAAGTCCTCGCCAAAGCGGTGCAGGCGGAAGGAGCGAAGGTAGGCCGCCTCGCTCATGCGGCGGAAGCCGGGCCCGGCGGCGAAGGGCACGGAGCCGGTGCCAGCCAGGATTTTGGGCGCGTAATAGAGAAACACTTTGTCCACCACACCGGCCGCCAGCGCCGCCCAGTTGACCATGGCGCCGCCTTCAATCAGCAGGCTGGTGATCTCCAATTCTCCCAGGCAGGCCAGAATCTCGTTCATGCCGGGGCGGCCGTTGCCTGACCCCAAGCCTACCTGCCGCACCCGCAGGCCGTGTTCTTCCAGTTGCTGCCGCTTCTTCTCTTCCGCGAAGGAACAGATGACCAGCACATCATCCTTCACCGTCTTGACCACGCGCGAGTGCAGCGGCAGGCGCAGTCGCGAATCCACCACGACGCGCAGCAACGGGCGCCGCCGCGGCAGGCCGCTGCGGTCGGTGAGCAGCGGATCGTCGGCGATGACGGTGCCCACGCCTACCAGGATGGCATCGTGCTGGTGGCGCAACTGGTGAACATGAACGCGCGCCGCCTCGCTCGTGATCCATCCGCCGCTCACTCCCCCCACGCCTAAAGCCGTGGGATTGGCCGATTCCCCTGGCGGCGGCGCAATTTTGCCGTCCAGCGTCATCGCCGCCTTGAGCGTGACCAGGGGCGCTTTATGCCGAATGTACTTGGCGAAGGATTCATTGAGCTTAAGGGCTTCCTCGGCGCCAGGACCGACCTCAACCTCAATCCCAGCCGCACGCAGCCTGACAAGGCCCTGGCCTGCGACCAGGGGATTGGGGTCCGGCATGGAAGCCACCACCCGGCTGACGCCTGCGGCAATCAGCGCGTCGGCGCAGGGCCCGGTGCGCCCCTGGTGACAGCATGGTTCAAGGTTGAGGTAGAGGGTGGCGCCGCGGGCGCGCTCGCCCGCCTGCTCCAGCGCCAGAATTTCCGCGTGCTTCAGGCCTTCATAAGTGTGGCTGCCGACGCCCACGATTCGGGTCTCATTGACCAGAACCGCTCCCACGCACGGATTGGGCGAAGCCAGGCCGACGCCCTGGCGCGCCAGTTCCAGCGCCTTTTGCATATAGCGTTCGTCCGCTTCGCTGCTCATTGAGAGCCTGATTCACCACGGAGGCACAGAGGCACAGAGAAAACCAATTGACGATTGATGATTTGCGATTGACGATTACGACCCCTTGAAAGCGGCCGCGTTCAATCGTCAATCGTAAAATCTACACGTCAATCCATCTCTGTCTCCGAGGCAGGTGTTCACTCGAATAGCGAATCCACAAATGCCTGCGGATCGAAGGGCAGCAGGTCGCCGGCTTTTTCCCCCACGCCCACATAACGCACGGGCAATCCCAATTCGCGGGTAATGGCCACCACTACCCCGCCTTTGGCCGTACCATCCAGCTTGGTCAACACGATGCCGGTCACGCCCGAGGAATGGGTAAACAAACGCGCCTGCTGCAGGCCATTCTGCCCGGTGGTGGCGTCCATGATGAGCAGGGTTTCATGGGGCGCGCCGGCAATGATGCGCTGTGCCGTGCGCCGCATCTTCTCCAGTTCTGCCATCAGGTTGACCTTGGTATGCAGGCGGCCCGCGGTATCCACAATGACGTAGTCGGCCTGGCGCGCCTTCGCCGCCTGAAGCGCGTCGAAGAGCACGGCCGCCGGATCACCGCCCGGCTTGGTCTTGATCACTTCCGTGCCCGTGCGCGTGCCCCAGATTTCCAGTTGTTCGATAGCGGCGGCGCGAAAGGTATCGGCCGCGCACAGCAGCACAGATTTACCATCAGCGCGCAGAACATTCGCCAGCTTGCCGATAGTAGTGGTCTTGCCCGTACCGTTCACCCCTACTACCAGGATCACCTCGGGCTCGCCTTCCACCTTCTGCGCCGGCTGGGAGCTGCCCTGATTGAGGATGGCCAGCAACTCTTCCTTGAGCAGGCGCTTGAGCTCGCACACGTCCTTGATCTGCTTCCGGTCCGCCTTTTCGCGCAGTTTTTCCAGCACCTCGTGCGTGGTGGTAGTGCCCAGGTCGGCGCCAATCAGCGTGGCTTCCAAGTCGTCCAAGGTGGAACGGTCAATTTCCTTGTGGAAGGAAACCACGTCTTCCAGGCGTTCGCTCAGGTTCTCGCGGGTACGGGTAACCGCCTGCTTCATGCGGTCAAGGAAGCCGGGTTTCTGCTCGACGCTGCCGAATAAGGTCTGAATCATGAAAAATGCCCGAAAACCTACACTGTATGCGCACTAAACTTTCATTATAGCCAACCGAGGCGGCAGGGCTGGCCGCTCCTGCCTGCGCGGCAATTGACACCCGGGGAATAGCAGCCTATGGTTGCCAGCTGGCGCGGGTACGATTCTCCAGCTCTTTCGGCCTGGAGCCTGCCATGAAAATTTTCGGCATGTTGCTGGTTGTTTGCGGGCTGCTGCTGGTTTCCTCTTGCCTCCACGCGACCGACGTTTCCGCCGAGCACGGAAACGACATGGTGCACGTTGGCAAAGCCATTGACGTCGGTCCCAACGAGGCCCTGGGTGACGCGGTCTGCATCGGTTGTTCCATTCATATCGCTGGACGCGGCAACGGCGATCTGGTGGCTGTAGGCGGCAATGTGCAGGTGGACGGAACCGTCCAGGGCGACGCCGTTGTGGTCGGCGGCAACCTGCGGCTTGGCCCGGGCGCCGTGATTCACGGCGATGCGAGCGTGGTGGGCGGCAAGATTCTACGGGATCCCACAGCCAGAATCGAGGGCGAGGTTTCCAGCCCTTCCGTCCTGGGCAATGCCTCCGGCCTGGCCCTCATACTCCTGGTCCCATTCTTGTTCATGCTGGTGGTGGGCGTCGTTCTTTCCGTTCTGTGCGTGGCCGTGCTGGGGGAGCGACGCATTGAGATAATGGTGCAAGCCTTGCGCAGGAACACGGGCCTGGCATTGCTCGCAGGTCTGGGTGCGCTGGCCGGATTCGTGGTTCTGAATGCGGTATTTCACTGGGCCGGTCCCCTGGGGCCACTCGTCTTTATCGGCCTGTCGCTGGGAATGATCGTGCTCGCCATTGTCGGCTACGCCGGAGTGAGCGCCTGGGTGGGCCATGGCCTTGCCCCGGCCGCCGGCTTGATGGGAGCAGTAGTGGCGGGCGCCATCCTGGTGGGGGTTCTGCAGGCGATTCCGTTGCTGGGGGTATTTGCGATTCTCATCTTTGGGCTATTAGCTCTGGGCGGGGCTGCTCTCAGCGGCCTGGGTACGGACGCTGAATGGCTGTCGCAGCGGCTTTTCAGCCGTCCAGCAACGCCGCCAGCCAGCGCCGCCGGCGGACGCTGAGAAACCGCCAGGATTGCCGAGCACGTCGCATACAATGAACTCATGTTTACTGGACTGATTGAAGAAGTCGGGCGGGTGGAGAAGATCACAGAGAAGGACGGGCAGCGCCGCCTTAGCGTTTCCGCCTCCCGCCTGCCGCGCGAACTCCACATCGGCGACAGCATCTCTGTGAGCGGCACCTGCCTCACCGCGGTAGATGTTCAGCCCCAATCTTTTGCCGCCGACCTGGCGGCAGAGACCTGGGTCCGTACGTCCTTTTCCCGCATTCGCGAAGGCGCGCTCGTCAACCTGGAACTGCCTATGCGCGCGGACGGCCGCTTTGGTGGCCACCTGGTGCAGGGTCACGTGGATGGCACTGGCAAATTTCTCGGCCTCGATCCCATACCCGGCGGAAATGATTTCTGGCTGCGCCTGGAAATTCCCCGCGAACTGGAGCGCTATGTGGTCCACAAGGGTTCGCTGTCGGTAGAGGGCATCAGCCTGACCGTGGCCAAGCTGGAGGGTGCCAGAGTGACCATTGCCATCATTCCTCACACCGTGGAAATGACCAACCTGAAGTCGCTCCGTCCCGGCGATCCCCTCAACCTGGAAGTGGATCTGGTGGCCAAATACGTGGAAAAAATGGTGCGCGGGGAGGAAGCCAGCGCCGAACTGACGGTCGAGCGCCTGATGGCCGAAGGCTTCTGACCGGGAGTTTGGCTCTGGCACTCAGGTCTCGCCGCGCCATTCTCCGCCCTCCTGTCCCGGCGGCGGAGGTTCGAGGCGCAACTCATCCAGCTCCAGAAATTCTTTCACGATGGGCTCGCGTGAGCGCACCATCTCGGCCGTGGTGCCGAAAAAAATCACCCTGGCTTCGTGCAGGAAGACCACACGGTCGGCCAGTTTCTTGGCCAGCCGCATGTCGTGGGTTACGACCACGCTGGTCAGCTTGAGCTGAAATTTCAGCTTCTTGATAAGGTCGCCGAGCAGTTGGGCCATCAGTGGGTCCACCATGGTCGTGGGTTCGTCGTACAGCACGCATTCCGGCTGCGCAGCCAGGGCCCTCGCGATAGCCACCGAACGCTTCATGCCGGTGGAAAGGTCGGAGGGCAGCACGTCGCGCATAGGTTTCACGCCCACCATATCCAACAGCCCGTCTACGATCTGGTAAATCTGCTCTTCATTCAGATCGCCGCGCTCGCGCAGGGGAAAAGCCACATTCTCGCCGACCGTCAGCGAATCGAATAGGGCGCCATTCTGGAAAACCATGGTGACCTTCTTGCGAATGCGCTCTAGCTCTTCTTCCGGATAGTCGGTAATGTCCTCAAAGGCTACGATTACCCGCCCCGAATCCGGCTTCAGGAATCCCATGATGTGGTGCAGGGACACCGATTTCCCTACTCCGCTGCGCCCCAGAATGCAGACCGTCTCTCCTGGCATTACATCGAAGCTCACGTCATCCAGAACACAATTGGACCCGAACGTCTTGAACACATGGCTGAACTCAATGTAGGGCTTACGCGGGGATTGTTCTTGCTCTCCGGGGCGAGAGGCCGCCTCGAGGTCATGGCCGTCGGCGGGCGCGCTGGTAAGCATGGAACTCATGTTTTCTGTTGCCGGCGCCGGCGCGCCTGCTCCCACTCATCTCTGGTATTTAAATTGTCGAACATCGCGGCAGAGAAGGCAAAGCGCGTCAGTTCTTCTTCTTCGATAATACGCACCGGAATCTGGGCAAACAGAGTGTCAATCTTGTTTCGACCCGCCGCCAAGGCCTGCTCCGCCAGTTCCCCAAATTCATGGCCATACACGGCGCACAGCGGCTGTAATCCTCCCCCCGCTCGCGGCACGGTCACGGTGGCAATCCCGGCGCGAGCCTCGGCCACCAGGTACTGCAGGAATCTCTCTTCCAGGAAGGGCAAGTCCACGGCCAGAATCAGGCTGCGCGGGCTGCTGCTGGCGCTGAGCGCGGCGTGTATTCCGCCCAGGGGCCCGCGCTCCGCATATTCGTCCTCGATTACGGGCGCAAAAGCGGCAAATTTCTCCCGCGCACCCACAATGCGGACATCTTCAGCGACCGAGCGCGCCAACTCCAGCGCGCGCTCGAGCAGTGTGCGGCCATCAAGCAGGAGAGAGGCCTTGTCCGCTCCCATGCGCGAACTCTTGCCTCCCGCCAGCACAAACGCCGTGAGATCCGCCACCGAGAGAGCTTACCATCGCCCTGAGGCAGAGTTTACTGCTGTCTGTTAGGCCAATTTCAGCCGGAGTGACTCGCGTCCCAGGAAACCGCCTGCACCTGCAACTCCCCGGATTACAGTTCTTTACACTCTCACAGGGTCTAGGCCCTCGGTGCCAATTTTTATAATTGGAGAGTAGCCACTCTGCATCTAAACTGGTAGCAGAAACCCCGCATTCGCATAGGAGTGTCTTTATGAAGCCAAAGCTTGCCCTATATCTATGTGCGCTGCTGCTGGCGGGATCCTTGGGTTTGGTTACTGGCTGCTCGCGTGCCCCGAATGATGCGCAGGTTGCGGGCAGTGTGCAGAGCAAGATCTATGCTGACCCCAACGTGCAGAGCCGGCAAATCACGGTGCAGTCGGCCAACGGTGTGGTTACCCTTTCCGGCTACGCCAATAGCGACGCCGAGCGTGCCACTGCGGCCGCCGATGCGGCGCAGATAGCAGGCGTCAAAACCGTAGTCAACAATCTGGAAGTTTCCTCGCCCGCGCAGGCCGCTGCGCCCGCGCCAGCCGTAGAGCCTGCCGCACAGCAGGAGGCGCCTCCTCCGGCCCCGGCGCCGGAGCGCCGCGCCGCCCCCCGTCACCGCGCGCGCCGTGCTCCTGCTGAAATCAGTAACAGCGCCGCTTCCAACGATATGGCCATGAATTCAGCTCCGGCTGCACCAGCGCCTGCGGAGGCTTCCATTCCTGCTCCGCCACCGCCCCCCAAGCCGGTCATGGTTCCTGCCGGAACCAACATCGCTATTCGTCTGATTGAGCCAATTGACAGCGAGAAGAACCAGACCGGCCAGAGTTTTCGCGCCACTCTCGATTCCCCGCTGGCCGATGAAAACGGCAATGTCGTAGTCCCTGCCGGCTTCGACGTAACCGGGCGTCTGGACGAGGTCAAGAGCGCCGGCCGCTTCGCCGGCCAGTCTGACATCATCATGTCGCTGACCCGGCTTTCCGTGAATGGCAGGTCCTATAGCCTGCAAACCAACCAGTACAGCCGTAAGGGCAGCTCGCGCGGCAAGGCGACGGCCGCCAAAGTAGGCGGCGGTGCCGCCATCGGCGCCATCCTGGGTGGTCTGCTGGGAGGCGGCAAGGGCGCGGCTGTTGGCGCCACCGTAGGCGCTGGCGCCGGCACCGGCGTTTCCGCAGCCACCAAGGGCCAGCAAATCCTGCTGCCTTCGGAGACCGTGCTGAACTTCCAATTGCAGGCCCCGGTCTCGGTGATACCTACCGAGCACGGACCGAATGCCGAGCGCCAACAACTGAATTAGCTTTAATTCCAAAAAGGGGGGTGACAGCCCGCTGTCGCCCCCCTTTTTTTTTGCGTACGCCTCTTTTCTTGGCCATGGTTCCCAATAAGTTACTAAAGTTCTCTGGCGACCTCGTCTCTCCTCCCATAACATTCCATTGTCGAGCGTTCCCCAGACAACCTTCATGAGTTCCCTGCTGGATAAGCTGCCGACTATCCTGGTGCTCTGCGTCTTGCTGGGCATCTTCGTCTCCCTGCGTAAGCACGCTCCCTCGCGCACGGTGCGGCTATGGATCGTCGGTTGGGCCTTGATTCTGGCGCACTTCATAGCCCAGGCCTTCGACGCCGCCCCAGGCTGGCGCGGGCAATTCGCGAGCGTGGTGGAGCTTGCCGGTCTGGAGCTGGCAGGCACCGTCTTTGTGGCTTCCACCTGGAAGGCTATTTTTGATAGCCGGCGCCGCTTGCGCTTCTTTTTTCTGCTCCTGGTGCCACCTGTGCTGGCACACTCCATCCTGGCTGGCATTCCCCTGGATCTACGCTGGCCTTACCTGGCCACCATGGCGGCTATCTTTTTTGGCTCGACGGCTTTTCTGCTGCGGGTCCGACGGCCGCTGCCCCGCTTCGGCCAGGGCGTGGCGGTGTTCCTGTTTGCCGTCGGCTGCTGGTCCATCCATGATGCCTGGCATCGCAACTATGACACTGGCACGCTCGCTGTCCTTGCCCTGGGCTACATGTTGGCCGGCGTGAACTTCTATCGCATTTATCAGCGCCGCTCCCCTGGTGTTTCCACTACAGCTCTGGGCTTTTTCTTTTGGGGAGCAGTCTTTCCCGTGGGCGCTCTCACTGACCACTTCCTGCCCCGTGTCGCCATCAACCCTGAAATCTGGAACGTGCCCAAATATTTTGTGGCTTTCGGCATGATTTTGACGCTGCTGGAGGATAAGTCGTTGTCGCTGCTGGCGGTGAACGACCGCGAACATCAGGCCAACCGGCAACTGCAGTATTTTTCTCAGATCACCTCCCGTCTGCTCACCGGGGCCGACCCCAAGCTCATGTGCCCGGAAATCGCGCGCGTAATTACACAGTTCAGCAATTTCCGCCGGGTCGCGATCAACTTCGAAAATGAGGAAGGCAAGCTGGACATCGCCGGCGAGAGCGGCCTTTCACCCCAGGCCAGCCGTGAACTCCGGGACAAGGTGCAACACTGGACTGGAGCCGATATTGCAGAGATGTCGTCGCTGGGGCGGTCCATCGGCTCCAGTTCCATTCTCATCAAATATCGCGACCTAGCCAGGTTTGACCCCGTGCGCAGCGTGGAACAGTTCGCTCCCAATCCACTTTGGGAAAACGGTGACGAAGTCATTGTTCCTCTGCGTTCTTCCACCGGGCGGTGCCTGGGTTGCATTTCGCTGGACGATCCCAAGGATGTCACCCGGGTGACCTCCGAGGAAATGTCGAAGATCGAGCTGCTGGCCGCCGACTTGTCGGTTTCATTCGAAAATGCCGCCTTGCAGCAGCAACTCATCCGCTCAGAGAAACTGGCCGCTATCGGCAAGCTGGTGTCCGGCGTGGCCCACGAACTGAACAATCCTCTGACCTCGATCTCCGGTTTCTCCGAACTGCTGCTGGAGGAAGTACAGCCGGAGAATGCCCGAAAAAAATTGGAGAAAATCAGCCACGAGAGCCGGCGCATGCAGCGCATCATTGATAACCTGCTGCGCTTCGCCCGCGGCAAGACCATCGAACAGACGCCTCTCGACCTGCAGTTGGTCCTGCGCGAAGCCCTGGCGCTGTTCGAATACAAGCTGCGCAGCGAGCGCGTCGAATTGCGCACCAACATTGATCCCACGCTGCCCCGCATTGTGGGTGATGAAGGGCAGATGAAGCAGGTTTTCGTGAACCTGCTGGGCAATGCTCTGGACGCGATAGACGGCACGACCGAGCGGCGCATCAGCATTGAGATGTTCGCCCGGCACAGCCACGTCGTGATTCGCTTTGCCGATTCGGGAAAAGGCTTCAGTGACCTCAACCGTGCCTTCGATCCCTTCTACACCACTAAGCCGGTGGGCAAGGGGCCCGGCCTGGGACTGAGCATCTGCTATGGCCTGGTAAAAGAGCACGGCGGAGAAATTCGCGCGGAAAACCTGCAGCCCGGCGCGGTGGTCATAATCGAACTGCCGCGCGCCCAGTCGCGGCCGCTGGCCTTCTCCGC
>DATJEH010000294.1:0-7648 GCA_035496875.1 Terriglobales bacterium | reverse complement strand
CTCATGACCGTGCTGACGAATTCGGCGGGCACCACAATTTCCGCCAGCACGTCCTTGGCGCTGGCCAGCGTGGGGTGGGCGTGGCCGGCATGCTCATAGCCGTGGCTTCCCGAACCGCGATACTCGCCGAAGAAGGTCATGAACCAGAGCCGGAACATGTAGAACGAGGTCAGCAGCGCGGTGAAGACGCCGATCGCCCAGTAGGCGCGGCTGCCATAGGGGCTGGAAAGCGACTTCCAGAGGATTTCATCCTTGCTGAAAAAGCCGCTGAAGAAAGGTATGCCGGCGATAGCCACGGTAGCCGCGGTCATGGTCCAGAAGGTCCAGGGAATTTCTTTGCGCAGGCCGCCCATGTGGCGCATGTCCTGCTCGCCGCCGAGCGCATGAATAACGGAGCCGGCGGCCAGGAAGAGCAGGCCCTTGAAGAAGGCGTGAGTCATCAGGTGGAAGATGCCGGCGGAAAAGGCGCCCACACCGCAGGCCAGGAACATGTAGCCGAGTTGAGAAACGGTTGAGTATGCGAGAACCTTCTTGATGTCGTTCTGCGCCATGCCGATGATGGCGGCAAAGAGCGCCGTGATCACGCCGACAATAGCGACGGCCATGAGCGCGTCGGGCGCGTGATCGAAGATGACGTTGGAGCGCGCGACCATGTAGACGCCGGCGGTCACCATGGTGGCGGCGTGGATCAGGGAGGAGACTGGGGTGGGGCCCTCCATAGCGTCGGGCAGCCAGACGTAGAGGGGAATCTGCGCCGACTTGCCGCAGGCGCCCGCCAGCAGCAGCAGGCCGATGGCGGTCAGTAGGCCCGCGCCCGCTGTCTCCACCGGCAGGCCGGAAATCGCGGGAAAAACTCTGTCAAAATCCAGGGTGCCGAAGTGCTGAATGAGCAAGAAGAGTGCAATCAAAAAGCCAAAATCGCCGATGCGGTTGAGAATGAACGCCTTTTTGCCCGCGGAGGCGGCGGAGTCGCGCACGAAGAAAAAGCCGATCAGCAGGTAGGAGGCGAGGCCTACGCCTTCCCAGCCGATAAACATCAGCAGGTAGTTGTTGGCCAGCACCAGCGTCAGCATGAAGAACATGAACAGGTTCAGATAGCTGAAATAGCGGTAGAAACCGCCTTCCTCCCACATGTAGCACACCGAATACAGGTGAATGAGAAAGCCGACGTTGGTGACCACCAGAATCATCACCAGGGAGAGTTGGTCAAGATAGAATGCGAAATGGGCGCTGAAATTGCCGGCCACAATCCAGGGCGCCAGCACCTCAGTATGAGGGATAGCGGCCTGCGGTAATGACCAGAACTGGAAGGCGACCCACCACACCAGGCCCAGCGAGGCGGCCAGGAAGAACAGCCCGAAAAAGGCGACCAGACGCTTGCTGAAGTTCCGCCCCACCAAGCCGTTCACGGCGGCGCCAGCCAGGGGCAGCAGCGGGATGAGCCAGAGGTGAAAGTTAGGGGTCATAGTTTGAGCAGATTCGCCTGGTCCACGTTTAGCGTCTCGCGCGTGCGATAGACGGCAATGATGATGGCCAGGCCGACCGCGGTTTCGGCCGCGGCCACGACCATCACGAAGAATACGAACACCTGGCCGCTGAGCACGTGCCAGCGAGCGGCAAAGGCGACGAAGGAGAGATTTACCGCGTTGAGCATGAGCTCAATGGACATGAAGATGGTGATGACGTTGCGCTTGATGAGAAATCCAGTTATACCGCAGGCGAACAGAATCGCGCTTAGCACCAGGTAGTAATGCAGGGGAACCATTAGCTGGACCTCCTGGCGGAGATGGTTTCCTCATGCGCGGCGTCTCTGGCCGCTGCCACTTTGAAAGCCTGGCGGCTCTCGGCTTCGGGCTGCGGCTTGGAAAAGCGCGAACGCACAGGCGAGGCCAACACTACCGCGCCCATGATGGCGATCAGCACCAGCACCGATGTGACTTCAAAAGGCAGTAGAAAATCATGAAAAAGCAGCCAGCCTATCGCTTTGGGCGGGCCATACATGGCGCCGACATTCACCGAGCCAACATCGGGAGCGCGCACCAGCACCCAGGCCACCAGCAGCCCAATGGCGAGCATGGCAGGAAAACCCAATATGAGGGCAACCTTGCTGCCTTTGGTGCGCTCTTCCACCCCCGCGTTGAGAAGCATGATGACGAAAACGAACAGCACCATGATGGCGCCGGCGTAGATGATGACCTGGATGGCGGCGACGAATTCGGCGCCCAGCAGGAGGTATTCAACCGCCAGCGAGCCCATGACCACGATGAGCGAAAGCGCGCTGCTGATGGGATGGCGCTGGATGAGCAGGTTCAGCGCTCCCGCCACCGCGATCACGGCAAAAACCGAAAATAGGATTAAATGCAGCATGTAGTAATTTCCAGCTGGCTAGCTATCTAGCTGACTGGCCGTCGGTCTTCGGCTCTTGGCTGTTAGCTCTGGCTTTTAGCAAAACCAACTACCAGCTACCAACTACGCTGACTCCTCAGCCCTGACTCCTACGCTCTTAGCGCCACCACCAACCCCGTAATCACCAGGTTCGCCACCGCCAGCGGCAGCAGCACCTTCCAGCCAAATTTCATGAGCTGGTCGTAACGGAAACGGGGCAGGGTGCCGCGAATCCAAATGTACAGGAAGATAAACGCGAACACCCGCAGCGCAAACCAGAACACGGGCAGGATTTCCTGCAGCCAGGTGGGGCCGAACAAAGGGCCATGCCAGCCGCCCAGAAACAGCAGCGAAGCCAGGCAGGCCACAGTAAACATGTTGGCGTATTCCGCCATAAAGAACATGGCAAACTTCATGGCGCTGTACTCGGTGTGGTAGCCGGCCACCAGTTCTGTTTCCGCTTCCGGCAGGTCGAACGGAATGCGGTTGGTTTCCGCGAAGGCCGCCATCAGGTAAATAAAGAAGGCGACGAACTGCCCCTGAAAGAAATTCCACTTGGGCAGCCAGCCCCACCAGGTACCAGCCTGGGCGTCCACGATGCCGCGCAGGCTGAAAGTCCCGGAGAGAATCAGCACGCCGACCAGCGAAAGCCCCAGAGCCACCTCGTAGCTGATCATCTGCGCCGTAGCCCGCAGGCCGCCGAGCAAGGAATACTTGCTGTTCGAAGCCCAGCCGGCAAGCGCGATGCCGTATACCCCGATGGAGGTGATGCCCAGGATGACGAGCAGGCCGATGTTCACATCGGTGATCTGCAGCGGCGTATGCACGCCCGCCACCGTCACCCAGCCGCCGATAGGAATGACCGCCATGGAGGTTACGGCAAAAATCATCGCGATCATGGGCGCCGCTATGTACAGCGGCTTATAGACGTGCGGCGGCGTGATGTCTTCCTTGAACAGAAACTTGGCGCCGTCAGCCAGCGGTTGCAGCAGGCCGAAGGGGCCGACCCGGGTGGGGCCCCAGCGGTTCTGGATGCGGCCCACCAGTTTGCGCTCCAGCCAGACCGTGTATGCCACACCCGTGAGCAACACAACGAGCGCAATCACGATCTTGATGACGGAGACGAGGATGAAAGTGCCAAGGCTCAAGTTGTGTGGTTCCTCAAGTACTTACAGGCAAAGTTTCGAGTTTCAAGTTTCGAGTTTCAAAAGCGTGCGCTAAGAACTCGAAACTTGAAACTGGAACCGCTTTACACCGCCACTTCTTTATCCGTTTTCTCCAATGGCTCGCGCCGCGGGTTCTCCATTACCGAGTTCAGCGTCTGCGAATAGCGCCCCAGAGTTCCCGAGGTAAACAGGGTGTCATTAGCGGGTAGGATCAGTTCGGGATGGCTGGCGCCGGCGCCGGCTGCGCTCCCCTCCGCTGTCGTGTGCTGGTCGTTGCCGGCCAGCAGTTCCAGGCGCGAAACATCGTATCCCGGCACCAGACGCTGGATTTCATCGAGCATGGCGATGGCATCAAAGGGGCTGAGCTTGGGCTCGAGCCCATGTGCTTCCAGCCAAACGGCGTGCCGATCGGCTTCGCCCGATTGCACGCCGCGAGACTGGCCCAAGTCCGCGCGCTCAGCCTGACGAAAAGGCACCAGGCGGCGCAGATCAAAGCCCATGCGCTCGGCGACCCGGAGGAGCATCTCAAGATCGCTCTTTACGGTGCTGATGTCGCCGGCTTTCTTCAGCAATTGCAGGTCGCCGCAGGTATTGGTAAACGTGCCCGACTTCTCATAAGCGTTGGCCGCGGGCAGGATCACTTCCGCAAGCAGCGCGGTTTCGGTCAGAAACATGTCCTGCACGACTACAAAAGTCTTGGAGAGCGCAAAGGGATCAATGTTGCAGCGGGCCACGGGATTGGCGCCCACAATGTAGAGCGCTTTCAGGCTGCCGGCTCTGGCGGCCTCGGCCATTTGCAGCAAGTTCATGCCCGGTTCGGCGGGCAGAGGCGCGCCCCACTCCTCCTGAAACCGGGTGCCGGAGCCCACGGGCACGTAGCCGGGGAGCAGGCCGGGATACAGACCCATGTCGGCGGCGCCGCGGGAGTTGGCGTAATCGCCCAGACAGACAAACTTCGCTCCGGAGCTGGCCGAGCCGAAACGCACGAGCGATTCGATATCGCGCCCGCGGAGTTCTGAACCGAAGATAATGACCAGGTTCGGCTCTCCGCGGAGCTTGTCCCGCAGGGCGTTGAGCGCTTCGCGGGTAGTCTCGCCAGTAGCTAGAGTGCTTGCGGCGGAATCGTCGCCGGCCAGAAACGCGGCCAGTTGCGGCTCGGTTCCAGCGGGAATCTGGGTGAAGCCGGCCGCCTGACGGCGCAGCTTGATAGGCGAAGAATTCACCACATAAAGACGCGCCCGGTGCAGGCGCACATTGTTGCGAATCTGCCAGGCGAGCAGCGGGTGTTGCTCGGTGGGGTCGTTGCCGATCAGCAACATCGCGGGCGCGTTGAAGACGTCGCGCATGCTGGCAGTGGCGTCCTTTTTCCCCGCGAGGGCGCCGACAAAGGCAGGAAAGTCGGCGGTACGGTGGTGGTCAATATTGTTGCTGCCCAGCACCAGGCGGGCAAACTTCTGCAGCAGGTAATTTTCCTCGTTGCTGGTGCGAGTGGAGCCGATCACGCCAATGGCCTGCCCGCCGTGCTGCTCGCCAATTTCCTTCAGCCGAAGCGCGATGTGCTCGTAAGCCTGGTCATAAGTGGCGGGCACGTGGCGGCCGTCTTTGCGGATGAGCGGTTGCCTGATGCGGTTGTGATGATTTGCAAAATCGAAGGCGTAGCGCCCCTTGATACAAAGAAAGTCGCCGTTAATGCCGCTCTTGTCGCGATTGTCGCCGCGCACAATCTGCATGCCGGTAGGGGAGCGGCGCACCCCCAGCGTGGTCTTGCAGCCGTCGCCACAATGGGCGCAGACGGTGCCCACGTGCTTCATCTCCCAGGGGCGGGTCTTATAGCGGTAGGCGCCGGAGGTGAGCGCGCCCACGGGGCAGATATCAATGCACATGCCGCACTCTTCGCACTCCAGGTAGTCGCCGTGATTGGGCATGATGAGCTGGGCGGAGCCGCGATTGGCGGTGCCTAATGCCCACACGTCCATGCCTTCGCCGCAAACGCGAACGCAGCGGTAACACATGATGCAGCGCGGGCGATCGAAGTAGACCACCGGCGACCACTGCTGCTCATCCTTGTGATTCTTGATGTCAATGAGCTTGGATTCGGCGGCGCCGTAGGCGAAGGTCATGTCCTGCAGTTCGCATTCGCCGCCCGCATCGCACACCGGGCAATCCAGCGGGTGATTGGCCAGCACCAACTCCAGCATGGCCTTGCGCGCCTGGCGAACCTCGTCCACGTCGGTGCTTACCACCATGCCCTCGGTGACCACCGTGGTGCAGGCGGTCTGCAGCTTGGGCATTTTGTCGATTTTGACCAGGCACATGCGGCAGGCGCCCTGCAGGGAGAGCCCGGGGTAATAGCAGAAGGAAGGCACTTCGATGCCCACACTCTTGCAGGCCTCAATGAGCAGCGTGCCGGCGGGAACCGACAGCTTCTTGCCGTCAACCGTGATGTTTACGTCGGGCATATGAAATTGAGTTATTGTGTAATTGAGTAATTGTGTAATTTAAACACCTTCTGCCGCCCCGATTGCAGAGCGATTTTCGTTTACCCAATTACACAATTACCCGATTACGCAATCGTTCAGGCCGGTACCGCCACTTCCACCGCTTTCTCCTCGAAGGGGCAGGGCCGTCCGTTCAGGTGATCTTCAAATTCCTGGCGGTACTTCTTCACAATCGAAATCGCGGGCATGGCGGCCGCATCGCCCAAAGGGCAGAAGGTGCGGCCGAGCATGTTTTCCGCCAGATACTGAATGTTGCCGATGTCCTTTTCCACCCCGCCGCCGGCGTGAAAACGGTTCAGGGTCTTCTTCAGCCAGTCGGTGCCCTCGCGGCAGGGAATGCACCAGCCGCAACTCTCGTGCTGGTAGAACATCATGATGCGTTGCAGGTACTTGACCATGCAGGTGGTATCGTCGAGCACGACCACACCACCGGAGCCCAGCATGGAACCGGCCTTCATGAGTTGGTCGAAATCCATGCCCACGTCGCATTCGTCGACCTTGAGCACGGGCGTGGAAGAACCGCCGGGCGTGACTGCCTTGAGCTTATTGCCGGCGCGGATGCCGCCGGCCACCTCGAAAATCATTTTCTTCAGGTTGTAGCCCAGCGGCAGTTCATACACCCCAGGCTTGGCCACATGGCCGCTGAGGCAGAACAGGCGCGTGCCGCCGTTTTTAGGCGTGCCCAGGCTGGCGTACCACTCGCCGCCGCCCAGCATGATGTGAGGCACGCTGGCCAGTGTTTCCACATTATTGATGACGGTGGGGCCGCCCCAGAGTCCGACCACAGCGGGGAAGGGGGGGCGGATGCGGGGCACGCCGCGTTTGCCTTCCAGAGATTCCATCAGCGCCGACTCTTCGCCCACTTCGTAAGCGCCGGCGCCGCCATGCCAGTAAACGTCGAAATCGTAGCCGCTGCCGAAAATGTTTTTTCCGAGAAAGCCGCGGGCGTAGGCGTCGGCCAGCGCTTTCTGCATGATCTCTGAAAGGTAGCGGTACTCGCCGCGAATGTAGATGTAGCCGGTATGCGAGCCCACGGCGATGCCGGCCACCACCACCCCCTCGATCACGGAGTGCGGGTCGTGCTCCAGGATGAGGCGATCTTTGCAGGTGCCGGGCTCGCTCTCGTCGCCATTGCACAGCACATACTTGGGCTTGGGCGCCTGCTTGGGCACAAAGCTCCACTTCATGCCGGTAGGGAAGCCGGCGCCGCCGCGGCCGCGCAGGTTGGAGGCCTTCATCTCATTGATGATGCCGTCCGGGCCGAGGCTAAGCGCTTTCTGGACCGCCTTGTAGCCGTCGAGTTCGAGATAGCGGTCAAGATTGGCCGCACCCTGGCCGAAGCGCCGGGAGACGACCCTCACCTCGTCGGGATGGCTTACTAAGTCTGCCATTTACTCTTCTGCGTGAATGAATTGAGTAATTGTGTAATTGAGCAATCGGGTAATTGAAAATCCGTGCGCTAGACGTTCATTTACCCGATTACACAATTACCCGATTACACAATTACTGCGTTCCTTTCTTCCTATACTCATCCAGAACGTGCTCCGCCTTTTCCGGCGTCAACTTCTCGTGGAAGTCGTAGTTGACCTGCATGGCGGG
>DATJEH010000293.1:0-35907 GCA_035496875.1 Terriglobales bacterium | reverse complement strand
ACGATCCATAACCAGTGATATTTCTCGCTACCCGGCAACGAACATGGCATCCCTCTCCGGCACACTGTCGGATTACTGGCGGCTGGCCCGCGCCAACCGCAACTTTCGCCGCCTGTGGTGTGCCCAAATCGTCAGCGAGATGGGAGACTGGTTCTATGCTGTCGCCATCTACAGCCTGCTGCTGGAGTTTACTGGCAAAGCATCGTCGGTAGGCATCGCGCTGGTCTGCCAGCCTCTTCCCCAGACCTTCATCGGCCCCATGGCTGGGGTCATCAATGACCGGGTCAGCCGCAAGAAGGTAATGATCGCCGCCGACCTGTCGCGGGTGCTGATTGTGGGCGCCATGCTGCTGGTGCGCTCCCGCTCCATGGTGTGGCTGGTGTACCCGCTGCTGTTCCTGGAAACCATCATGTGGGGTTTCTTCGAGCCGGCGCGCACGGCGGTGCTGCCCAACATCGCGGCTAAAGAGGACCTCATTGTAGCCAACACGCTGCAGTCCACCACCTGGTCGGCGAACTTCGCCATGGGCGCCCTGCTGGGCGGGCTGGCGGCCGCCTTCCTGGGGCGCCCGTCGGTGTTTGTGATCAATGCGGCTTCGTTCCTGGTGTCGGCGCTGATTATCAGCCGCATGGATTTTCACGAATCGCATACGGAATTGCACGGTCCCCTGCGCCTGCGCGAAGTGGTGGACTTCAAGCCGGTGGCCGACGGCATTCGCTATGTGCGCAGCGATACGCGCCTGCTGGCCACCATGATGGTGAAAACCGGCATCGGCATCATGGGCGCCAGCTGGGTGATTTTTCCGGTGATGGGCGAACGCATATTCCCCCTGCGCGGGCATGGCCTCTCAGGCACACGAGGCGGCATGCTCAGCATGAGCCTGCTCATGGCCTCGCGCGGCATGGGCTCGCTGATGGGACCGCTGCTCGCGGCCGGATGGGCGGGGCAGAACCAGGGGCGCCTGCGCAACCTGATCCTTATCGGCTTAACCGTGGGCGGTGTCGGCTACATGCTGCTGGGAGCGGCACCGGGGCTGGCGCTGGCTTGCGCCGCCGTCATGTTTGCCCATATGGGCGGCTCTAACATCTGGGTTTCGTCCACCACCTTGTTGCAGATGAACACCGACGATCGCTTCCGCGGGCGGGTTTTCTCCGCCGATCTGAGCGTGCTCACGCTAATGATGGCCATCAGCACCTTTTTTGCCGGGCGCATCCTCGATGCCGGCATTTCGGCGCGCGAGCTGGCCGTGGGCGTGGGCCTGACCGTTATGCTGCCCGCCGCCGGCTGGCTGTGGGCACAGGGGTTGTGGAAGGGCAGCGAGTACGAGGCGAGTGTGGGAGCAGGGAGTCAGTAGCAGAACTTCAGCTTCTGGCTCCCAAGCTGGTAGCCAGAAGCTAGTCTGTTTCAACTTTACGCCTAACTTGCCACCGCCACGGCGCGACTGGGCTTGATGTTGTGGTTCATGCGGAAGAAATTGGTCGGGTCATATTTGTTCTTTAAGGCTACCAGGCGGTCGTAATTGGGCCCGTAAGCTTCGCGCGCGAACGCATCGCCTTCATCAGACACATAGTTAACGTAAGAACCGGCGACAAGAAACGGCTTCATGGCTTCCCAGCGGTCACGTGTCCACTGGATATTCTTTTCCGACTCGGAGGGGCTTGCCCAGTTTGACCAGAGCATGAAGTTGTACGGGTGCTGTCGGTGGGGGAAGGCGGTGTCTGTCACTGGGACGCGGGTGGCGGCTCCATGCCAGTGTTCCAGTGCAGGGGCAAAGCTGAACGGTGACGGGCGGCTCAACGCACATTCCGCGAGCGCCTCGATAGCGTTATCGCTCAGAATGCGGACGAAGTTGGATTTTACGTAAGTATAGCGGCCCGGTGGGAAAAAGGGATCGAACAAGCTTTGCATTTCTATATAGCTGATTTGCTTAATGATGTCCGCGACCGGCGACCCAAACTTGCGCAATGATTTTAAGACTTTCTCGCCGTCACCAAGAGGTCCGCTGTAACAGGCAGCAATGGCGATGACAGGGCCGGCGTCCGGCAAATTCAACACGGCCGCCTGAATGACCAGTTCGTCGGGAATATCCTCGGAAAACTCACGAAAGAAACGCAGAACATCCATGGTCTTTGTCACGGGATAGAAGATACCGCCGCCCAATACCGGGCCAACTTCATGCAGGCGGTACTCAAGCGAGGTCACGATGCCTAGATTGCCGCTACTGCCGCGCACGCCCCAGAAAAGATCTTCATTTTCAGAAGAATTAGCGGTGAGCAGACGGCCGTCAGCAGTGACTACATCCACAGCAGTGACGTTGTCCAGTGCCAGGCCGTACTTGCCCATCAGATGGCCGAAGCCGGCTCCCAGTGTCAGTCCTGATATGCCCGTGGCTGAGACTGTGCCCAGAGTGGTCGCCAGTCCGAATGCTTGCGTTTCACGGTCGAACTCACCCAGCTTGAGACCGGCTTCAGCTCGCGCAGTCCGTCGGCCGGGATCGACTCGGATGCCCTTCATTCCGGACAGATCAATCATCAGGCCTCCCTCACAAACCGACTTGCCGGCCACACTGTGACCGCCGCCGCGAACGGAAACCAGGAGATCGTGTTCACGGGCAAATCGAACGCAGGCGACTACATCGGCGGCTCCAGCACAACGTGCTATAAGGGCCGGGCGCCGGTCAATCATGGCATTAGGCACGGTTCGTGCAGCGTCATAGCCGGGTTCGGCGGGGCAGAATGATTGCCCGCGCAGCGAGTTCCTGAACTTCTGCATGGGGAGTTCGGAAGGCATGGCAGCATCCTCTATCGTATTGAAAACAAACCCTATGGGTGTGCAAAAATGGTTTACAAGGTGGGCCATTATGACCGCTGCCCGCGAGAAAGTCCTCAAGAAAGAATCAATTTTCTCTGTAAAATAGCGCGCCGTGCCCACGCTTCGTACCACGGCATATGAGTTCGGGCCGTACCGGCTCGATCCGCTCGCCCGCAGCTTGCTCCGCCGAGACGAATTGGTGTCCCTGCCACCCAAGGCCGTAGAGGTCCTAGTCCAGTTGGTCAAAAGACCGGGTACCGTCATAGATAAGCAGGAATTGATGCAGGCGGTTTGGCGAGACACATTCGTCGAAGAGGCCAATCTAAGCCAAATGATATTTCTGCTGCGCCGGGCTCTGGGGAACGGCACTGGGAGCGAATACATCGCCACTGTGCCTCGGCGCGGCTACCGCTTTCAAGCTGGCGTTCGGACGGTTGAGATTCCATGCCGTATAGCCTCCCTCGCGGTGCTTCCACTGGCCAATCTCAACGGCGACCCTGAACAGGACTTTTTTACGGATGGCATCACGGAGGCCGTCATCGCTGAACTGGCAAAAATCGCCAGCTTGCGCGTGGTTTCGCGCGCCTCGGTGATGCGCTACAAGAAGACCATGGAGACGGTCGCACAAATTGCGCGCACGTTGCGCGTGCAGGCGGTGTTGCAAGGGTCAGCCATGAAGTCGGGCGACCGCCTGCGGATTACAGCTCAGTTGGTTCACGCAATCAGCGAACAGCCGTTATGGACGGAGACCTACGAGGCATCGCTGTGCGACATTCTGGGGCTGCAGCGCAAGCTCGTTTACGACGTGGCCGCCGCTGCCTGTGCGCGAGTCAGCCAGGATGAGCAAGTCCGCCTGGCGGTATCGAACCGGGTTCATCCGCAAGCGTATTCGCTTTACCTCAACGGGCGGTACTTCGCACGCCAACTGACGGAGGAAGGCCAACGTAAAGCCATCCACTATTTTCGAGAATCGCTGCAAATTGATCCCGGCTATGCAGCAGCCTACGCCGGCCTGGCGGAATGCTTGATCGAGCTGGCTTATTTCTTTGGTATGGAGCCTAAGAAGGCATTCGCGGAGGCGGCGCCTGCGGCGGCGAGAGCGGTAGAGTTAGAGGAGAGCCTGGCCGAAGGGCACGCGGTGTTGAGCCTGCTGCGGCTGCTCAATGACTGGGATTGGGCGGCGGCTGATGCGGAGTCGCAGCGGGCGATCGAGCTCGCGCCAGGCGATGCCTACGTGTACTGGAAACGCGGCGTGTACCTGCGTTATGCGGGTCGTGCGGAGGAGGCGGTTGCTGCCCATCGCCGGGCTGAGTCACTGGACCCCTTCTCGCTGATTGCCATCGAGGAACTCGGCTGGCCGCTCTACTACGCGCGGCGCTATGGCGAGGCTGCCGAGCAATTCCGCCGGGCCGTGGAACTCGAACCGAAGTGGGATCAGTTGTACTTTGGTCTGGGATTGGCCCTGGTGCAGCAGGAGCGGTATGAGGAAGCGATTGCGGCGCTGCGCAACGCCACCGAGCTTGGGCCAGACAATCCCTTCAATTATGCGTCATTGGTGTACGGACTGGGGCGGGCAGGATGCATCCACGAAGCCAAGCAGATCATGGACCAGCTCTCGGCCAATTACTCCTATGTGCCGCGCTGGTTTCTAGCCAGCATGTGGGTCGGCCTGAACGATAAAGAGCGCGCCCTGGGAGCCCTGGAAGAAGCTTTCAGCGATCGTGAGCCCTGCCTGGTGAGCCTGAAGGTAGATCCTATCTTTGACCCCCTGCGGGAAGAGAGCAGGTTTGCGAAAATGATACGCCGGGTCGGACTGCAGCCCTGAGCAGCAACCGACCGGGAGTGTGTGTTTCCGCGGCATACCAGCACTAGCCTTGCTCCCGGTAACTACTTTCCAAATCGTCAATCGTCAATCTTCATCCTTCCATCTACAATTAGCGCTCCATGCGCTCCCGCTCCTACGCGCGGCTGGCATTGCTGCTGCTGACCGCGCTCAACTTCCTCAACTACATTGACCGTTCCGTGCTGTTCGCGGTGCAGCCGCTGGTGCAGGCGGAATTCCATCGCAGCGATGCCCAGTTCGGTTTTCTCACCACCGCATTTTTCCTCTGCTACATGGTGGCAGCGCCGGTAGTGGGCCTGCTGGCCGACCGCTACCAGCGGCGCGTCATCATCATTACCGGCGCGGTGGTGTGGAGCCTGGCCACCATGCTGACGGCGGTGACCTACAGCTTCGACGCGCTCTTGCTGCGCCATGCCCTGGTGGGCATCGGCGAAGCCACTTTCGTGACCATCGCTCCCTCTTTTCTCGCCGACCTGTTCGGAGAAGAGCAGCGCGGGCGCATCTTCTCGCTCTTCTATATCGCCATTCCCGTGGGCACGGCGCTGGGCTACATTGTGGGCGGACAACTGGGACCGCGCTACGGCTGGCGCGCCCCTTTCTACGTGGCGGGAGCCCCCGGCCTGGCCATTGCGCTGCTGCTGCTGCTGGTCCCTGAGCCGGAGCGCGGCCGCTGTGACCGGCTGCAGGAAACAGCCGAGCGCGGCACTTTGCGCGGGCTGGCGCGCAATCCCGCCTTCTGGACGGCCACCCTGGGCATGGCCATGATGACCTTCGCCCTGGGCGGACTCTCGGTATGGATGCCGACCTTTCTCTCTCGTGTGCGCCATTACCCGCTGCAGCACGCCAACCAGCTGTTCGGCATCATCACCGCCTTCAACGGAACCGTGGCCACCCTGTTTGGCGGCTGGCTGGGCGACCGCCTCTTGCGGCGCACTGCCAGCGCCTACTATCTGCTTTCAGCCGCCAGTATGGCGCTGGGCATTCCGGCCATGATCCTGGCCCTGTTCTTTACCGGGCGCGTGATGTTTCCCGCCCTGTTTGTTGCTGAATTCCTGCTGCTGCTCAACACCGGCCCTCTGAATGCTGCGGTGGTCAATTCGGTGGGCGCCCACATCCGCGCCACTGCAGTGGCCGTGAACCTGTTCACCATTCACCTGCTGGGCGACGCTCTTTCTCCCACCCTGATTGGCTACGTCTCCGACCGCAGTTCGCTGCAATCGGGCTTCAGCAGCGCCGTGGTGGCCATTGCGCTCTCCTCGGCGATTCTGTTCGTGGGCATGAAATACGCGCCGCCGGTAGCGGTGGATGCAGGACAGGGCGGGGTGGCGAGGTAAGACAGGTTTGGACCCTGCTGCTTATTCTGGCACCGTCCCCGGGTCAGGCGGTTCCTCCACCGGAATGCCGCCCTGAGAGCCTTTGGGCCGCTTTGCCGATGTGCGCGAGGAGGTGGGGTGCTGCCACTTTCCGGCCCGGTAGCGGCTGCGCCGTTCCACGTCATATTCCTTGGGCAAAGGCGGCAGCTTGCGTACCGCGCCGCGCAACTGCCGCATTTCGCGCAGCACGATTTCCGGCCGCCCGTCGTAAGCCTGGATTTTTCCCTGGATCTGGATTTCTTTGCCCGCCAGCTGGCGCACATCGCCCACGTGCCGCAGGTCGCGCGGGAAAACTACCACAGTAAAAGGACAGGTGCGGTAGTCAGCGCAGAAATTCAGGAAGGTAGTGCCGCTCGGCCCTTCGCTCACCTGGAACACCCGGCCCGCCACGCAGGCTGAGTCTCCAATGTGCTGCGCGGCGCGCTGAATGGGTATACATTCCGCCCCGCTCAGTGCCGCCAGCAGCAGAACGCAACCGACATGGACGGAGATCGGCACACGACCTGCTCTCCCACCATTTTACGGGGCCAGGCAGCAGACAGGCGGGGTCCGTAGCCGGCCCGCCGCCGCTTGAGTTCTGTTTTGGAACTGATCAGGTAAGGCTATTTGAACGACTTGATGGCTGTCGTCTCATCGTCCTTTACATCGAAGACGGTATACAGCTTGGTGATCTGCAGCAGGTCGTGCACCTTTTTGGTCAATTTCAACAATTTCAGTTCGCCGCCCTGGTTGCGGACGGTGGTGAAGGCGCTGACCAGCTCGCCGATGCCGGAGCTGTCAATGTAATTAACTTCGCCGAGGTTCAGCAGAATCTTCTTGTTTCCTTTGCCCACCAGATCGCGCACCGTGTCGCGCAGGATGACGCTGCCTTCGCCCAGCGTGATACGCCCGCTGAGGTCCACAATCATCACCCCATCTACCTGCCGGGTGTTGGCCTTCATGCTCACTGGGAAGCCTCCTTGTTGTCGCCGGCTGCGCCGGGGACGTGCTTGATAAGTTTAAGTTCGGTGCCGGGATGAAGCAGGCGAATTTGCACTTCATCCATAAAAGCACGTATGAGAAAAATCCCACGACCCGACTGTTTCAAAAGGTTCTCCGGGGCCAGCGGGTCGGGAATCTTGTTCGGGTCCAGGCCTTGTCCCTGGTCGGTGATGGTGATGACCATGGAGTCGCGCGTGCGTTCCAGGTGAAAGCCCACCTTTTTGGCCGGATCATAGGCATTGCCGTGCAGCACGGCGTTGATGGTGGCCTCGCGCACCGCCATGGAGATCCTGGCAATCTCGTCATCATCGAAACCGACGCCGGCGGCAAAGCGGGTGGCGGATTCCTCCGCGCTGTTAACGCTGTCCAGCGTGGACTCAAGGGTCAACGAAACCCGTTTGCCGGCCATATTCGAGGTTGCCAACCGATCCGATCCACCGCCTGAAGAATGGCGACGATGATGCCTGGTGGAGCTGCCATCCTTGCACCGTTACAGGTGAGTAACAGGCAGGGCGTTAGTTTGCCTGTGCGACAGGGAAGTTGTCAAACATAACACGCAACCCCGGCACCTAGTGGCGCCTGTTGCCTACCACGGAGGGCAATCCCATTGTGGTTCTGTCGCCGCAGGAAGACCAATCCGGGAAGCACCGAGGTGGGGGGTGCGCCTTCCAACTGCATTGCCCGCATTGACCTGATGCTAATTTGAATTCGCAGACTGCGCGGCGATTCCGACCAAGCTGACCAGCCGCGATTGCAACGAGGTGAAGTTTGATGTCGGCCACCGAAGCAGCACCCAGAACGGCAGAACTGGAGAAATGCCCCACTGGAATCCAGGGCCTGGATGAGATCACCGGGGGAGGGCTGCCGCGCGGGCGTCCCACGCTGGTATGCGGCGATGCGGGGAGCGGCAAGACTGTGCTGGCCATGCAATTTCTGGTGCAGGGCATCCGGCAATTCCATGAACCCGGGGTGTTCATCGCCTTCGAAGAAAGCGCGCACGACCTGGCCACCAACATGGCGTCCATGGGAGTGGACTTGAACCAGTTGTGTGCGGAAAACAAGCTGGCCATTGACTGGATCCACGTGGACGCGAGCGAGATCGAGGAAGCGGGCGAATACGACCTGGAAGGGCTGTTCATCCGTATCCACTGCGCGCTGGAACGGGTGCACGCGCAGCGCATCGCGCTCGACAGTATCGAGGCGCTCTTTACCAGCCTGAAGGATCAGGGGATGCTGCGCTCCGAACTGCGGCGTCTGTTCAGCTGGATGAAGGAACAGCAGCTGACAGCCATCATTACCGGCGAGCGGGGGGAGGGGCGCTTTACCCGCCACGGACTGGAAGAGTATGTGGCCGATTGCGTCATCTCTTTGGATCACCAACTGTCCAACCAGATCTCCACACGGCACATGCAGGTGATCAAGTACCGCGGCTCAGCACACGGCGCCAATCAATATCCTTTCCTGATCGGCAAAACCGGTCTTTCCGTGTTTCCCATTACGTCCGTAGGGCTCGACTGTCCCGCGCCCAGCGAGCAAATCTCCAGCGGCGTGCCCCGCCTGGATGCGATGTTGCGGGGCGGGGGCTTCTACCGCGGCGGCACCATTTTGGTGTCGGGCGCGGCGGGCAGCGGCAAAACCAGCCTGGCGGCCCATTTCGTGCGCGCCGCCTGCGAGCGCGGAGAGCGGGCCTTGTATTTTGCCTTCGAAGAATCGCGGCAGCAGATCATACGCAACATGCTCTCCATCGGCGTTGACCTGGCGCCCTGGATCGAGCGCAACCTGCTGCACTTTAACGCGTCTCGTCCTTCCCTCTGCGGCCTGGAGACTCACCTGGCGCGTATTCTGGCCGCGGTGGAAGAGTTCGCCCCGCGCGTAATCGTTATCGATCCCATGACCGATTTCATCGCCGTAGGTTCTCTTGGCGAGGTGAAGTGCATGCTGACCCGGCTGGTTGATTTTATTAAGATGAAGCAGATCACCGCCTTTTTTACCAGCCTTACCCTGGCCGACCATTCGCTGGAGCAGAGCGAAGCCGGCATTTCCTCGCTCATTGACTGCTGGCTGCTGGTGCGCAACCTGGAACAGAACGGAGAGCGGACCCGAGCCTTATACCTGCTGAAGTCGCGGGGCATGGCCCATTCCTCCCAGGTGCGCGAGTTCCTGCTGACCGACACGGGCGTGGACTTAGTGGACGTGTGCGTAAGCGCCGGCGGGGTGCTGACGGGTTCGGCACGGCGGGAGTACGAAGCGCGCCAGTCGGAAGGGGTGGTGCGACAGAAAGAGGAACTCGTCCGCAAGAAGCTGCGGTTGGAGCGGCGGCGGCGGGACCTGGAAGCGCAGATCGAAAATCTGCGCCGACAATTCGAAGTGGTAGGACGCTCGGCGTAAGGCAGAGGTGGAGGGGAACATGGCAGTTGTGACCAGCATCGAAGAACATTCACCACAACAGAACGGCGAAGGGTGTTGGCAATTGCGGCTCTATGTGGCCGGGCAGACGCAGAAGTCCCTCGCCGCTATTGCCAACCTGCACAAAATCTGTAATGAGCACCTGCAGGAGCGCTACCGTATTGAGGTGATTGACTTGGTCAAGCAGCCGCAGCTGGCGGCCGGGGATCAGATCCTGGCGGTACCCACGCTGGTGCGCAACCTGCCGCCGCCATTGCGCAAGATCATCGGCGACCTTAGCAACACCGAGCGCGTGCTGGTGGGTCTGGATATCCGTATTGCCGGACAAAAGGAGTGATAGCTATGGCAGACTCCATCGCACCATCCTCGCAGGCGGGCAACAAAGCCGCCGCGCGCTTCGTTTTGCGCCTGTTCGTGGCCGGTGCCAGCGAGCAATCGAAAAGCGCGATCTGCAATGTGAGGAATGTCTGCGAACAGCACCTGAAGGACCACTACGAACTAGAGGTGATTGACGTCTTCCAGACTCCGGTGCTTGCGGTCAGCGAAAACATCGTAGCCACGCCTACCCTGGTGCTGCCCTCACCGTTGCGCCGGGTGATCGGAAACCTTTCGCACGAACGGGTAATGGTGGGAATGCAGTTGCTGGACGTGCAGGCGGAGGCTGGCCATGACTAGCAGCGCCCTGCGCGCGCCGCAAAGCGGCGGCGAAGTGGAAGAGTTGCGCGCCCGCCTGCAGGAAGCCCAGGAAACACTGGACGCCATTCGCAGCGGGGCAGTGGATGCCATTGTAGTGGAGGGCCCCAAGGGACGTCAGGTATTTACCTTGCAGGGGGCGGAGCGTCCTTATCGAGTGCTGGCGGAGACCATGAACGAAGGCGCCGCCAGCCTGGAGCGGAATGGGACCATACTGTTCTGCAACCGGCGCCTGGGAGAGATTCTAGAAGTGCCGCAGGCACAGCTTCTGGGCACGCAAATAATCTGCTACGTGAGGGAAGAGCAACGGGGAGCGTTTGGACTGCTGTTGGCCGCCGCGGCCACGGCGCCCCGACGCGGCGAGTTCGAGTGTGCCACCGTCCGCGGTAATACCACCGTGTTGTTTTCGCTGAGCCCACTCGGGTTAGACGGCGGAGAGGGTATTTGCCTTGTCGCCACTGACCTGAGGGAGCAGAAGAAGCTGGAGCGGGCGCTGGAGGATTTTGCCGCCCAGCTCAGCCGCAGCAACGAAGAGCTATCGCAATTCGCCTACCTGGTTTCTCACGATCTGCAAGAGCCCCTTCGGCACATCGTTGGTTTTGGGGACATGTTGCAGGAGCACTCCGCAAACATGAGTCCCGAAGCGGCAGATTGCGCCGCGCGCATGCAGAAGGGAGCCCGGCGGATGTCGCAACTGATAGAGGGCCTATTGCAGTACTCGCGCGCCTTTGGCAGAGAGGAGTTACCGCAGGCCGTAGACCTGGCGCGGATCACGGCTGAAGTAATGCTCGACCTGCACCAGGAAATCCAGCAGTGCCAAGCGTGCATCACGGTGGAAGCCCTTCCTCGAGTATATGCGGTGCCTTCCCATATGCAGCAGCTGCTTCGCAACCTGCTTTCCAACGCGCTCAAGTTCCAGGCGCCAAATGCGAGGCCGGAAATCAGGATTGGCAGTCGGCCCGTGTCGGAGGCCGGGTGGGAAATCAGCGTGCGAGACAATGGGATCGGTTTCGACCAGAGCGCTCAAGGGCGCATTTTCCGTCCCTTCCAGCGCCTGCATAACTCAAACTACCCGGGCTGCGGGATGGGCCTGGCCATCTGTCGTCGTATCGTCAACTCTTACGGGGGAACCATCCGCGGCGCCAGCGAGCCGAGCCAGGGGAGCGCGTTTTATTTCACGGTTCCAGCAGCGCGGGTGGGAGATGGTGTGGAAAATGGCTTCGGCGACTAAGCCACGCTGCCTGCTGATTGCAGATGATGACGAAAACGACTACGTCCTGCTTAATTGCGCCGCCCGCCGGGCGCAGTTGCCTGCGCAACTTCGCTGGGTCAAAGATGGCCTGGAACTGCTCGAGTATCTGCGCGTCAAGGCTGTTACCGCGATTCCGCCTATCCCAAGCCGGCAGTAGTCCTGCTGGATCTAAATATGCCACGCAAAACCAAGCCGCCCGAGTTCCAGCAGCTGGTAGGAATTATGGAAGTGCTGAAGCGCTATTGGTTCGAAACCGTCGCGCTGCCCGAAAACTGAGCGCCGGTACCTGTATGAAGTTCCAACCGGTAAGAACCAAGAACTTAGAGCCAAGAGTCAAAAGCCAAGCTGCGGCTACTCCTGCGGCGGATTTTGTGGCCCTTGCGGAGGATTGTTCTGCACCGGCGGTAGGGCGCCCTTATCGGCGTTGGGCGGCTGCTGGTTGTCGGGTAAGGGCATCATCAGCCCGCCCTGGGGCTGGGAATTTTGCGGCTTCTGCGGCGCGGTCTTTTGCTGCGGCGCAGAATTGTTCTGCACAGGGGGCGCCGTGCCCTTGTCGGCGTTGGGCGGCTGCTGGTTGTCGGGCAAAGGCATCATCAGTCCGCCCTGGGGCTGCGCGCTTGCCGGGGGTTGTTGCGGCGGGGGACTTCCACCCACGTTCGGGGTCGCGCCGTGGTAGGCCTCAGGCGGTTGTTGATTGGCTGGCAGCGGCATCATCAACCGATTCTGCGGAAGCTGCTGCTGTAGCTGATTTTCAGATGGTGGCGGCGGCGCCACCGGTTTGTCGGGTTCGATGACGGGTGTGTTGTCGCGGTGCATGAGCCGGACCGGTCCGCCCTCGCGCCGCTTGGCTACCAGCGCGGTTTCAATCCGCTGCTGCACCGCCTGGTCGCTGCCATTGGCCACTCTCTGCAAGAGTTGTCCCTGCACCTCGGCGCGCGTGGCCACGTCCACCCGGCGGTTGGCACGCTGCGCTTCCTGCGCCTTGGCGTAGTAGAAGTCGGCGGTCTCACGGTCGCCGTCGATTTCCGCCATGTAGCCCAGATTGTTCAGGGTGAAAGCATTCTCGCTATCGAGCTTGTAGGCTTTCTGGAAGTCCTGGCGAGCGGTTTGCGGATCATTGCGGTTGAGAGCGGAGACCCCCTGCAAGTTCAAGCGCGCCACTCGCACCGGCTGGCTTTCCTCCTTGGCCATCAGCTTGCGCAGAGCCCTGGCATTGCGGTCGGCGATTTCGCTGATGGGCTTGCCCCGCCAGTCCCGGTCCAGGGTCACCACAATGGGCTCGTGCGAATGTTGTTGCGCCGAACGGCTGTAGAAACCCAGGGATTGCTCGTATTCGCCTTCTTTTTCGCGGGCGAACCCCAGATTATTCAAGGTAAACGGATTATTAGGGTCAAGCGCCAGGGCTTTCTGCAGCACCAGGTCGGCCTCCGGGGCGCGGTCCTTGAGCAGCAGTGCAATTGCCTCAACGTTGAAGCGGTTGACCTGCATCTGGCGGTCGTCGGCTTCGCCCGCGATCTTGGAGACCGGCTGGCCTTTGGCGGCGGCGACGTTGCTCATGTCCACAGCGGCATCGGACCGGTTTTCCGCCGCCAGCGCGTAAAAACGCTCCGCCCGGTCCACCCTGCCCTCAAGCTCGGAAATGTAGCCCAGGTTGTTGAGGGTAAAGGGATCGTTGGGATCAATAAGGTAGGCGTTGTAGAAAAGCTTCTTGGCCTTTTCGTAGTCGTGGTGCTGGATGGCCTTCACGCCCTCGCGGTTGAGCTTCTGTACCGGGGTGCCCTTGCTGCGCTTGGGCAGAGTGATGCGCAACTGTGCGCCGGCTTGGCTCGCCAGCAGCAGAGCAGCGGCCAGGCATAGAAGCGGCCCGCATGCGGGTCTACGGAACATCAGGCCTCCACGTCGTGCGGCGGCGCCAGGGATAGATATAGGGGAAGGCAGCCGCTCACCTTTCTCAGATTGGTTTTTTGCCCGGAGCGTTGCCAAGCTTCCGCCATCATTTGCGGGTGCTTGCCCACCTGTCAGTCGCGGCTGGCATCCAAGCAATCCGGGTGCTCCGGTTGAGGTGTTTTTCTATGCGCTATGGGTGGTTCTTCTTTGCAGTAGTTATTCTGGCGCTTCCGCTGGCGGGGGCCAAAGGACAGAGTAAGGCGACAACTTCGAGTGCGGCGGCATCCTCCGCCCAGCCCGGAGCCAGCGGTTACGACCCGTTGCTGGATTTGCCGCCCCTGCCGCAAGGCAAGACGACCCTCGTCGGCGGCACAGTGCACAGCATTGACCAGATCCGCAACCGCCTCAGCGTGCAGCCCTTCGGCGGCCAGACCATGAAGATATTTTTTGATGAGCGTACCCACATCTACCGCGACGGCGTGCCCAGCACCCAGCTGGTGATTCGCAAAGGCGAGCGGGTTTATGTGGATACCATGCTGGATGGCGCCAAGGTTTTCGCCCGCAACATTCGCGTGGTTACGGGAAAGCAGGCGGCGGACGCGCGCGGACAAATCACCCGCAACGACGCGGCCAGCGGCAGAATTACCGTGCAGGACGAACTCTCGGCGCAGCCCGTGAGCTTTCGTGTGACTCCGGCGACTGTGGTCAAGGAGGGTTCCGGCAGCAGCACGCTGGCACAACTGCAGCCCGGGTCACTGGTGACGGTGAAGTTTTCCCCCGAGCGCGGCAACCACGACGTGGCCCAGGAGATCTCGGTAATTGCAGCGCCCGGTTCCGTGTTCACTTTTTACGGCAGGATCACGTATTTGAACATGTCCACGCGCACCGTGGCCGTCGCCAACGAGAGCGACAAAAAAACCTATGACATCAAGTTCACCCCTACGGCTGTGGACCCGCAGATGCTAGGCGAGGGCAAGCTGGTGCTGGTCAAAGCCAGATTTAATGGCACCGGCTATACCGCCGACAACATTGAGTTCATGAAGGCCGCGTCGCAGTAGAACCGAACATGTGTGGCACGGGCGTCCACGCCCGCAAGGGGCCCAAGAATGATGCTGAGGGCCTTCCAGCGCTAAGAGTGCCCCGAGTTTGTCGAAGCAGATGTCGGCTGCTGGGCTGCAAGGCTCTTGGAGAAAAAGGAAAAGGCCGCGCTTTGTAAGCCGCCACTTGCGGAAGCTGAAAACTCAGGACCGCTGAGGCCTTTTCAGCAGGATGCCGGCGATGAAAGCTACGGCCGCGCCTAGCAGCCACTCCAGCCGCCAGACCTGCACTGCCTGCCAATCCAGCACCGTGGCCACGGTGTAAAAGAACCCTAGAAACACCGCGGCAAAGATGCATCCCAGACCGGCGGCAAAGGCCACCAGGGACACCGCTCCCAGGCCAGTCGCCTGTTTTACGCTGGCAAAAAAGTTCACAAAAGGCCGCAAATAACGCCCGGCGCCCCCGGAAGCCCGTGCCAGCGCCGCACGGGTTTCGCCACATACGTGGCAAAAGCGGGCGCCGACCACGAATTCGTTGCCGCAGCGGTCGCAGATCTCCACCATGCGCCCTGGGGCTTCCTGAGCCTGAGCTTGGGACACGGGGGGCTGCCAGAATTCCTGCCCTGCACTATGGACCACTCCTGCCATACGGTAAACTCCCACGGTTACCTTGTTTCTCCGCACGATAATGACCAAATCCTGAGCTCGCAAGTAACTTCATTTGTTCACTTTACGGGCAGCCGTCTCGGGCCCCGTATCTCCGCGCAAAGCAAGAATTACCCATACCAGGAAAGAATCGCCTAAAAGCGGAAACCTTCTACCTGGGTGCGGTGTCACCTACACCCTCCGGAGCCGGCTTCGGGTAAACTGACCTTAGACTTCCCGTGAAGCTGCGGAACCTCACCTTCATAACGACCCTGGGCTTAGCCGCATTGTGCCTGGCCCCTGGCGGCGGGAATGCGGCGGCGCTGCTGCCGCAGCAGCCCGCACCCAGCGCCTCCTCCCCTGCCGGTCCCCCAGCGGAGGACAACTTGGCCAAGAGCGGCTTTGACCGCTTCTACAATCTGGATTACGAGCGCGCCATCCGCGATTTCGAAACCGACCTCAAAGCCCACCCCGATGACCCTTTCGCCCTCAACCACCTGCTTACGGCGCGACTGTTCCACGAGCTCTACGGCATGGGCGTGTTGGACACCGGCTATTACTCCAACAATAGCTTTATCGGCCAGCCCCATCGCAAGCCTGACCCCAAAGAGCAGGAGCAGATCAAGGAGCTCATTAATCGCGCCCTCAAGCTGGAGGACGACCGCCTGGAGCACGAGAGCAACGACGTTCAAACTCTGTACGCCCGGGGTGTGACCCGCGGCCTGCGGGCCACCTACACGGCGCTGGTTGAGCGCTCCTGGTTCGCCGCCCTGCGCAGCGCCCTGGGGGCGCGCCGCGACCACCAGCACGTGCTCGAGCTGGACCCCAGCTACACCGACGCCAAGATGGTGGTGGGCATTCATAATTACGTGGTCGGCAGCCTGCCCTGGGGAGTGAAGATGGCGGTAGCTGTGGTGGGAATTGGAGGCAACAAAAAGAAGGGCATTCAGTACCTGTCCGACGTGGCTAACTGCTCCACTTGCCAGGCCAGCAGCGACGCTAAGATTGTGCTGGCCTTGTTCCTGCGCCGCGAAGGCCGTTACTCGGAAGCGCTGGAGGCCATACGCTCGCTGGCGCGAAGCTACCCTCGCAACGTCCTGCTCGCCCTGGAAGAACCGAACATCCTGCGTGCCATGGGCAACAACCAGGAAGCGGAAGCGGGCTACCGCAAAATTTTCCAGGAGGGCAGGGACGGCCGCTTCAATGGCCACTACGAAATTGCCGCCTACAGCCTGGGTGAGCTCTTGCGGGCGCACAAGAATTACCAGGCGGCGGCGGACAGTTATAACCTGGTGGACACGGTGCGCCAGCCCGACCCGGAGGTCCAGCAGCGCGCCAATCTGGCCGCGGGGGAGATGTACGACCTGATGAAGAAGCGCGACCTCGCCCTTAAGAAATACCAGACCGTAATCGCGGAAGACTCCGGCAGCCAGCCGGCGGACTTGGCCCGCAAGCACATCAAAGAAGCTTACCGGACGGATTGAACCCGGGGCGCGAAGATCAAAAGCTGTTTACCGCCAAGACGCAGAGGGCGCAAAGGAATGCGATTTTCAAAGTTCTCCAAGTCCTCGGCGCTCTCTGCGGTGAAAAGGCTTTGGCGGAAGATTACAATAAGTTGGGAACTTTTCCTGTCCCAGGACGTATCTGAGTCAGAGGCAAAAGTATGTATTGCAACTACTGTGGCAAGGTCATCCAGGACGACGCTAATCTTTGCGCCTATTGCGGCAAGCGGGTAGGTGCCGTAGTGGCCCGCAAACGGCTGGTACGCCCGCGCATTGGACGCAAGATCGCCGGCGTGTGCCTGGGGTTTTCCGAATTTTTCGATATTGATGTCACCCTGGTTCGGGTGATCTGGCTGATTGTCGCCATCGCTACCGGCGGCATGGGCGCGGTGGCTTATGTGATCGCCTGGATCATTATGCCCGAGGAGCCGCGATTGCTCGCCGCTCCCGCCGCCGGGCAACATGTGACCAGCAGCTAGGGCCGCTGATGCGACGCGTCATCCTGGCACTGGCGGTAGTGGGTGTGTACCTGGCGGTGCGCGCCCTGCTGATCCACTACAGCACGGGGGTGACTCCCTGCAGCATCAACGATGTGTGGGACTGCGGCATCGTCAACCGAGGTCCCTATTCTGTCATCTACGGCGTGCCGGTGGCGCTGATCGGTATTCTCGGCTACAGCTTGCTCTTCGTATTGGAGGCGCTGAAGAAGTGGCGCATTATGGCGGTGGCCGCAGTCGGCGCCCTGGGATTTTCTCTCTACCTTACCCACATCGAAGCCAGCATTCTCCAGGTGTGGTGCGAATATTGCGTGGGTTCGTTGATCACCATCAGCCTGATCACGCTGCTGGCAATTATTCAGGTGATCATCAATCGCCGCCGAGTGCCTGACCAGCAAGCCGCAACTACCGCAGGCAAATAGCTCTTCTCAGCAGACCCCACTGAGTTTTACTTTGTGGCGCGGGGCACCTTCCCTCGCGCGGCGCTACTCGTAACGGAGCGCGATCAAGGGGTCTACCCCGGTCGCCCGTTTCGCGGGGACCAAGCAAGCCGCAACTCCAACCGCCAGAAGTACCGCAACCACCAGCGCAAAAGTGATCGGATCGCGCGCTGAAACGCCCCAAAGCTGGCCGGAAATAAAACGGGTCAGAAACGCGCTTCCCGCCTCGCCCGCCGCAACTCCAACGGCAATCAATCCCAGGCCATGGAACAGCACCATCCGCAGAATTGCGCCACGTTCCGCGCCCAGGGCCATGCGGATTCCTATCTCATGGGTGCGCAGCGACACGGAATACGACATCACGCTGAACACTCCCACTGCCACCAGCACCAGGCCGAGGCCGGCGAATATGGACAGCAGAATCATGCCGAACTCCGGCTTGGAGTACGTGTTCCGCTGCAGGATGCTTTCCAGCGAGCCGGTATCGCTGGTGGCGACGTTCGGATCCACCGACCAGATCTGGTTTTCAACGCTGGGCAGGATAGAGAGTGGGTCAACCGCGGTGCGCACCAGAATCTCACCGCTCAGGGAATTGATAGCGGTGTAGGGAACAAAGGCCTGCGGCATGGTGGAATCCTGCAGCCCGCGGTTTTTGGCATCACCCACCACCCCGATGATTTCAAAGTATGCGTTGTGGGGCAGGTCCGGCTGTTCATCAAGAGCATTGAATTTTATGCTGTGTCCGACAGGATCTTGCTTGCCGAAGTAATCTCGCGCCAGGGACTGGTTGATCACCGCCACGCGTCGGCCCGTGGCGACGTCAGACTCGGAGAGCAGCCTGCCGCGAAGAAGCGGAATCTGCAGCGTGCGGAAGTATCCTTCGCTGCACAACTCCACCATGGTTCTCCACGGCGCTGAATGAGGCCTGCCAGGAATGGTTACGTCGCTACGCGGACCTCCGAAAGGCGGCCGACCCAGAGACTGCGTGACAGAAACGACTCCGGGAAGCGTGCTCACCCGCCGCCGCAGTTCCTGGAAGAAGACGCTCCTTTGCTGCGGTGTTTTGTACCGAGCTTCGGGCAGCGGCGTTGAAACGACCAGCACGTTGCGCGGGTTCATTCCCAGATTGACATGTTCGATGGCGAGGAGCGTGCGCAGCATCAGCCCGGCCCCTACCAGCAGGATTATGGAAAGTGCCACCTCTCCCACCACCAGGGCAGAACGGAGCTTCCCCCGCCGTAACTCGGTTGCCGCTCCCCGGCTGCTGTCCTTGAGGCGGCTTTGCAGGTCTCCCCGAACCGCGTACAGCGCGGGCGCCAGTCCGCAGAGCAAGGTGGTGGCGGCAGCCACCAGGAGCGCAAATCCTAAAGCGCCGCCGCTCATCACAACTGCCGTCTCGGCGGGAATGGTGTCCGGTGGAATAACCTTGATGACAAGCCCCAATCCAACGTAGGCAAAAAGGCAGCCTATGGCACAGGCCGCCAGCGCCAGGGCAAAGCTCTCCACCAGCAGCTGCCGGACTATGCGGCCGCGGCTGGCGCCTACCGAGGCGCGAATGGCAATTTCCTTTTGCCGGGCGGTTGCTCGCGCCAGCAGCAGGTTGGCAACATTGCTGCACGCGATCAGAAGCAGCATCGCCACCGCAGCGGCCAGCATGTAGATAACGCTGCGAAACTGGCGTATTACTTCGTCCAACAGTGTGTGCGCCGAGGTGGTGAACTGCTTGGGATAATCGTGCGGATATACCGTTGCGAGTCTGCGGGCGACAATCTCCCACTGTGCGGCCACTTGCGCCAGAGTTACGCCAGGTTTCATCCGCCCCAGCGTCCACCACCACATTTGCTGCGTGGTCGCGTCGCCGGCACGGACGTTATAGGGTAACCACATATCGGCATCGCCCAGCAAAAAGCGTGGCGGCATGACGGCCACCAGCGTCCTGCGCTCGCCGTTCAGGGTAAAGGTGGCGCCCAGAATTTTTGGATCGCTGTTGAATTCCTTCCGCCACATCCGGGCGCTCATGGCAAATACGGGTGGCGCGCCCGGCCGGGCGTCATCGCTCGTGATGGGCCGTCCCAGCAAGGGCTTGACGCCAAGAAACTCGAATGTATTGGGCGTCTCATAATGCCCGTTGGCCAGCCTGGTGCGGCCGCCCACCGTATAAAAGACATCTGCGCCGGCATCGCCCATGACGCCTTCGAAAAGATTCATCTGTTTGAGGAGTTCCAGGAACTCGGCTGTACGGTTGTCGGTCTGGCCGTAGTCCTCAGGAGGGCGGTCTACATCGCGCACGTAAAGATTGACCAGCCGGTCAGCGCTGGCATAGGGAAAGGGATGTAGCAGGACAGAGTCAATTACGCTGTAGATAACGGTGGTGGCGCCGATTCCGAGCGCGAGCGCGAAAATGGCTAGCAAGGCGAAGGTACGCTCTTTGCGGAATCCCCGCAGCGCATAGCGGAAGTCCTGCACCAGCCAGCCCAGTTGGTTCATGGGCGTCCTCGCAGCTCTACTTTGCCGAGCCGGAACCGATTTGCCGGAACTACAAAGTCGCAGGCATTGTGACTGCGATGTCAGACCGTGTCAAACGCCTGCTTTCCCTTTCGCGGAGGGTGCCGCAATCGTCATTGGAAAAACATCAATTTCAATTTCTCTTTTCCACCCGCATGCGCAGGCCGTTCCTGGGGCGCAGGGTGATGAGGGGCTGCGGTTCCACCTTCTGACCGGGCTCCAGCCGCAGCTTCCATTGCTGGCCAATGGTGGTCAGCGCCAGCACGCCTTCCATCCAGGCAAAGGATTCGCCAATGCACTGCCGCGTTCCCGCGCCAAACGGAAAATAAGCCAACTTGGGGCGCGCCGCCTTGGCCTCCAAGGTGAAGCGCCCGGGGTCGAAGCGTAGCGGGTCGGGATAATAGCGTGGATCGCGATGCGTCACGTACTGGCTCATGAGCACGGTAGTGCGGGCGGGCAGCCAGTAGGATCCGAGCGCGAAATCGCGCAGCGCGCGCCTTCCCATCGCCCAGGCGGGAGGATAGAGGCGCATGGATTCCGCAAGCACCATCTCCGTGTAGGGCAGGCGCGGCAGATCATCCATGGTGGGCAAGCGTCCGGCCAGGGCTTCATCAATTTCAGCGTGGAATTTCTCTTCCGCCTGCGGATTCTGCGCCAAAAGGTACCAGGTCCAGCTCAGCGCGTTAGCGATGGTTTCATAACCTGCCAGAAAAATGGTGATGACCTGGTCGCGCAGGTAAGCCTTCTCCTGGGGAGCGGGAAATTCGGCCAGCAGCATGGAAAGCAGGTCGTCGCCATTGCTGGACCCGCGATGCTGCTCGATGATGCGGTAAACGGTGGCGTCCAGGCGGGCGCGGGCCCGTTTGAAGGTGCCGACCTTGGGCAGCGGCAGATGGACCAGTGTTTCCGCCGCCGGCATCACGATCATGTAGTTGTACATGCCCATGATGGTGTTGATGGCGGCGGCCAATTGGGGCGCTTCTTCGCCCAGAGCGGTGCCGAACAGGGTCTGGGCCACGATGGCCAGCCCCATTTCCATCATGGCCAGCGATACGTCCACCAATGTGCCCGGTTGCCAGCACTCGCGAGTGCGCCGCGCGTTCTCCACCATGGCCTGGGCGTAGGCGCGAATGCGTTGCCGGTGGAAAGCCGGCGCTGCCGCCTGGCGCTGGCGGCGGTGGGCCGCTCCTTCGGCGGTAATCATGCCTTTGCCCAGCAGCAATTCGGAGCGCCGCACGGTGCGCTCCTTTTCGAAATTATCGTTCTGGTTGATCAGAACCTCGGCCATCAGCCCGGGATCGTTGATAAAGATGATGTGCTGCTTGCCCAGCTTCTGGTGCACCACGTCGCCGTATTCCCGCGCCAGTTGCTGGAAGATGGCGATGGGATCCGCGCGCCGAAAGCGGTGCAGGGCAAACCACAGCAGGCCGTGCTCCGGGCCGGGAGGGTAGGCATAGCCGCGACGGGCAGAAACGAGTTGCTGCAGGCCGGCGTTCATTGGGGTCAGCTCGAGGCGGAGGGGCGAGCAAAGCTTCGCGCTTTCGCCAACCGCCTGATGCGGTGTTATATCCATCATGCCATAAGCCGGAGGCCGAGCGTGCCCGCCCCAGCGCCACGGCAAGAGCGGGGCAACGGGGGAAGCTTCCAATTAGGTCGGGTCACGATATTTAATCTGGTCTTTCTTTCTCTGCGCCCGCGCAGGCATCCTGCCGCCGACTTCAGATCATCGGTTTCATTAGGACAATTTTCAGGCAAGGCGGCAGGCTGAGAGCCCTGAGCAGCATGCAAGCAACGGTGGCCTGGCCGGGAGTGAGGTTAAGGGTGCAGTTCAAAGGAGCAGCAAGCCGGAGTTTAGACCGGATAGGGGAAGCGCTGTGCCGCTGCTTCGGCCTCCAGCGCAGGCCGGGAGCAAGAATCCTCGTGGTCCGGGGCAGCCGCATGGCCGGCGAGATGGCGAGAATTCTCCGGCGCCACGGATTGCATATCGAAACGGCGGAACGCGTGTCGCTGGTCGAGCATGCCCGCCGCAGCGAGCCGGCACTGATCGTGAGCGATTTGTCGGTCAGCGGCATATCGGAGATGGAAGATGCCTTGCGCCTGCGGCAGGCGCTGCCGGCCTGCAGGGTGATGCTGTTTTCCGGCCAGGGACTGCGCCGCAGCTCGATACCGCGCGATTCGGAAGTGGAACTGGTGCGAACTATCGAGCGCCTCTGCGCCGACTCGCATAGCGGCCAGATGCTCTGGCTGGACCTGGCGCGCTTCATCCAGTCCGTGCCCCGGCACCGATCCATGGCGGCATGACTTAAGGAGAGACGGCAGGCGCCTAAGCCGAGCCTAGTGTTTCAGGTTCCAGCTGCCGGCGGTGGTGGAACCCAGCGCATTGATCGCGGTCACCCAGCGCTCCAGTTTGTGGTGCCCGGTGTGGTGCAGAAGATAACTGGTGAGCAGTGGTCCGCCCACGCCAAAGCCGTAGCTGAACACCGCCTGCCCGGCCCAGCCGTGGTTCACGAACAAGGCGCCAAAAGGATTGAGTTCATGGATGGGATGGCCGTCAAGCGCATGCCGGGTGGTCACGGCGTCATACGTTTCGGCCGCCGCATTCCAGCCCAGCAGGGCGAAACTGGTCTTATCGAAAAACTGGTGCTCCGCCTCAGGGACCGGCGCGACGAAATTATTCGAAGGCTCCGGCGCCCGCGGTATCTGCTGGGCGGAGCAGGCTGCTGCCGCCAGCAGAAGGCAAACCAGAAAACAGAATTTTGGCATGCTTTTGGGCGCAGTCTAGCAGAGTAGTTGCCGGCGCGCAGCAGCAATCTTGCAGACGAATCCCATTTGAAATCCCGTGATTTTTCCTCTTTTTTCGGGCCAACCAGCAGCTCCGGGCCGGTCATCTCACCTGTTCTGGCCAGGGTAGGAGATCCATGCGCAAACTCGGCTATACCTGTTTTCTCTTCCTGCTGCTTGCTGTCTTCACGAATTGCCAAGCCGCGAAGGGAAGTTCTGGTAATAGCGGCGGTACGCCGCCGCCCACGCCTCCGCAGACCCTGACCGTCACCGTATCCGGTCCCGGCTCAGGCACTGTGACGAGCCAGCCCAAAGGCATCGATTGCCCTGCCACTTGCAAGGCAACTTTCAATCAGGGCACGAAGATTACACTCACCTCCACTCCGGGCGGCGGTTCCGGCCTCGACAGTTGGAGCGGCGCCTGCAGCGGCAGCGCCTCCACCTGCGCCATCACTCTGAACAGCGACCAGACCGTGACCGCGACTTTTCGCAAGGGTGATATCAGCCTCATCAACCACATTGTCATCCTGCTCCAGGAGAATCGCTCTTTCGACCACTATTTCGGTCACCTGCCCGACTATTGGTCCGCCAACGGCTATTCCTCCGAACCTTTCGACGGCGAACCTGCCGATGCTTCCAACCCCGGCACCACGCCCGGCACCTCGGTCAGCGCCTACCATCTGACCACCACCTGCGTGGAGAATCCCAGCCCGTCGTGGAATGAAAGCCATGCCGACTGGAATCACGAGGCCCCCACCTCCAGCACTCCCTTGCTGGATGGTTATGTCCGCACCGCTGCCAGCGAAAAGAGTCCCACCACCGGCCTGCCCTATATTGACAGCAAGGGCATTCGGGTTATGGGTTATTACAACGACCGCGAGCTGCCCTACTACTACTTCATGGCTTCGAATTTTGGAACATCTGACCGTTGGTTCTCTCCCGTAATGTCGCGTACTCAGCCCAACCGCATGTATCTGTACGCGGGCACCTCCCACGGTCATGTCTATCCGCTTACTCCCACCACCCCGCAGCTCTCCGACCAGACTATCTTTCAGCTCTTACAGAACAACGGCATCTCCTGGAAAATCTATGTCCATCCCGACTCCAGCGGATGCACCACTCCCAGTTGCCTGTTCGCGCAGAGCTACATGAACCAGTTCACTTTCGGCAGCACTATTGTCCACCAGTATCCCCAGAACCTGGTTCCCATTGCCCAATACTTTACCGACCTGCAGAAGGGAACCCTGCCCCAAGTGGCGTTTATCGAGCCCGCTTCGCAGGAGTTGTTGGACGAACATCCAGCCGATGACGATTTACCGGCCAACGCCATCCCCAACGTACAAACCGGCAGTCATTTCGCAGCCTCATTAATCAATGCCCTGATGGGCAGTTCCTCGTGGAAGGATTCGGTGTTCTTCCTCTCCTTCGACGAGGGTGGCGGATTCTATGATCACGTTCCACCCCAGCCGGCGGTGAGTCCTGACGGCATTCTGCCTAGCGACCTGGTCACCGCGCCCACTCCCGACATTTGCGCTGCCGGCAACGGCGCCGGCGGCTACACCTGCAATTTCACCCTCACTGGCTACCGCGTCCCTTTGATCGTGATTTCGCCCTACGCCAGGAAGCACTACGTTTCCCATACCGTGGCCGATTACACAGCTCTGCTCAAATTCATCGAAACCCGTTTCAACTTGCCCAGCCTGACCGCCAGGGACGCGGCGCAGATGGACATGTCCGAGTTCTTCGACTTTGCCGGCAAGCCCTGGGCGACACCGCCCACGCCGCCAGCCCAGCCCACGAGCGGGCCGTGCTATCTCGACCATTTGCCCTGAGAGACAACGCTCATTGTTGACCACTCGGGATTCGGATTGAAGATGACTTTGAAAACCGTGGGCATGGCTTTGCAGCTGACGAGCTTCAATCGTCAATTCAAGGAACTTGGGTCCCAGGACGGGACAGAGAACTGCCGGGACTGAAATCCACTCCCACCGGATGGCGCGGTCCGGCGGGCGAAGATGGGAAAAAACTATGACGACGTGGGTTGGACAGCATCCGCTGGCTGGCTTCGCGACCGCTTCAACCGTGGTGGAGGCGCGGGGAATTTCCATCCCGGCACTTCTCCCGTCCGCTCCAGAAGATCGGCAAACTTGCGCAGCTCCCGAGCTACGGGTTTGGGTCCGTACTCGGTCACCGCAAGCTTCACGGTAACGGCGACTCCATCCAGCGAGTCGTTGGCATTTAGTTGCCGCAGCAACCAATGCTTGATTGACAATGCCACTTGCGCAACCTCCTGCTTTGAATGACTTCTACATCGTTGGCCGGCTCCTCATCCGGAAAACGTTCCAAGTTAATGCAGCCCCACGCCCTCGCGCAAGCGAAAAGCCAAGTAGCTGATGAACTTTCTCCCTGCCTGTCCGGCTCAAGTTTCTTGCGGCCCTATTCGTCGCTATCGATGAGACACAATGCTCCCTGTGTGAGTACGCGGATGCTCACAATCGGCACACCCCCGACCCCCGAAAGGAAAAAACCTTTCGAAGGCAACGACGAGTTGCGGGCCGGAGTCAAAGCCAAATGTGGCGCACTGCTTGCAAGCTGACTTTCGGTGCTGGGGCGCCTAGATGGGACTGCACTTTCCTTCTCTAATTTCGTTGGAGCTGCTGCTGCCTTTGGGCAGGCTTCTGGTTTTGCTGGTCACTGGAGCCCTGATCCTTCTGGCTTTCGGGCTGCGCCTGCGCCGGACCATGACAGTGCCTGCCGGGTTTTCCACTACCACCCCGCCTGAGGTCGGAAAGCGGCGGCCGGCGGCGGAAGACGAAGTCATCGCCGAATTCCTCAGGAATGAGTTTTACCATCCTGATTTCGACGAAGTACGCAAAGAGTTTGCCACCCTTGTCCTCAACCCCAACCTGGAGGACGCGCGGGAGAACGCGCGACGCCGGAACCTTTTGTTTCGCAAGCGCGGCGGGCTGTGGCGCGAGCTGCCGCCGGATACCCAGTGGTGGGAGGTTTCCATTTCCCCTCGCGCCCTCGGCCGGGTGCGCGTCTTCCCCCGGGCTGACTGGCGCCGCTACTCGCAGCGCGGCTTCTCCCTGCCGCTGTTCGCAGAACGAATTGCCGCCGGTTTGGAAAAATCCACCGCAGATCCGTTTCTGTCCGCGCTGGGCGTCCTGCAGCGGGAGTTGGCCAAGGGCGGCGTGGGCGGCAGCATCCTCCTGATCGGAGTTGATGAGGACAAGGCGCTCACCATTATCGAGGGCAATCACCGCATGGTGGCGGCTGCCCTTTCCCCCGCGCCGCCACTGCAGACCTTCCGCTTCTTCTGCGGTTTTTCTCCCCGCATGTCGCGTTGCTGCTGGTACCAGAGCAGCATGGTCAATTTTCTGCATTACGCCCGCAACGTGGCGCGCGACTTGAGCCAGTTTCGCCATTCCGACCTGGCGCACCTGGTTCCTCGCCGTCGGTCGGCCGCGAAAGCCTTAGCGGCTGCGAGCGCGGAATCCACACTCCAACTTTCCGGTACCAGCCTGCGAATGCGCGACGGCGAGCTCACGGAAAATCGGCAGCACCAAGAACCCGCACTGTGAAGAGCTGAGGCAGGCCAACCCGGGCAATTTCGCCGCCCCGGCGTATTTCTTTATTTCCTATGCGAAAAGAGGTGAGAACGGCTGCCTTACAGCTGCTTCTTTAGCCGCTGGTAGGCTTCCTCACCGGTGCGCCGGCCGATTTCTCCCGCCTTCTCCCGCCCGTACTCATCGGCGCGCTCCGCCAATTCACGGCGGAATTCCTGGCCGCTGGCGGGAGCAATGAGCAGACCGATCACGTATCCCAGTCCGAGTCCCAGCAGGAAAAGCATAGTCTGTGTCCTCCGTCTTAGAGGATGCGGGCGGAGGAGCCCGGTTTGCCAAATTGCCGCCTTCATCTCTGCAGCAGCGCTTGCAGGGTGTCAAAAAATCCGGGATAGGAGATGTCTACTACACCGGCGTTGCGAATATGAACCTCGCCTCCGGCGCCCAGCGCCGCCACTGCGCTGGCCATGGCGATGCGGTGGTCGCCGAACGACTCTACTTCCGCGCCGTGCAAGCGCTGTTGCCCGGGGATGAGCAGACCGTCATCGCGAACCTCCACCCGCGCCCCCAGGGCACGCAGGTTCTCGGCCATGGCGGCAATGCGGTCAGACTCCTTTACCCGCAACTCGCGTGCGTCGCGAATCTCGATGCCATCACGAGTGTAGGGAGCGATGGCGGCCAGCACCGGCAACTCGTCGATGAGTGCGGCGGCCTGCGCCCCGGCGATGCGGGCGCCGCCCAACCCTGCTCCGTGCCGTGCCTGCACCGTGCCCACCAGTTCGCCGTGATTCTCCTCGAGGTTCAGCACCGCGATCCGCATTCCCATAGCCATCAGCAGGTCGAGAATGGCGGCCCGTGTGGGATTCAGCAGAACATCATCCACCAGCAGATTGGAATCGGGAACAATTGCTGCCGCACAAAGGAAAAATGCCGCGCTGGAAATATCGCCGGGGAGGGTGGCGTGGATGGCTCGCAGCTTCTGCCCGCCGATAATGGAGCACCGGTTGGCCCCGCGGTTCACCTGCGCTCCAAAAGCGCGCAGGGCCAGCTCTCCGTGATCGCGCGTGCGCACCGGTTCCTGCACTGCGGTTTCGCCTTCCGCAAGCAGGCCGGCAAACAACAACGCCGATTTCACCTGCGCGCTGGCTACAGGCATGTGGTATTCAATGGCGCGCAGCCGCGCTCCCTGAATGTGCAGCGGTGGCCGGCAGCCCTCGGCACCGGTGATAGTGGCCCCCATTTTCTGCAAAGGAGTCACCACCCGCTGCATGGGCCGGCGGGAGAGCGATTCATCGCCGGTCAGCACGCTGGCAAAATTCTGCCCGGCCAGGATGCCGGCCAGCATGCGCATGCTGGAACCAGAATTGCCGCAATCCAGCGGTCGCTCCGGTTCGCCCAGCGCCCCACCTCGCCCCTGCACGCTCACCTTCCCGCCCTGGCGCTCGACCGCGCATCCCAGCGCCCGCACGCAGGACAAGGTGCTGGCACAATCGGCGCCGCTGGAAAAATTCTCCAGCTCGGTGACGCCTTCGGCCAGCGCTCCCAGCATGGCATAGCGATGAGAAATTGATTTGTCCCCCGGCAGACGCAAGCTGCCGCTCAGATTCCTGGCTGGCTGTATGGTGACCGCGGGCCACGATGTGATGGAATTTGGCAAGAGAGTCCCGGCCGCGAGTTGCTCTCCGCTACGAAAATTTTTTGAGCAGCTGTGCTCGCGCTTAGACAACTGTCGCTTGCCCCCGCCATCTGAGTCAATAGCGCACGCGCAAGCCGCTGCGCCTGACGGTGGTTGTTCCAAGGTCTTCGGGTCCCCCTGCCTAAGTCTGGAATGCCTCGAAATCTCGCCGCTTCGCACGAGAGGTTTGCATGTCTGTCTTGCGGGATAAGCTTTTCCTGGCGTGTTTCATCGTTGCCTTTGCCCTCGTTCCAGGCTGGGCTCAAATGGGAGGCCTGCAACAGCCAGGCTTTCCTGGCACCTCACCATTTCCGGGTCTGCAAACCAAAGCTGGACTTAGCGGCGTCATCACGGGTAGCGTCCGCACTTTGGACAATAGACCCGTCCCTAACGCCCGTGTGGAGATTGACTCTCTCGTTCAAGGGCAGCCTCTGGCTGCGCAGTACACCTCTTCGGATGGCAGTTTCACCCTAAGCAACCTGCCAGCCGGAGAATATGAACTGAAGGCGGAGTCAGGAGTGTCGCAGGCCAACGAGCGGGTACAGGTAACCGACGGAGAAACCTCGGTGACCATGCGTATGCCCAATGCCGAGACTGCCCAAGGTGGAGATCCCAATGCGCCCTTGGTCTCTGTGCAGCAGTTGCGAGTGCCGGATAAAGCCGTTTCCCTTCTCGCCAAAGCTCGCCAGGCGGTGGACAAGAACAAACTGGACGACGCCTCCAAATACGTTGCCAAAGCGCTGCAGGCCTATCCCCTTTATGCCCAGGCTTTTGCTTTGCGCGGGGTTCTGGAACTCCAGCAGCAACAGTTTGAACAGGCGGCTGCCGACGGCAGCCGCGCCATCCATGCCGACCCGAACTACGGCCCCGGTTATCTGGTAATGGGCGCCGTCCTCAATTGCCAGAAAAAATTCCAAGAGGCTTTGCGTCCTCTGCAGCAGGCGGAAGTACTCGCGCCCAATACTTGGCAGGGATATTTCGAGTCCAGCAAAGCCCTGCTGCAATTGCGAAAATTCCAACAGGCGCTGCAGCAGGTAAACAAGGCATTGTTGCTCGGCGACGCCGCCAGCCATCCTGAGCTTCACTTGCTGAAAGGCTATGCCTACCTGGGACTTCATACCTATGGCGGGGCGCTGAGCGAGTTCCAGCAATATCTAAGCCATGCGCCCAACGGGCCTTATGCGGCGGAAGCGCGTTCTTTGCTGGAAAAGGTTCGGCCCTTGGCTGCCGCTGCGATTGCCCGCTAGGCGCGGGAATAGGCGCCGGAGGTGGCTTGCTGCAGCATCTCGGGCGGAACTTCGCGAAGTCTCAGCTGAAACTGGAACATGGCTGTCTCCGGACCCCGCCCCCAGCGGTTCACTTCCCAATGGGCGCGCAAAAACCTGACCTCAGGTTGCTGGCGCAAGTCCAGCAGCAGCGGGTGCTCTCCGCGGTAAAACTTCTGCGGGAAGCCGGTCAGCGCTTTCTGTCCCCAGCTGCTGCCGTCCGGCGAACCAAACACGCTCACGTCCAGCGCCTGCTGCTCCAGAATGCGGGTGATGTTCAAGTGCAGCAGAAAAACGCGATGCGTGGCCCCGCTGATGTCCACCGCCGGACCATCTCCCTTGGCTGTAACCGTGGTCGCTTCCGGTACCAGAAATATATCCACCATGGCGGGAATTGTAGCAAAGCTAAAGCAGGAATAAAGGAAGACCTCACCAGCAACCCTCTACTGGTGGACAGAGTTGGCTCGCATCATCTCGTGGGTTCGTATTGCTGGTGGCACTATCACCAAAAGTTTTAGTGTGCCGGCAGACCATCCAGAAATTGCCGCAGCAGAGGCAGGGTAGCTTCGCTCTGTTCAAAAGCCGCATAATGGCCGCCGCGCGCGACTACCCGCAACTGGCTGCCCGGGATGTTCTGGCGCATGAGTTCGGCGTCGGCTACAGGCGTGAGCGTGTCTTCACTGCCCACCAGCAGCAGCGTGGGCACGTCGATGGTGTTTAGCGTCTCTACAGAGTCCGGGCGTGCCGCCATACCCCTCTGAACCTGCGCGATATCTTCCGCCGACATTTTCATCATCATGCGCTTGGCCGTCTGCACCAGGTCGGGCCGGCCCTGATGCGTGCTTTCGCCCAGCAGCTTGGGAAGCATGGAGTCAATGAAAGGCTCGGGGCCGCGCTGCAGCACGTCCTCTGCCGCCTTCAGGCGATTGGCGCGTCCTTCTGCGGTGTCTGCCTGTGCGCGCGTGTCGCTGAGAATCAGGGCCTGCACCCGCGGCCGGTAACGCCGCCAGAACTCGAACAGAATGTATCCGCCGATGGAAACTCCGGCAAAAATTGCCCGCCCCGTCTCGGCTGCGTCGCATACCCGCAGCAGGTCGGCGACGTGTTTCTCCATGGTGGCCGGGCCCTTTCCCACCTCCGAATCACCATGCCCGCGCAGGTCAGGCAGAATCACGCGGTAGCGCGTGGCCAGCCGCTCCACCACGGGAGCCCAGAACCCATGGTGGGCGGGAAAAGGATGCAAGAGCACCACCGGCGCCCCCGTACCCATGACTTGGTAAACGATTTCGGCGTCCCCGCTGCGAATCCGCTCCATGCGCGGTATTTAATCACACCGCTGTGCTTGCCCGCGGTGCACCCCCGCTCTTGGATTGGTAGAGAGGTAACTCGTTTACGTCTCGGCTTGGCCGCAATTAGCGGCTGGAAAGCTGAACCCTTACTTCCGCATCGGTGGGCACGCCGTTGCACAGAGCCGGACGATAATGCCAGCGGCGCACTTCGTTCACCAGCTTGCGGTAAAGCGAATTGCTGGCGGCTCCGTCCAGAACAAACGGGCTGTACACCTGGCCATCGGTGCCGATGATGAAATTCACTACTATTTTGGTGTTGTCCGGAATGGCGGCCACCCAAGCGTGAGGTGTGGCCAGTGCCTGCGGCGGTTCCGTGTACTCGCATTCCATATCCACGTCGGCCTCTTCCAGCGGCTGAAATTTCAGAAGATCGATGTGGCCGCTGCTCAGCTGGGTAGAGCTGTTCTCATGGAAGGCGGATGGGCTGGAGAAAAGGGGATTGGGGCCGACCGCTGCCACAGACGCGGCTGGCAGCAAGAATAAAACTAAGCACGCAATTCGAGTCATCTTGGGCGCAACCTGCCTGGAGTCCGGCCGACAACGGCCTGCTCCGCATGCCAGCACGGGGCAATTCGGTAGCCCAAAGTCTAGGGTCGGTACTCGTATAAAATGCACTCCGTCAACTACTTGCGATAGCCTTGCTCAAGAACCGCAGCAGGGAAGTGCAAGCCCTTGCAGCAAAATAGCAAGCTGTTCGCCGCTAGCTGGCTTGGAGACGTGGGCCAACGCCGCGCCCACACCGTTCGAGGGCGACCGCCCCTGCCAGAACGGCGGCCTGCAGCACCGAACCGTCTGCTCTGAAAGTTTCCCGCATACAGGAAAAGCACGGCTTTTGCCTGTTCTGCTATGAAATTGAGCAGCAGCGAGTTACCAGTGGAATCCCCGTTTGAAACGTTTTAGAAAAAGCTTGACTCCCCCTCCCCCACTTTGTGACAATTCGCCCATTTTCCGTTGCTCGATGCGGGACAGATGTGTCTTTTCGCGACCTTAATTATTTCCGGGTGGAGGCAGGTATGCGCTTACGCGCTTTGAGTGTATTGACGATAACAGGATTTGTTCTCTGGCTCTCCAGCTTTGCTCTGGGGCAGGCGGTTTATGGCAGCATCAACGGCACCGTGACTGATCCCAGCGGAGCGGCCGTCCCCAACGCCATAGTCACCGTCACCGACACGGACCGCGGGGTCTCCTACCGAACCACCAGCAATACCGCCGGCAACTTTGAGCAGACTCATCTGCTGGCTGGCCACTACAACGTCAAAGTAGCGGCCCAGGGCTTTGCCGCCTTCGAGGCTGCCGCCGACGTGCAGGTGGATGCCAGCACGCGGGTAACTGCCACCCTGTCCGTGCAGTCCACCAGCAGCACGGTGACGGTCACGGCGGAAACGCCGCTGCTTAAGGTGGACCGCGCCGATGTCAGCACCACCCTCAGTACCCAGGAACTAAGCAGCCTGCCCATCCTGAACCGCAATTTGACGGAAGTGATGTTTGCCACGCCCGGCGCCCAGGCCAATGACTGGCAGCACGCCGCCATGGAAAACCCTCAGGGAGGCATTCAGATTGACGTCAACGGCCAGCCTTTCACTCACAATGGCTTTCTGCTGGACGGCACGGAAAACAGCAGCCCGCTGCTCGGCATTGCGGTCATCAATCCCAACATTGATTCCTTGCAGGAGTTCAAAGTAACGACTGGCAACTACGATGCGCAGTTTGGCTCTGTAGCCGGGGCCCTGCTGCAGGCCACCACCAAGTCGGGCACGAACCAGTTCCATGGCAGTGGCTTTGAATTCCTGCGCAACGACTTCTTCAACGCCTCTGACCGCTTTTCCGGTTTGACCCTGCCCCTGCGGTGGAACCAGTTTGGCGGCTCCTTCGGCGGGCCCATCAAGAAGGATAAGCTCTTCTTCTTTGCCGACTACCAGGGCACGCGCCGCCGTCGTACCGCTTCCACGGTCACCACCGTGCCGACTGATGCCGAGCGCGCTGGCGACCTGCGTTCCCTACTGGGGAACTACATCTGCTCCGATGGCAGCACCTCGGCGGGACCCTGTGCCAGTCCCTTCATGGTGCCGACCACCGAGGGCGGAAGCATTGCGGCACGGGCGGGCATGATCTTCGACCCCAATACCGGAGCCTCGGATGGGTCAGCACGTTCGGCGATTACGAGCGGGGGACAAGCGAATGTGATCCCCGTGGCCGGCCCAGTGGCTAACATCATGAAACTGTTGCCCGAGCCCAACACCGCGCCGGGACAAGTTTTCAACAACTACATCGGCAGCGGTGGCGAGGTATTTAACAGCGACCAGGTTGACGGGCGCGTGGACTACAACTTCTCGGATAAATTGCATTTCTTTGGCCGCTATACCCTCGCCGATTTCGACATGCAGGCTCCGGGAGCCTACGGCGGGGAAGCGGGAGGGCCCGGCCTCAACGGACTTTTCTTCGCCGGGCAATCTGTGGACCGCAACCAGAGCCTGGCCCTGGGCGCCACCTATACGCTTAGCAACACGCTAATCACCGATTTCCGCTTTGGCGCCTTCCGCTACCGGATCCGGGTGCAGCCCAACGGCGTGGGCACCACTCCTGCGCTGGATGCTGGTTTCCCCGGCCTTAACCTGGGGACACCCGAAACCAGCGGCATGCCCGCATTCTATGTCAATGGCGATGGCGGTTTTAATTTTGGCTACGCCCTGAACATTAACCAGTGCAACTGCCCGCTCAAGGAAACCGAAAACCAGTTTCAGTGGGTGAACAACTGGACTAAGATTCACGGCAATCACACCATCGGCTGGGGCATGGATATCCGTCGCGATCAGCAGCAACGGATTCCAAGTGACGAACATCGTTCCGGTGAAATGAATTTCAACGATGCGACCACCGGCAGTGCCACCGTGGATCAGTTGACCGGCGGCTCAGTTACCACCGGTGAGGGCCTGGCATCTTTCCTGCTGGCGGATCCTGCCACCTTCAACCGCTACTTTACCGGCATCGGCTTTTACCCGGCTCTGCGGCAGACTCGCCTTTTCTTTTATGTGCAGGATGCCTGGCGAGCGACGCGGAAGTTGACCATCAACTACGGGATGCGCTACGAGAATTACCTGCCGCAGTACGCGGCCAAGCCGGGGGGCGCCGGCAGCTTCGATCCTAATACCGGCGAAGGGCTGGCGGCGGGAATCGGCAGCACGCCCGCCAACATGGGCGTTCAGGCCTATAACCTGGGTTTCGCGCCCCGTATCGGAATTGCGTACCAGATCCGGGAAAAGACGGTTATCCGTGCCGGCTATGGGCGCAGCTATACCCCCAGTGGCTTGGGGGCGGTGTTTGGTCAATCGCCCGAATACGACCCGCCCATTACGATGCCGCAGTCGGTGAACCCTCCCAACAATTACGCGCCCGTGTTTAACCTGGTGAATGGACCTCCAGCTCCCGCCAATCCGGCCATCAACACCACCACTGGGCGGTTTCCATTGCCTAACGACCTGGGCGTGTATTATTTCTTCGATCCGCCCAGTTCCTACCGCATCCCGCTGGCGGAAACTCTCAACCTGACTATTCAGCATGAAATCACTCCCACGCTGACGGCGGAAGTGGGCTACGTGGGCAATCTGGGCCGTCATATCTATGTCAATCCCAACGCCAATCAGGCGGCGCCGCCCAGCCCGAACTGCCTGCTCAACGACCCCAATCCCAACGATCCAAACGGCTGCTCCAACCTCGACGCGCGCCGGCGCTTTGCCAAGTTCGGCCTGACCCAGGGCCTATACCAGACCTGCAACTGTGACACCTCCAGCTATAACTCGCTGCAAGCCAAGCTGCAGAAACGCATGACCAACGGCTTGGATTTCCTGGTGACCTACACCTATTCCAAGGCTATGGCAAATACGGAATACGGTCCGTTCTCGAACAATCTGAACTGGTCGCAGGATCACGGGCCGGCGAATTTCGACCGCACCCACGCCTTGAGCATCGCACACGTCTGGCAACTGCCCTTTGGCCACGGCCGGCATTGGGGTAGCAGTTCGAGCAAGGCCATGGACATGCTGCTGGGCGGCTGGGTGTTCAGCGGCATCAGTACCTTCTACTCCGGCCTGCCCTTCACCCCACTGGTAAGCGATGCACCCCTTGTGTTCGCCGACTTCAACAGCTTCCGTCCCGACGCCATCGGCGATCCCAATGTGTCCAACCCGAGTGCGAACGAATGGTTCAACCCCGCGGCCTTCGTCGCGCCCCAAAGCATTGGACGCAATGGCGACGTGCGCCATAACTCCATGCGCGGGCCGCGCGAGGCTTTGCTCAACCTTTCCCTGGGCAAGACCTTCACCATCGCGGAGGGCAAGACGCTGGAGTTCTCCTGGGAAAACTTTAACGCCATCAACCACGTGAACCTGGGCCAACCCGCCAATTATGTAGACGCGGTCGGGGCCGGGCAGATCACTTCCACTCAGACCGATATGCGCCAGATGCAGTTCGGCCTGCACTTCCGCTTCTAGTGGGGATTCGAGGAGAGGGCCGCGCAATTCCGCGGCTCTCTCCATCATCTGTTCAGTTCACGCTATATCGAGTACCGGTAGACGTAACTTGTTACGTCTCTACAATTGCCAATTACAAATTGCGAAATTACAAATTCATCTCACCTCGATCCTTCCCGCTCCAGAGGGCCTACCTGAACTTATGAAGATACGTGCATCCGCCTGCATTCTTGCCATATTGCTGCTCACCATCGCTGTCGCGGCTCAGACCCCGCCGGCTCCCGCCAATCTGGCCTCGGACCCGCGCTATAAAGTGGACATTCTGGTCATTGTCGGCCATCCCGATGACGACACAGAGGTCACTTCCTACCTTGCGAAGGAAGTAGAGCAGAACCACAAGCGCGTGGCCGTGGTTTATGGCACGCGCGGCAACTCCGGTGGAAACGCCGTGGGCTACGAGCAGTCCAAGGCCCTGGCCGACGAGCGCGAGATGGAAGCACGCCACTCCCTGGCTACTTACGGCATCACCAACGCCTGGTTTCTGCACGGCCCGGATACGCCCAGCGAAGATGTGCTCCACTCCCTGGAGACCTGGGGGCACGGAGCTTCGCTGGAGGAGGTAGTGCGCCTGGTGCGGCTGACCCGGCCGGAAGTAATTCTCACCTGGCTTCCCAATTACGACGATGGCGAAGACCACGGCGACCACCAGGCCGCCGGGGTGCTGGCTACCGAGGCCTTCGACCTGGCCGGCAACCCGCTCATCTTTCCCGAGCAGGTGGCGGCGCCGCGCGACCACTTCAACATCAGCAATTACGGCGAGGGCCTCCGTCCCTGGCAGCCGAAGAAACTCTACTATTTTTCCGACGCCATCCACACGGAGTTCTATAAAGGAAACGGACCGGAATATCCCAGCAGCGGTATTTCGCCTTCGCG
>DATJEH010000292.1:0-44386 GCA_035496875.1 Terriglobales bacterium | reverse complement strand
TGCCGCCGGACCAGGTTTCCACCGCCCTGGTGAATCAATACCTGGAAATCAAAGATCGCGGATTGCTCTAGAATTCAAGACCTTGCCTGGAGCCTCCTTACTGAACGGCATCTCCGCTTCCATCATTTCGCATATCAGTAGAGACATAACTCGTCAGGTCTCGCGTTCCCCGGCTGCGTGATTTTCGGCGTTTTCGCCACCAGAGGCGAGGTACATCACCAGCGCCAAGCCCAACGCAGCTCCCAGGGCGAACTTCAGGGGAACCGGAAAGTTGGAGGGCGAGAGATAGCCCTCGATGAAGCCCGCGACCACCAGCATGGGAATCACACCCAACACCAGGCGAACCGCCCGGCCACCGGCCTCGACCACAGAGTCCCGCCGGGGCATGGTTCCGGGAAAGAGCAGGCCACGCGCCAGCAGCAGCCCGGCCCCGCCGGCGATAAAGATGGCCGGTAATTCCAGCACGCCATGCGGCGCCACAAAGCTCCATAACTGGCGGCTCATGCCTGCCTGCCAGCAGGCGGTGCCGATCACCCCTATAAGCAGGCCATTAAAAAAGAGCATGTAAACCGTGCCCAGGCCGGCCAGAATCCCCATGGCGAAGGTGGCGCAGGCTACCGAAATATTGTTGGTCAGGATGAAGCTGGAGGCCAGCGGCTTGATAGACACTACCGATTGCGTCCACATGCGGTGCTGCTCGATGGTGTCAATCATCCGGCCGCCCAGGAAATAGCGCTCAAAGCCGGGATCGGAGAAGCACAGCGCCGTGCCCACAATGGCCGCCGCCAGAAAAATCAGGAACGCGGTGAGGGGGTAAGCCAGATTTTCGCGAAATAGACGCGGGTAAGTGACGCGGAAGAATTGTACAATGCCCGCGGCATTGGTCTTGCGCCCCATATAGATCAGGTTGTGGGCGCGGCCCAGCAGTTGGTTCAAGTAGTCCGATATCTGCCGGCTGGCGGGATCTTCGCGTACGGTAGAAAGGTCGGAAGCGATCTGGCGGTAGAGCAGGCCCAGTTCCTGCAATTCGGAACGGCTGAGCCGGCCCACGCCGCGCCGGCCCGACTGTTCCACCAGCGCTTCCAGCCGCCGCCAGTAGGGCTGCCGTTTCTCAAGCCAGTGCGTGGAGATCACGGGTGTACTCGCCGGACAAGCTTACCATCGAAACCCCGGAACAGATCCCGCTGGAATTTCCTCTGGCGGGGATTGGCAGCCGCTTTCTGGCTATCGCTCTGGACATGCTGATCCAGACGCTCGCCTTCCTGCTGGTCATTTTTGTCGGCGAGTTGCTCGTCCCCACGGTGGCGCGCTTTACCCCCCGAGCCTGGACCTGGGCAGCCGCCATTTTCTTTCTGGTGCTGTTTCTTCTGTACTCCGGGTATTACGCGCTGTTCGAAATTTTCTGGAATGGGCAAACCCCGGGCAAGCGCCTGGTGCGCATTCGGGTGATCGGCGACTCCGGCCGCCCCATCACGGTATACGAGGCGGTGGCGCGCAACCTGCTGCGCTTGGTGGACCAGATGCCCGGGCTCTATGTGGTGGGCATCATCTCGGTTTTTCTTACTGCGCGGAACCAGCGCCTGGGCGATATCGTTGCCGGCACTGTCGTGGTGCACGAAAAAGCCATGCAGGAAGTGCAGCCGGATTTCGTCGCCGGAACTGGAGCTTCCGCGCCAACATCCCCGGCGCTGCAGATTTCCGCGGACGAACTGGAATTGATTGAGCGCTTCCTGCAGCGCCGCTACGACCTTAGCCTGGAGGTGCGCCGGCAGAGCGCCGAGCAGATTGCTGCCCGCCTGCGCGCCCGCCTGGGTACTGCGCAGGATGGCTCAGAAAGCGCCGAAGATTATCTGGAAACAGTGGCCCGCCAGAAGCGCGATAGCGCCAGCTTCAGCCGCTGACGATTACTTTGCGGCTGGAACATTAACTTCACGCATCCCGCTCCGCCGGGCCAGACGATTCAGCTCTGCCAGGTCTTGTTGCCTGACATTTTCCCAGGAGGTCAGTAGAGTCTGCAGCGAGCGCTCGGTTTCGTCGAAGACCGCGTAAGACTGCGCGGTAGGAGCGGCGTCCGCGCTTTCCACCGCGTTCAGCAGCGCGGCTAGCGTTCCGTTGATGGTAGCCAGAGTGGCCGCTCCGCCGCCAATAGGGCTTGCGCCGGCTAGCCTGGCGAGCTTGCCATCCAGCGCCGCCGCGGCCGAGGCAACTTTGGCAGAACGGCGCTTGGCAGCTGTTTCCTTCTGCAGGGCATTGAGCTGCTTACGAATCGCCGAGATGTCGTTGTATGCGCCCATGTCTTTGGCCACGGCATCGGTGATCCGCAGTTCAAGCTGGAGCTGCCGTTGCAGGTCGGCCCCAGAAGTTGAGACTCGCGGATCCACCTTAACCTCCAGGGGCTGACGATAAGTCTTGCCCTCCACCGTGAGCCGGACCTCGTATTCTCCAGGCAAAATTCGCGGGCCCTGCGGCGCCACGGGAGTTTCCCCCACAACTGCGGCCATGCTGTACTCGTGGAACAGCCACGGCGGCGTGGGATAGCGCAAATCCCAGATGAACCTATTCTCACCCGCGCTCTTGCCCAGGATGCGCGGCGCCTCGACCCAATAGGAGGGAAACGCGAGCTGGGAAAAATCCACCGGCAGCGGCACGTCGCTGCTGGAGAAATGGCGTATTACCTGGCCCTTGGCATCGGCAATTTCGAGCACCACGGGGGTTGAGGCCGTTGTCTTGAGGTAGTAGTCAAGGATGGCGCCATCGGGCGGATTTTTTCCCGCCGGAGTTTCCGGGGGCAGGGGAGTGTCGCGGTTCTGGTTGGCGCGCACCCGCAACGCCGCCGCGGGGCGGAACAGGTGCGCATCAGAATTGGCCAGCGCCGCGTCCAACTGCCGCAGTGGCGTGAGGTCATCCAGAATCCAGAAGGAGCGGCCATGCGTTGCCACCACCAAGTCGTTGCCGTGCACCACCAGGTCGTGAATGGGTGCGATCGGCAGGTTCAGTTGCAGGGGCTGCCATTGTCCCCCGTCGTCAAAGGAAACGTAGGCTCCGGTTTCAGTTCCGGTATAAAGCAGGCCTTTGCGCTCGGGATCTTCCCGCACGGCATGGACGTATGCCGTGTCGGGAATGCCGTCGGCAATTTTGGTCCAGGTCTTGCCATAGTCGTGGGTGCGATAGATATAGGGCCGAAAATCGTCCAACCGGTGCCGGTCAACGGCGGCGTAGGCGGTCCCTGCGTCGAAGCGCGAAGCCTCCAGCAAGCTGATCTTGCTCCAGGGCGCCAGCCCCTTGGGGGTGGCGTTCTCCCACGTCTTGCCTCCATCGCGAGTTAACTGGATCAGGCCGGTATCGGTGCCCACCCAGATCATCCCGGCGGTAAGCGGCGAAGGCGCAATGGTGTAGATGACGCCGTATCCGCGCTGCCTGGCGTTGCTCACCGCCAAGGGCTCGGTTGAGTTTGCAGCGCTCGGCTCCGCACCCGTCAGGTCCGGGCTGATTGCCTGCCAGCTCATGCCCCGGTCGCCGGTCTCAAGCAGCATCTGCGCGCCCATATAGAGCGTGTGCGGGTCTTGTGGCGAAAACACCAGCGGCGAAGTCCAGGTGAAGCGGTACTTGCGGCCGGCGATGTCGGTGCCGAACGCCAGGCTGGGCCAGGGCGAAATGTCCTGCGACTCACCGGTTTTCCAATTGAAGCGATGGAGTTCGCCTAATGTGCCCCCGGCGTAGACGATATTGGGGTCGCTGGGATCGGGCACGATGTAGCCGCCCTCGTCGCCTCCTACCGGGCGCCAGTCGCGGAAGGTGATCTGGCCATAATCGCTGCGGCTGAGCGTGCCCACCGTGCCGCTATCCTGCTGCGCTCCGTATACCTTGTAGGGAAACTGGTTGTCAGTCGCCACATGGTAGAACTGTGCCGTGGGCTGGTTGTACCAGCTGCTCCAGGTGTTGCCATCGTCCACGCTGATGGTAGTGCCCTGATCGCTGGCCACGATCATGCGCCGCGAGTTGGTGGGATCAACCCACAGGAGGTGGTAATCGTCGCCTCCCGGCGCTCCTTTAATGGAGACGAACGTTTTGCCGCCGTCGGTGGAACGGTACAGAGACACATTGGGGATGTAAACCGTGTTGGGATCCAGCGGGTCGGCGGTGACCGTGCCGAAATACCAGCCGCGCTGATGGATGCGGCGGTCGGTGCTCACCAGCGTCCAGTTAGCGCCGGCATCGTCGGAGCGGTAGAGGCCGCCGTTCTGCGGGGCATCTACGATGGCATAAACCCGCTGGCCGTGGGTCCCCGCGGCCAGCGACACGCCGATTCTGCCCAAGTCGCCAGCCGGCAGGCCGTGGCCGGAGATTTCCCTCCAGGTAGCGCCCTCGTCGGTTGATTTGTACAGACCGCTGCCGGGGCCGCCCAAGGGGGCGTAGGTGCTCCAGGGCGGGCGGCGCGTGCGCCACAATGTGGCAAAAACGGTTTGCGCATGATCCGGATCGAGGGCCAGGTCAATGGCCCCGGTGTTTTCGTCCTTGTAGAGAACTTTCTGCCAGGTTTGCCCGCCATCGGTGGTGCGGAACACGCCGCGCTCGGGATTAGGGCCGTAGGCGCGCCCGAGGGCCGCTACCAGCACGAGGTTGGGATTATGAGGATCCACCAGGATGCGTCCTATATGGCGGGTATCGCGCAGGCCAATGTGACGCCAGGTTTTGCCCGCGTCGGTGGATTTGTAGACCCCATCTCCGAAGGAGATGTCGGAGCGCATGTCGGCTTCGCCGGTGCCGACGTAAATCACGTTGGGATCGGAAGGCGCAACCGCCAGCGCGCCCACCGAGGCGATGGGGGCGGCATCAAAAATCGGCTTCCAGACACGGCCGGCGTCGGTGGTCTTCCACACTCCGCCGCCTACGGCGCCAAAGTAGAAGGTTTCCGGTTCTCCCGGAACCCCCGCAGCCGCCAGCGCGCGCCCGCCGCGGAAGGGGCCGATGCAGCGCCAGCGCAATCCGGCATAAAGGCTGGGGCCAATGCCCTGGGCCCTGGCGGCGGGTGGGATCAGAAGAAGAAGTCCGAAAATGGAGATAAAGAGGGACAGATTGCGGGCGATCGGGTTGTTGTGCATGCGGGAGAAGGAGAAATATACACCCTGGCTCGCCTCGTCTGTCATCACCGGAGAGTTTCGGCCGGGCGCACACGCACAAATGCAAAGGGCGGCTCGCAAGCCGCCCAGGGTAGAACAATAACCTCTCGCTCTAGGATTCCACGCAGGCCCACTCCCGCGGCAGCACTCCAGACTCTCCCGCCGCTTCGGTGGGGTGAATGTCGATTACCGAATCCAGGGCGGTCACCGCCAGCACCTCGCGCACGTGTCGGCTCAGGTTAATCAACTTCAGACCCGTCCCTTGCGCGATACACCACTGGCGTATGCGCAGCAGCGTTCCCAGACCGGCAGCATCCAGGGCTTCCACTCCTTGCAGGTCCATGACCAGTACGGCGGCCCTCTGCCCGGTCGCGGCCTTCTGCAACCCTTTCAAGCCTTCCCCAGCCACCATTCTTCCAGTGCACTGCAGGACGACTTTTTCTCCCGAACGTTTTGCTGACAACTGCAGCATCCTTCCTCCAGATTCTTGCCCAAAAATGATACGTAGGTTGGGGAATAAAAGTTCGCTTTGATAACTCTAGTTTAGACGTTAAAGAGCAATCGGCGTAAGCCGCGCACCAGAGAAATAACCCCCCAACAGGACATGTACCAACAGCAGGTTACAGATGGCTGTGGAAAACGGTATGAAAAGCACAGAGAAAAGCGCGACAGCTCCAACTTTTTCACGGCCGGGTAAGTTCGCGCCGCGTGTTAGCCGCGCAAATCGGGGCCCGATAGCGGTCGACGCGAGGTGAACCGCGAAGGTCAACACGGCTGTTCCATCGGTCATGTATTTTGTGTTGACTCTGTTTTGCTCTTCCCTAGAATGAGTCATCGGCAAGCGATAAAACATTATTAATCGTTTCTGTTTAAAACAGGAAAGCTGGCGAATGGAAGAGCGTTTCACCTCGGTGCAGATTGTCAAATTGACCGGTATCACGGCGCGGCAATTGCAGTGGTGGGACGAGCAGGGCATTGTGGTTCCCGCCCGGGAGGGTCATCGCCGCCTCTATTCGCTCGATGACCTGGCGGAGATCGCGGTCATTGCCGATTTGCGCCGGCGCGGCTTTCCTCTGCAAAAGGTTCGCAGGGTAGTGCGTTTTCTGGAGCGCCACCTGGGCAGCCGCCTTGCGGAAACCGTAAGCGGCGGCTCCCAATACCACCTCCTCACCGACGGTTCCCGCTTGTACCTGGAGACCTCGGCCAAACAGATCGTCGACATCTTGAAAAACGCGCGCCAGCCCATCCTGAGCGTCTGTTTGAGTGACACGGTGCGCGCCATCCGGGCCAGTATTCGCGGCCACAAGAAAGCCAGTGGGGTTGCTCATCCGCAGCACGCCAGAAGAAAGGCCCTGTGAGGGTGGAGGAGAAATGGTCGGCGAACTAAACGTGCTTACCGAATGGATTCCGGAGCAGATGGGGCCCGGCACCGTGTTTGTGCTGGAAAACGCCGGCGAAGTGGGCGAAAAGGAGGACCCCTACTGGGCCGTGCTTGCCTGCCCTGACTGCGGCACGCTGGGCCTGATTACCCGCCGCCAGATCGCCGGACTGCTGCCCGTCATCTGCGGCTCCGAGCATTGCGCCGCCCAATTCTTCATCCACGACTGCGAGGTCATTCCGCGCAAGCCCAGCTAACCGTTTTTTCCACCACAGAGGACACAAAGAACACAGAGGAAAGGCCATTGGAAAAGCCTTTCAACCCGGCGACGCGATTCAGATCCGAACGGGCTATTGTGTGAATCAATCGCAGCCGCATCCTGCCGGCTACCGCCCCAGTGTCCGCTTGGCTTCCCACCAATCGGAACCCTCGCTCAAAAGCGGTGTCAACCCCAGGGGGTTCCTCTGTGCCCTCTGTGTCCTCTGTGGTTAAGAAAAAAGTTTAAACCTGGCGCGCAGATGATTGAGCCATCGGGATCGGCACCTCTTCCACAATCTCAATACCAAAGCCTTGCAGGGCGGCCACCTTGCGCGGATGGTTGGTGAGCAACCGGATGCGGCGCAGCCCCAAGTCGGAAAGAATTTGCGCGCCGATGCCGATTTCGCGCTGCGTCTTGCGCTCGCTTTCCGGCAAGGCGGGCAGACGCACGTCGCGATGGAAGGAAAGCAGCGTGCGTTCCCCCATCCGCTCCACGGAAAATCCCTTGGAAGTCTGGTGCAGGTAGATGAGAGCCCCTACTCCTTGCTCGGCGATCATCTGCAACGAGCGGTCAATCACGTTGCGGCACTCGCACCAGGTGGCGCCGAAAACGTCGCCCACCAGGCAGTGGGAGTGCATGCGCACCAGGACCGGTTCGGGGGCACGCTCCAGGTCGCCGCGCACCAGGGCCACATGGGATTCACCGCCTTCCACTTCGCTCTCATAAGCGATCATGCGGAACTCGCCGTGAGTGGTAGGCAGCAGGGCCTCGCCCAGGCGCCGGACGTAGCGCTCATGCTGCATGCGGTAGCGGATCAGTTCGGCGACGGTCAGCATCTTCAGAGCGTGCTGGCGGCAGAACTCCACCAGGTCGGGCACGCGCGCCATGCTGCCATCGTCCTTCATGATTTCGCAGATAATGCCGGCGGGCACCAACCCGGCGAGGCGGGCCAAGTCCACCGACGCTTCCGTCTGCCCGGCGCGCACCAGCACCCCGCCTTTGCGGGCGCGCAGTGGGAACACGTGCCCAGGGCGAGCCAGGTCGGAAGGACGGCTGGCGGGATCAATGGCCACCGCTATGGTGCGGGCGCGATCGTAGGCGGAAATGCCGGTGGTTACCCCTTCGCGGGCATCCACCGACTCGCAGAACGCCGTGCCGTAGTTGGAGGTATTCTCCGCGGTCATGGGCCCGATGCGCAGATGCTGCAATCGTTCTTCGGTCATGGCCAGGCAGACCAAACCCCGGCCGTAGCGGGCCATGAAGTTGATGGCTTCGGGAGTGACCTTCTCCGCCGCCAGGGTAAGGTCGCCTTCGTTCTCGCGGTCCTCATCGTCCACTACCACGACCATGCGGCCGGCGCGAATGTCGGCAACTGCGCTTTCCACGTCGCAAAATGGTGAACTGGGGGTCATACAGAGGGGATTTTAGCAGTTAAGCTTTCCAGCCTTCATCTGAAACATGTAGAACTAGCCTGTAAGCGATTGAATCGAGGTATGTTTGGCTATGTTACAGCTCGCGCCGTCCCTCCATAGCCTTGAGCATGGTGACTTCGTCGGCGTATTCGATGTCGCTGCCCACGGGAATGCCGGTGGCGATCCGCGTCACCTTAACCCCGGGCCGCCGGATCTGCTGCGAGATGTAGACGGCGGTGGCCTCGCCTTCTACGGTGGGATTGGTGGCCAGGATGATCTCGTCCACCTCGCCGGCATCAATGCGCCGGAACAGATTGGAGAGGCGAAGCTGCTCCGGGCCAACCCCGTGCAGCGGCGAAATGGAGCCGTGCAGAACGTGATAGGCGCCATTGAAGTGGCGAGTCTTCTCGATGGCGTTGATGTTGGTAGGCTCCTCCACCACGCAGACCAGGCGCTGGTTGCGGGTGGGATTGCTGCAATAGACGCAGGGGTCCACGTCCGTAATGTTGTTGCAGACCGAGCACAGGCGCAGCTTGGCTTTGACGTCGCGCACCGCGGCCGCTAGCGCTTCGGCGTCTTCCTCGCTGGAGCGCAGGATATGGAAGGCAAGCCGCTGCGCGCTCTTGCTGCCCACGCCGGGCAGCTTCTTCAGTTCGTCAATGAGCCGGGTCATGGGCTCGGCAAAGTTGGGCATGAGGAAAATTGTGTAATTGAGTAATTGAGTAATCGGGTAAATTTCTCAATGACGAACTTACCCGATTACTCAATTACGCAATTATTCCAGTCCCAGGCCGCCGAGCATGCCCCCCAGGCTGGACTGCATGGCTTCATCCACCTTGCGAACGGCTTCATTCATGGCGGCGGTGACCAAGTCCTGCAGCATCTCCACATCGCCGCCCTTTACCGCCTCGGGATCAATCTTCAGGGCCAGAACCTGCTTGCGCCCGTTCATTTTCACGCTGACAGTGCCGCCGCCGGCGGTGGCTTCCACATTCGTTTGTTCCATCTTCTTCTGCAGCGCCTCGGCCTGTTGCTTGGCCATGGACATCATTTCCTTGATATTGAATCCGCCCATAAATTCTCCGGGTAGTTAGTAGCTGGTAATTGGCAGCTGGGGGCAAGGCGAGCGCAACTACCAACCACCAGCTACCGCTTTTCCTTATGATCAATAATCGTGCGCACTTCTGCCCCGAACTTTTCGCGCATGCGCTGCACCACCGGGTCCTGGAGGGCGCGATTGCGGCTGCCCCCATTGCCCACCGGAGCGGCGGTACGCGGCTTCGACGAGTTGCTGTTGGCTCCGCCGCCAACCAGCATGACCTTCAGCGGGCGGCCGGCGGCGCCGGTGGCCGCCGTATTCGCAATCTTCTTCGCCTCGGCGCCGAAAGCCATATCCAGTACCGCGGGCGCGGCGGCCACCTTCACCGTGAGTTCGTTGCCCTGCAGAGACCACTCGCCGGCGTCAAGCATATAAGCCAAAGTGCGATGGCCGCCATTCTCCAGAGCGCTTACCACAGCGCCGCGCAAGTGATCGGTGGTGCTCCCTTGCGCTTGCGGTTCTGACTGGGAATCGGGAAGGGACTCTTCGTCGTCGTTCTCCGGCGCAATCGCCGGAGCGGCAGCCCCCATCACAACGGAAGCGCCGGCACCCATGGCCACAGGCGCGGTCTCCTCGGCTGAAAGCTTGCTGCCGCTGCCACCGCTCTTGCGCGCACTATCAGCATTGAATGGAGAGAGCTTGCCGGGGCGGGAAGCGAAAGACGGGTCCGCGCTGCGCGGTCGTTCCGGCACTGCGGCAGCCACCGCCGGACGCGGCCCTCCGGCACGGCTACCCATCTCACCCGCGCCGGCCTCGCTCAGCAACTGCTCCAGCGGCAGCAGGCGGGTGGCATGCGCCATCTTGAGCAGCCCAAGCTCCAGGTGAAAGCGCTGCTCCTGCTTGTAGCCGAGCTCGCTGTGGGTGCGCAGCATGATTTGCAGATAACGCGCCAGATCTTCCTCGCTGAACGCTTCGGCCACGCGCCCTACCCGTTGCCGTTCGTCGGAGGAAATCTGCAGCAGTTCAGAATCACTGCCCGCCACTTTGGCCACAATAACGTTGCGCAGGAAGCGCGACATCTGGCGGGCGAAATGGGTGGGATTCTGCCCTTCGCTGATCAGCTTGTCGGTGAGCCGCAGGACTTGCTCGCTGGAACTCTGCCCCACCGCCTGCATCATCTGTTCCAGGGTGGCCGAAGGCACAGTTCCCACCAGCTGGCGAACCAGATCGGCGCTCAGAGTTTCGCCGCAGCAGGCGATCGCCTGGTCGAGAATGGAAAGCGCGTCGCGCATGGAGCCGTCGCCGGCTTCCGCCAGCAGGGCCAGCGCGTCCGGCTCCGCGTGAATGTTCTCCCGTTCGGTGAGGTCGCGTAACTGGCCCAGAATGTCATCGAAACACACGGCATGAAAACTGAAGTGCTGGCAGCGCGAGCGGATAGTCTGGGGAATATCCTCCGGCTGGGTAGTGGCCAGCATAAATATCACGTGGCCCGGCGGCTCTTCCAAAGTCTTGAGCAGGGCATTGAAGGCGGCGTCGGTGATCTGGTGAGCTTCGTCGAGAATCCAGATCTTGAAGCGGTCGCGGGCGGGACGATAGCGGGCGGCGTCGCGCAGTTCGCGAATCTCATCAATGCCGCGGTTGGTGGCGGCGTCAATTTCGATCACGTCCACGGAGTTGCCGGCGCGAATCTCGGTGCAGGATTCACACACCCCGCAAGGCTCCGGCACCGGGTGGTCGGCGGAGCGGCAGTTCAGAGCCATGGCCAGGATGCGAGCCACCGTGGTCTTGCCAATGCCGCGGTGGCCGCTGAATATGTACCCGTGGGCGATCCGCTGCTGCTCGATGGCGTTCTTTAAGGTGCGGGTGACGTGCTCCTGTCCGATCACTTCGGAGAAGCGTTGCGGACGGTACTTGCGCGCCAGGACCTGGTAAGCCATAGGGGGAGAAAATTCGATTATACGTGATGAGGATAACCGATTCTGCATGCCTGAAAGTGGCTTGTTGACATGCAATTAGAACGCGTGTCCAGCCTCTGACCAATCGCGGAGCGCGCCCGGAAAAGAGCTTTGCGGGACCAGACCGGCCGCTGCCAGCCGCACACATTGTTGTTGTTGGTCCTTGCGGGACCGCCGCCATCGGCGCTACTCTTGCAGGCGAGTTCGAGGGTCGTGGGAGGGTGTTATGCAACTGAAAATCGCTACCCACCTGGTAGACGGCATCACGGTATTGGAATGCAGCGGGCGCATCGTTTTCGGGGACGAGGCGGCCGCCCTGCGGGAAAAAGTAAAGGATCTGGTGGCCGCGGGCAAGAAGCAGATTGTGCTCAACCTGAGCGGCGTTACCTATATAGATAGCGGCGGGCTGGGAACGCTGGTGGGTCTCTACACTACGGCACGCAACGCCGGCGGCAGCATTAAGCTGGCCAATCTGACGCAACGTGTGGGAGACCTGCTGCAGGTGACCAAACTGCTTACCGTGTTTGACGTTTACGAGAGCCAGGAAAAAGCCATCAAGGCATTCGGCAAGGCGGCTGTAGCCTAACCTAGGCGCTCATCTCTCCGGGGACGGCGCTCCAGCGTCGTCCCTTTATTTTGCCCGCACCATCTGGATAGCATGAGCTGCTAGTGTTAAATTCGGGATCCGTGATCTTCTATTTGCCGCTGCTGCTGGCCGTGGGCGCGACCACCCTCTACCACGTCGCGCAAAAATCAGTTTCTCCACAAGTGAATCCCATGCTCTCGGTCACGGTGAATTATGTGACCGCCCTGATCGTGTCGCTGCTCATCCTCCCTTTTTATCCCGGGCGTTCGCTGCGCTCCTCATGGAAACATTTGAACTGGGCGAGCGTGGCGGTGGGCGTGGCCATTGTGGGTATCGAGTTGGGATTCGTAGTAGCTTACCGTGCCGGCTGGCGTATCAGCGTGGCCTCTCTGGTCGCCAACGTCACCACCGCTCTGCTTCTGGTAGCAATTGGGCTGATCGTCTTCCGCGAGCGCCTGGGCGCCCAGGGTGCGATTGGCATTGTGCTCTGTATCGCCGGACTTGGCCTGGTAATGTACCGCTAATGAACATGTTCAGCCGATTGCTGGCGACTGTGCGCAAGATCCCGCGCGGCCGGGTGTGCAGCTATGGTGGAGTGGCGCGGGCCGCGGGGCATCCGGGGGCGGCCCGCCAGGTGGTCTGGGCGCTGCATTCACCCACCGCCACCGGTTTGCCCTGGCACCGCGTGGTGGGGGCAGGAGGCCATATCCGGCTGCAAGGGGAATCTGGCCTGGAGCAGCGATTCCGCCTGGAAGCTGAAGGAGTCAGCTTTCGGGGCAACCGGGTGGACATGGACAAACACGAATGGCCGTTCCCCTCCCGGAAGCGCAAGAAACTACGTTCGCCCCGCCGCGGTAAACGCTAGACCCCGCTTCTTTCGAGGCACAAGCCTTCTAAAGCAAACCCACGGCCAGACAAATTAACCTGAAATTCTCCCTTTGTTTCCTGTCCTTTGCGGTGAAAGGTTTTTCGCATCACAGTAAGGTGTGACCTACGTGGCTGCGGCCTTCAGGGAAAAAGGAAAAAATGAGTGTTTTGGAGGCGGGCATGACCGGTTGGGTGCGCTGCCCATGGCGGCCCCGGTCGTATAATGCCCTGTTTACGCGATGGCTACTATGAGCAGAACCATTCCCGCACTGCGTTTGGCCCGCCGTATGTCGCGGCTGGGCACCGAAACAGCCTTTGAGGTGCTGGTCAAGGCGCGCGCCCTGGAGCGGCAGGGCAAGCATGTGGTGCACCTGGAAATCGGAGAGCCCGATTTTGCCACCCCCTCCAACATCGTGGAAGCGGCCGTCGAAGCCCTGCACAAGGGCTGGACCCATTACGGCCCTTCCGCCGGATTGCCCGACCTGCGCCAAGCCATTGCTGAGGAAGTCAGCCGTTCTCGAGGAGTGCCCGTTTCGGCCGACGAAGTGGTGGTTGTGCCCGGCGGCAAACCCATTATTTTCTTCTTGATTCTGGCTCTGGTGGAAGAAGGAGATGAAGTCATCTATCCCAATCCCGGCTTCCCCATTTACGAATCCATGATTCGCTTTATGGGTGGTAAGCCGGTGCCCATCCGCCTGCGGGAAGAGCTGGATTTCTGTCTGGATGTGAACGAGTTGGCGGACCTGATCACGGACCGCACCAAGCTCCTCATTCTGAACTCGCCGCAGAATCCCACCGGGGGCGTGCTCAGCCAGCGCAACATTCGCGACATCGCCGCCGCCATCGGTGACCGCGACGTCATGGTGCTCTCGGACGAGATTTACAGCCGGCTGATTTTTGACGGCGAACACCATTCCATCGTGGCCGAGGATGGGTTTAAGGAGCGCACCGTCATTCTGGACGGCTTCTCCAAAACTTACGCCATGACCGGCTGGCGCATGGGCTACGGCGTGATGCGCCCCGACCTGGCTACCCATATCGCCCGCCTGATGACCAATTCCAACTCCTGTACCGCCAGCTTCACCCAGGTGGCCGGCATTGAGGCGCTGCGCGGCGAGCAGTCTTCGGTGGAGTACATGCGGCACGAGTTCCAGCACCGCCGCGACGTCTTCGTAGACGGCATCAACCGCATTCGCGGCTTCTCCTGCCGCCGCCCCAAGGGCGCGTTCTACACCTTCCCCAACATCAGGCAGACAGGATGGCCCTCTAAAAAGCTGGCCGACGCGCTGCTGGAGGAAGCGGGGGTGGCTTGTCTTTCGGGCACGGCCTTCGGCGAGTTCGGCGAAGGCTATTTGCGCTTCAGCGTGGCTAATTCCATTGACAACATTCAGACCGCGCTGCGTTCCATCGAGGAATGGACTAAGAAAAACCTCTAACCTTCTTTTACCACCGGGCGAGAAACCTGCGGTGCGGATGCTGGCCTGGCCCCATGCTCAGCCCGTAAATCCAGGGGCACAATCAGGAACTGCTTTATCTACGGCTTACTTCCAACAGCAAGTGTTCATGAAACGAAACTCTCAGCCTGGGGCTTTGGGAATCCACCTCGCCCAGCTGTTTGCCATTCTCGTAATCTGTGGCCTGATAGTGGCCGGGTTTCAAGCCGCGTAGCTCAACTTCGCCTGACCAAGTGGCAGCGCTCTCCGGCGCGTAAAAGGCGTAGTACATCCTGCCGTCCTTGGCGATGGCATAGCCCTCGGGCACATCGTACCCATAGGTATAAAGATCGAGAAACTCCCCCTGGGACAGCATCTTGGAGCCGTAGATATGGATCCACTTCTTCCAGTAGTCTTCCTTTTCCGGAGTGAGCTGGACGGTCTTAAACTTCGGCCCGTAGTCGGGCCAGGTAAACTTGGTGCCGAGAACGGCGCCGGTGCCGATGGTGGAGGCGAAATCCCGGCCCACGTCCACCTCGTGGTTGCTGTTTTGGAAATGGATCTTGGTGAGTTCCACGTGGTCGCCATAAACAGCCGCTTGCGGGCCAAGCAGCGCTTTGTACATTTTGGTGCGCAGGCGAACTTGCCGCGAGCCCACCGGGTCAGCGGTGACCGCCTGGTCAATGAACGGCAGCCAGGCCATGTTGGGAGGAGTGCCGCAGGGGCAGCTCTGGGTCACGCTGTCAGGCTTGAGCGCACGCGTGGTCTGAAAGATGGTTTTGTAGATTTCGCCCATGGCCCGCACCGAATCCATGGGCGATTTGTGGTGATGTTTGGGGTTGTAGCAGGGCGGAACGATGTAGGAGAAGTCGAGCTTGCTGCCGTCGAAGCCCCAGTCGCGAATAAATTTTTCCGTCAGCTGCTTGTAATACTGCTGCACCGCGGGAACGGCTGGGCAGAGAGCGCCCATGTCGGCGGTGGCGCGGGCATGCTTGCCGTTCTTATCCAGAATCAGCCAGTCCGGGTGTTCCTTCACCACCTTCGCCAGTTGGTAGCGTCGCCCATTCAGAATGTCCTTGCCCTCGCCATCCTCCACTACCAGCGGAATCCACCACAGGGTAATGTGAATGCCCGCCTTGTGATAGGCATCTACCACCTTGCGGATGGAATCGCCGGGAAAGGTCTTGGGGTTCGGGTCCCAGTCGCCCCGATTGTTGAACCAGCCCGCGTCCAGAGTGGCCCAGTCGAAGCCAAGCTGCTGGAGCTTGGGAATGGTGCCCAGCATCTGCTTGGGGGTGACGTTCATCTCGTACCCCCAGCCGCACCAGTTGGCCTGGTAATCGCCCTTGCTGGCGCTGGGCAGGGTCCAGCCCTCGCGCTGCAGCACGCTGGAGTAGAGATGCAGCGGCTCATAGAAATCGCCGTGAAAGACGGCGACGAAGCTCAGGGGGGTGGAGTAGGTTTCGCCGGGCTTCAGTTCCTGGCCCGGCTCAAGGGTTAGCGATGCGCTCACACGCTGATCGGGTTCGGTGCGCACCGGCAGTGACATGACCCAGGGCAGAAGTTCGACGTGCCCGATGGCTTCTCCCAGCGAGCGCGTCCAAAAGGCCACCACGGGAATGCCGCCCCCGGTGCTGTTTTCGTCGTTGTGCATCACCGTCTCCATCACGTTGGCGCGGGCGAAGCTGGTGGAGACCGGCATGACGTCGTCTTTGCCCCACTTCTCGCTGGCTCCGGAAAACGACCACATCTGAAAGGGCGAAAGATGGGGGTCAACCTGCGCCGCATTCAGCCGGTGCCGTTGGGCAAGGACTTGGTCAAGCAGCAGAGGTGTGCTGCCTGCATTCTTATAGGCGACGGTGGTAAAGGCGAGGGTGGGAAACTCGTCGGCCACCTCGATGGTCATTACCTTTTGCAGCGAGGGATTGCTGGCGCTGCGGCCGGAAATCACGACCGTTTTGCCTCGCGTGCCTAGCCGGCCTGCCCCTTCGCTGACTTTGGCGGCGGCGAAATCAAGCTGAAAATCGTCAACCTGCTTTCCACCACTGATCACCAGGTCGCTGCTGCCCGCTGAGCCAGGGTCATCCAACGACAGCGCCTGCCCGTTGCTCAGGAGAGATGCCTTCAGGTATCCAGAGGGAGACAGTTCAAATCTTGCCGCCGGCGTGATCAGGACCACCCGGTTTCCGGTAAGGTCCACTTCGACGGTGGAGGGTGCGGTGGCAGAAGGCGCGGGACGTCGACTGCAACTGGCAACGATCAGCAGGCTGAGGCACACCAGGATAGCCGGGCGAAAGTCGGATCGCGCTCGCCCTGGCCACGAAGTTGTTGCTGCGAATCTCTTCATCGGACCGCCTTGGTTTTAGTTCGCGGAGCCGTCGGAGCGGGCACAGCGCATCGAAAAAACGGTCCATTAAAACGGTTTACATGCTTATACCCGGCAGCCCCGGCTGTCAAGCAAAAATCCGCCCTATGTCATGCCACGGCGGCGAAGGTGGCGGCCTGCTTGTCCACCCTCCGCAAGGCTATGCTTTTCTTCCAGTGAGCTGGTCATTTAGATTAGGGGGGTGTCCACCACAGGGGAGCGGTTCGAGCGGGCAGTAGCCATCATGGAGCGGCTGCGGGCGCCTGGCGGGTGTCCCTGGGACCGCGAACAGACCTTCGATTCCATCAAGCCCTACACTTTGGAAGAGGCCTACGAGGTCCTGGAGGCGATTGATAATCGCGACTGGGACGAACTCACTGGCGAGCTGGGCGACCTGCTGCTGCAGGTGCTGTTTTATTCCGAGATGGCGAAAGAGCAGGGAACGTTTTCCATTGACGAGGTGCTGGAGCGGCTGTCCAAGAAGCTGGTGGACCGACATCCGCACGTGTTCGGCGATGTGAAGGCGGAGACCTCATCCGATGTGCTGCGCAACTGGGAGGCCCTGAAAGCGGAGGAAAAGAAAAAGCGCCTGCAGGCCAGGGCGGCGCAGGGAGCGGAGGAGGATGGGGAGCACAAATCGGTGCTGGCGGGAGTTTCGTCGGGTATACCCGCGCTGCTGGAGGCCTTCAAGCTGAGCTCGCGGGCGGCGCGCGTTGGCTTTGACTGGACGGAAATTGGCGGGTTGTTCGATAAGTTGAACGAAGAAGCGCGCGAGCTGCAGGAGCAGCTGCGGGAGTTTCCGCAGCCCGGGCCCAGACCCCATGGGCGGGGAGTGGCGGGCTCCGGCGAGCAGAAAATAGGCGAAGGGTTGCGCCGGCGGCTGGAGGATGAAGTTGGCGACCTGCTGTTTGTTGTGGTGAACATTGCGCGCTATCTTTCCCTGGACCCGGAATCGGCGCTGAAGCGCACCAACCGCAAGTTCAAGCGCCGCTTCCAGTGGATCGAGGCCCGGCTGCGGGAGCAGGGCAAAGCCCCGCAGGACGCGAATATGGATGAACTCGAAAATCTATGGCAACAGGCGAAGCAGCAAGAGAACGGGCAGCAGTGAGCGCGACGGCGGTGGAGATCCGCAGCTGCCACGAACTGGAGGAATTTCGCGCCTGCCTGGAGCTGCAAAAGCAGGTGTGGGGCTTCACCGACGCTGAATTGGTTCCGCTGCGCATGTTCGTAGTGGCGGCCAAAATCGGCGGCCAGGTGATTGGGGCTTACCAGGGCAGGGAACTGGTGGGCTTCGCGCTGGCCGTGCCGGGAGCGCGGGCAGGACATCCCTATCTGCATTCCCATATGCTCGCGGTGCGGGAGAGCCATCGCAACAGCGGCCTGGGAAGGAAGATCAAGCTGTTTCAGCGGGAAGACGCGCTGGCCCGCGGCTTCGAGCTCATCGAGTGGACCTTTGATCCCCTGGAAATCAAGAACGCCTATCTCAATATCGAACGGCTGGCCGCCATCACCCGCCGCTACAACCTGAACCAGTACGGAATTACCTCTTCTCCGCTGCAGGGTTTTTTGCCTACCGACCGGCTGGTGGCGGAGTGGTGGCTGCGCTCCCGGAGGGTTGAGACGTTTTTGAACAGCGGACGACAGCCGGAGTTTGAAACCTTGGCGCGCATTTCTGTGCCGGCGCAGATCTACCAGTGGAAGGCGGCAGAAGCCACGCGGGCCCGCGCGGCTGAGGCGCAGGGGCGCAACCGGGAAGCATTCCTTAAAGCCTTCGCCGAGGGCCTGGCGGTGTTGGGTTACGAGCGCGACGCCGAGGGCAACGGCACCTTTTTGCTGGGCAGGTGGGAAGAGAACTGGTCATATGCGGACTCTCCCTAGGCAGGGCTCAGGAGTCAGCACTCAGTACCCGGTAAGTAGTAGCCAGTATCTAGCGCCCAGTACCCAGTAAAGCCTTTTTCTGCCATGGCGCTGCGCATGACGGCTGACAGCTGAGAACTAACAACTGACAGCTGAGTTTTGACTCTGACTACGAACATGAAAATCGAAGCCATCACGTTGCGGGAAGTTCGCATGCCGCTGGTTCACTTTTTCGAGACCAGTTTCGGACGCACCTACGAGCGCCGCATTCTGCTGGTCACTGTGCACTGCGATGGCTTGGATGCCTGGGGCGAGTGCGTGGCGGGCGAGGATCCGTTCTACAGCAGTGAGTGGGTCGAGGGCGCCTGGATGGTGCTGAGCAAGTACCTGGCGCCGGCGGTGATGGGCCGCAAGCTGGAGGCGGCGCGCGACTGCGTTTCCCTGTTTGCGCGCATTCGCGGGCACCGCATGGCCAAGTCGGCCATCGAAAACGCGCTTTGGGACGCGGAAGCGCGCGAAGTCGGTAAGCCGCTATGGAAGCTGTTGGGCGGCACGCGGCGGGAAATTTCCTGCGGCGTTTCCATAGGCATTCAGGACAGCGAGGAGCAATTGCTGGAGAAGGTCTCCGCCGAACTGGCCGCCGGCTACCAGCGCATCAAGGTCAAAGTAAAGCCCGGCTGGGACGTGAAGGTGCTGGAGAAGATTCGCCGGAAGTGGCCGGAGATCCTGCTGAGCTGCGACGCCAATTCCGCCTACACACTGGACGACGCCGGCCACCTGAGGCGCTTCGACGAGTTCAAGCTGCTGATGATCGAACAACCGTTGTGGAACGACGACATCTACCTGCACGCGCGCCTGCAGCGGGAACTGCACACCCGCATCTGCCTGGATGAATCCATCCGCAATTCGCGTGACGCCGAGATGGCGGCCGAGCTGCGCGCCTGCGGCATCATCAATATCAAGGTGGGGCGGGTGGGCGGCTTCAGCGAGGCCGTGCGGGTGCACGACATCTGCCAGCTGCACTCGCTTCCGGTTTGGTGCGGCGGCATGCTGGAGTCGGGAGTGGGCCGGGCGCAGAACATCGCTCTCTCCACGCTCAACAACTTCAGCCTGCCGGGAGACGTTTCCGCTTCCATGCGCTATTGGAAGGAAGACATCATCGAGCCCGAGGTGACGGTGTCGCCCAAGGGGACGATCAGCGTTTCCGACCAGCCGGGCACCGGCTATAAAGTGCGTGAAGACCTGATCGAGAAGCTGACCGTCCGAAAAGAGACCATAGGCCGGGCCTAGTATTCAGCCCCGGTACCACAGCCGCTACACATCACGAGCGACGCGGAAACCATAGTCCGCGTATTGGAACCCGGGTGGGATGCTGGAACGGGTGTGGCAGCGCGAAACCTTGATGTGATGGCGCCAGGAGCCGCCGCGCGAGGCTTTGCGCGTCCCCTGGGCGGGACCTTGCGGGTTGCGTTGGGACGAGACCTGGTAGTAGGCCGCATCGAACCAGTCGCTGCACCACTCATGGACGTTATCGCACATATTGAACAGACCGTAGGCGTTAGGCGAATAGCGCGCCACGGGTTCGGGACCGCTAATCCAGCGCCGGTCGTAACCAGGCAATGATTGGGGAGCATCGTCGCCCCAGGGAAACAGCCTGCCCTCCACACCGCCGCGTGCCGCGCGTTCCCACTCCGCCTCGGTGGGCAGGCGGTAGCGCCGCCCGCTCACTTCTGAAAGCCATTGGCAGTATTGCTCAGCCTCAAACCAGGAGACAGCGACCACCGGCTGGTGGGGGTGATTGAAGTTGGCGTCATTCCAATTAGGCGGTAGTGCCAGCTTGCGCACACGCAGAAACGGCTGGTAGTCGGCGTTGGACACCTGGCAGCACGCAAGTTCGAAGCCATCCACCCACACGCGGTGCACCGGACGTTCGCAGTCCAGGCCGGCGGTGTGCCCCATATCGAACCAGCCTTCGGGAATGCGGGCCATGGCGGGTTCAAGGGCTGAGGGAATGAGTTCGCGCGCGGACACCACGCCAACTTAGCATAGAATCCGGCTGGCTCGCTGGCTGGGCTAGCTCCCTGGCTTCTTCGCCGCGGGGGTATGCAGCGCGGCGGCCGCTTCGGTCAGCGCCTGCTGCAGGGATTGCAGATGCCGCTCCTCGGTCAGGTAGCTGATCACCATCATGCGCAATACGCTGCGCCCATTAACGCGAGTCTCAGAAATCCAGCGGCTACCATCGGCGGTCACCGCCTCCACAATGGCATTGTTAGCCGCGGCAATCTCTTCTTCGTTGCGGCCCTGCGGCCGAATCCGGAAATTAACGATAGTGAGCGCCGGCTCAACCGTCAGCTCGTAATCGGGAGAACTCTTTACCCAGCAGGCGAAGCCGCGCGCCAGCCGCAACTGCCGGTCAATGTGTTCTTCATACGCCTGGCGGCCGTGCACCCGCAGGGTGAGCCACAGTTTGAGTGAGTTCATGCGGCGCGACCACTGGGTGCTGATGCGGAACAGGTCCACGTTGCGGGCGGAGCCGTCTTTGGGCATGTAGGGAGTGGATACGCCAAACGCCCGGCTCAACACCTGCGGGTGGCGCGTGAGGATAACGCCGGCGGAAAAGGGCATGGCCAGCCACTTGTGTGGATCAATGGTAAGGGAATCGGCCAGTTCGATACCCTGTACCAGACCGCGGTGGCAATCGGAAAAAACTGCGGCCGCGCCATAAGCCCCGTCCACATGCAGCCAAAGCTGGTGGCGGCGGCATACTTCAGCGACCGCGGCCAGGTCATCCACCGCGCCGGAATTGGTGGTACCGGCGGTGGCCACCACGCAGAATGGTTTGTGTCCGACGGCGCGGTCGCGCGTAATCGAGTGCTCCAGAGCGGCAGGATCCAGTTGCAGTTGCTGGTTGGTGGCGACGCGGCGCACGCTGTTGCGTCCCAGGCCGAGCAGGCCGGCGGATTTATCCAGCGAATGGTGCGCCTCCGCCGAGGCGTAGAGCGCGGGCCGGGCGCCGATGGCGGCGACTCCATCTTCGATGGCCTGGGGGAAATGTGCCGCCATGGCCAGGGCCAGGCCACTGAAGTTGGCTTCGTTGCCGCCGCTGGTGAACGTGCCGTCGAACGCCTCATGCCAGCCCACGCGCTCGCCGATCCAGCGCACGGTTTCGCATTCAATCTTGGAGGCCAGCTGGGAGCGGGCCAGGGTCGCAAGTTGCGGGTTCAACGCCGCCACCAGCGCTTCCCCCAGTACCGCCACGTAAGTGGGAGAGGGGTTCATCAACCCAAAGTAGTTGGCGCTGGGCACGTGGAAGCCCTGGCCGGTGAGCTCGCGGCAAACTTCCTCGAGAACAATGCCGGCGTCCTCGCCAGAGTCGGGCAGCACGTTGCTGAGCTGGCCGAAGCTGCGCTGCTCGCGGGGAAGTTGCACCGCGCGATCGGGCAGGGAAGCGAAGTAGGAATCAATGAAATCAACCAGCTGATAGCCGAGGCGGCGGCGCGTGGCGGAATCGAGGGCGAAGGACATGCCCGTTATTTTTTCAGAAAAAGCGGGCGCAGCGCCAGCCGCCGGCGAAGCGGGTAGCGCGGCGTGCGTCACATTCGCGGCCGGGCAGGTGTCATGCCCAAGCGCAAACTTTTGCGCTGCACCATCCTTGGGTAATTGACGGCTCCGGCGGCAAGTTCTAAGTTAGTTCCTGCTGCTCGCATTCATACCCTTTATTCCCATTCCTTATTTAACGTTTTCGAAGAGAATCGCACCCTACGACCCATCAGAGGAGTTGCCGGTGTTTGCGCGCGCCTTGGAACTGACGACCCGTCCGGGAAAGTTGCGGGAGGTGCTCCGCACCATCCGGGAAACCGTCATTCCCCTGATGCAAGCGCAGCCGGGATTTGTGAATGATTTTCTCCTGACGGCGGACGCGGAACCGGATCGGATCGTGATCCTGACCCTATGGACACGCCACGAGCAGGCGGAGTGGTTTCAGCGCCGCCACTATGGCAAGATCCGGCAGAAGCTGGAACCGCTGCTGGAATTCGAGCCTGTCATCCGCACTTACAATGTTGAAAATGGGCAGGTCCCGGCGGGACGGCAAGCCAGGCTGCCACTGGGCCCCAGCGCCTCCTCCGCGTGAGTGCCGGCGCGCGGTTACAATCTTTGCCATGCCCTCGCTCCTGTCCTGTTTAAATGAAGAAGTGGTTGCCTGCCGGAGCTGCCCGCGGCTGGTGGCCTACCGCGAGCAGGTGGCGCGTGAAAAGCGACGTGCCTACCGCGATTGCGAATACTGGGGCAAGCCGGTGCCCGGTTTTGGCGACCCCGGGGCGCGCGTGCTTATCCTCGGTCTGGCCCCGGGCGCGCATGGTTCCAACCGCACCGGGCGGCCCTTCACCGGCGATTCCTCGGGCAACTTCATGTATCCCGTCCTGCACCGAACCGGATTCGCCTCCCAGCCCAGCGCAATCAGCTGCAACGATGGTTTATCGCTTAAGGATGCCTACATCACTGCGGCGGTACGCTGCGCGCCGCCCCAGAACAAGCCCTTGCCGGAGGAGATCGCCCACTGCGCGACGTTCCTCGACCGCGAGATTGCGCTCCTCAGGAATGTGCGCGTGATCGTTGCCCTGGGGCGTATTGGGTTCGATGCCTACCTGAATTACCTGAAGCGGCAGGGCGTGCTCAAGAGCAAGAAGGACTTTGTGTTCGGCCACGGCGCCCAGTACGAACTGCCGGATGGGCGCGTCCTACTTGCCTCCTACCATCCTTCCAACCAGAACACGCAGACAGGAAAGCTCACGCGCGCAATGTTCACGGAAATTTTCCGCCGCGCCGCACGTCTGACGAAAACCTCAACCCAGAGGACGCGGAGAAGGATGGGGGCGACCGTTCCACCCATGGCGGTAGAGGCGTAACTGGTTGCGTCTCACTCGGCATAACGACAGCAGACGTTGCCAACAACGTTATGCCCCTTCGTCGAAGCCTACGAACACCGGCTCGGGCAAGAGTTGAATCTCGAAGGTTTCCGCCACGCGCTGCTGGATTTCGTTTTTCAGGGCGATGACATCGGCGGCGGTAGCGCCACCGCGATTCACAATTGCCAGGGCGTGCTTGCGGGAGATGCCCACTGGGCCGCGGGTGTAGCCCCTGGCCAGACCGGAATGTTCCACCAGCCACGCCGCCGAAACTTTGTGCTGCGCGCTGAGCGCGGGGTAGCTTGGAACTTGCAGGCCCATCGCCTCCGCTCGACGGCAGAGTTGCTGGTGCTGGTTGGCGGTCAAGACGGGATTTTTGAAGAAAGAGCCGGCGCTGCGGCAATCTTCGTCGCCGGGAACGATGAGCATGGCCTTACCGGCGCGAATGTTGCGCACTGCGTCGCGCGCTTCGGCTAGGCTCGGAGTGCCGCTGCGGCCGGAAAAATATCTTCTCAGGTCGGCGTACTCGATGCGCGGCTGCCCGCCGGGAGTGAGCGCATAGCTCACGCGCAAGATGATGTAACGCCCGCGCTCGCTGCTGTTGAAGATGCTGGTGCGATAGGCGAAGCCACAGGCGGGATTGCAAAGCTCGCGCAGTTGGCCGTCTTTGAGGTCCAGCGCCTGCACGCTCTCAATGGTTTCCGACACTTCCTGGCCGTAAGCGCCCACGTTCTGCACCGGAGTGCCGCCCACGCTTCCGGGAATGCCGCTCAGGCACTCCACACCGGCGCAGTTGCGGGCCACGGCTCGAGCCACGAACCCGTCCCACTCCTCGCCGGCGCCCACCTCAAAATTAATTTTTCCCCCTTCGTCCCGCTCTTCCATCCCGGTGATGCGGATGCGCAACACCACGCCAGGCCAGCCGGCATCGGAGACCACCAGGTTGCTGCCCCCGCCCAACACGAACAACGGTAAGCCGCGCTCGGCAGCTTGGTGGACGGCCTGCCGGACCTCCGCGGCGGAGCCCGCCTCCGCGAAGAAGCGCGCGCGGCCGCCCACTTCCAGGGTGGTCAACGGCGCCAAGGGCACATTCTCGCGGATGAGCATGGAGGTGGCTCAATCATACAGCCAGCCTTGCGCACAGCGGCGGCCAATGCCGCCGTTCAACCGTTGCTCTGTTCATTTCGCTGGTTCCTTTTGCGGTTCCGCCGGGTGCCACTCTCAAACGGACTCCAGGCGTATTAGAATGAAAGCAATCTCACCGAAGGAGCAGGAATGTACCCAGAATTGATGGTTGTGCCCATGCGCGAGGAATTGACTCGCCTGGGGGTTGAGGAACTGCGTAGCGCCGGCGAAGTGGAGCAAGCCCTGACCAGGCCGGGCACCACCATGGTGGTGGTGAATTCAATTTGCGGTTGTGCGGCCGGCCGCATGCGTCCGGCGGTCCGCCTGGCCCTGCAGCACCAGGTGCGCCCCGACCAGAGCGTTACCGTGTTTGCTGGTCAGGACCGCGATGCCACCGATAGAGCCCGCGAATTCTTCGAGGGCTATCCGCCCTCTTCTCCCTCCATTGGCTTGCTGCGCGACGGCAAGCTGGTTTACATGATGCAACGCAGCGACATCGAACAGCGCGAGGCCGAAGACATTGCGGCCGACCTGACGGCGGCGTTTGATAAGTTCTGCGCCCAGGCGGCTTCGCGGTAGATGCGTTTTCCGGCCCGGCGATTTCCGTGATCGCCGGGCTTCCTCTTCTTATATACGGTGGAGAGGCGAACTGTGCTTCCGTGGACAGTTGAGGGCGCCCTCTCCCACACGAACATCAGCGACTGACTACCGACTCCTGACTCCTGACTACTGTTTTTTCCAGCCAATCCACCATGGCCTTTTTGTACCAGTGCCACTCGGGATGGGGCTCCCAGTGGTCCATGCCGTGGGGAGCGCCGGGAATGGTAATCAGGTCGCAGCGCGCTTCCACCTGCTTCATGCGGTCGCACATTTCCACTGATTGATCGTAGGGCACATCCTCATCCTTGGAGCCGTGAATGAGGAGGAACGGCGGCGTGTCCTTGGTCACATAAACAACCGGGGAGGCCTTGATGAGCAGCGGGGCGGTCTCCGCGTTGACCTGCTTGATGCCGAACAGTTCCAGCACCTCATGCGGGAACGGCTTCCACTCCATGGCGGCGGTGATGAAGTCATGAATACCGTAAAGCGAGACCACGGCGGCCACGCGCGAGCCCGGCCGGTTGTGCGCCCCCACATACGACACCAGGTGCCCGCCGGCGGATTCGCCGATCAGCGCCATGCGCTGAGGATCAATTTTGTATTCGGCGGCGTGCGCCTTCACGAAGCGGATGGCCTGCTCCACATCGTCGGCCGGGGCGGGAAACTGGTACTGCGGCGCCAGGCGGTAGTTGATGCTGAACCAGGCAAAACCGGCGTCGCTCAGCGGCTGGAAAATGTAGGTGATGTACTCCTGCTTGTTCCCCGCCACCCAGCCGCCGCCATGCACCAGCACCGCGGCGGGGAAGGGGCCGGAGCCCTCGGGGATATTGGCATCGAGCGTCAGCTCCACGCCTCCGGCGTGGCCGTAAACAACATCTTTCAACAGGCGGGCATGCGCAGCGAAAGAAAACAGGAGGAGAGAAGAGATTGTCAGGATGCAATGTTTGCTGATCGTTTTCATATCGGGATGGCTGAAATCTCGCTTGCAGGACGGCTATCTTCCGGACCGAAGTCCCCGTGCGTTTTGAAACTCGAAACTGGGTTTCAGTTGAAGCGTGTTACCTTCCACAGCGCTGCCGCGCAGGCCACCAGCAGTGCCAGGCACAGCCCCAGCAGCACCAGCGCCGCGGTCCCATCGAGCGCAATGGATGGCCAGTGCGCCCGCGCGCCGGTCCACACGAAAGCGCCGGTGGCGGCCGCCACCAGCACCCAGTCCAGCCAGGTGCGGCGCTGCGGCGGGTTGGTGGACCGGCCCTGCATTCCGGAGCGCACAAACTCGATGTCAATGCCGTAGCGGCGATGCTCGCGCTCCGCCGCCTCCGCCCACTTCAGGTATTCGGAATTATCGGCCACGGAAAACGAAATCGCCGCCAGGCCGGCCGCCATCAGCACCGAGCCCCAAATGGCGCCGGCGATGGCCCCATGCTGCCAGCCACGGAATTCGCCGAAGGCTACCGCTCCCCACACCAGTCCCCAGAGCTGGTTGGAATTGGAAATGGGAATGCCGCGGCTTACGCCGATATACTTCACGGCGTATTGCTGGAAGATATCTCCAATCACCCACACGAAGCCCGCGGCCAGCAGCCAGAAGAGCACATCCTCCGCGGCCGTGAGCTGGCGGTACAAGTTGTGGAAGCCGCCCATGTAGGCCACCGCCAGCGCGGTCATCATGCCCAGTTCCCCGATGGTAAAGAAGGAGACGAACGACAGCGGATTCATGCCTGAGAGGTAGGCCTTGCGGTAGGGAATGTACATGGTGCCCCAAAGCACGCCCGCGCCCAGGGCAGCGGCTATGCCGCGCAGGGCCACGTGGGAGGCAATCTGGCTGGAGGAAGCGCGGGCCAGCAGCATGCCGCCGAGAAAGATGACCAGGGCGCCGCCGCACACCGCGCCCCAGCGGCGCCAGCCGGCATGGTGCAGCTCGCGGAAGAACAGCACGCCCCACAAAATGCCGATAAGCCCGTTTGTGTTCCACAAGGGAAACGCCACGCTCAGTCCAAGGTCGCGGATGGCAAAGATGGTAAGCGTGTTGGCCACCGACCACAGGCAGCCCGCGATGATGGCCCAGATCACCAGGTGGGGCGCTTCCACGATGTCGGCGCGAATGCCGGAGGTGCCGCGCACCATGGCGGGCAGGCTCCAGCGCCCCAGGAACACGCCCGCTACCATGGCAAAGGAAATCAGGACCGGAGAAAGCCCGGTGGTGACCAGCTTGGTGGGCACTTCGGCTGCGCCCAGCCAGGCGCCGGCGGCGATGCCGCAGAGCACGCCCACACGCTGCAGGGCGCGCACACGCTCGGGCGCGAGCAGCGCCGGGCGGGGGGCGCCGGACGCCTCCGCGGGTGAGCTTAGCTGACCCATCGCAGAAGCAGGAGCCCGCCGATCAGCACCAGGGCGGGCACCCAGAAGTGCACGTCTCCGCTTACGGAGGCCAGCCAATCTATGGGCTGTGTTTCCGGCCGGTCAATCGCTTCTTCGTTATCCATGGATAGATGCAGGTAATACTACATGAGTCGGCGCGCGCTTGGTAACTGCTTCTGACGCGGCCCCCCCTGGCCCGGCCCGACTGGCGCACAAACAGCTCAGACAAACGCCCGCACTTGCCGCATCAGGCTCAGCAATCGGTCCATCGAGTTGCCATCCGGCGAGAAGATGCAATCGAAGAAAACCTCGTTGGCATTGATCCGGCGGCACCCCTCCACATCCTCTTTGATCTGTTCCAGGGTGCCGCTGAAGATGAAGCGGTTTTGGGTGACGGGCTGGGGCGTGACGTAAAGGTTGGCGCGAACGATCAACTGCAGCGAGGCGGGATCGCGGCCCGCGTCCTTGGCCATTTGCCGAATCTGTGCCATGGTGGCGGCCATGGCTTCCAGCGGCATGCCGACGGGATTCCAGCCATCTGCCAGACGGGCCAACCGGTTCAGCGCGGCAGGGGCAAAGGCGGCCAAATAAATGGGTGGATGCGGCTTCTGCACCGGCTTGGGCCCGATGATGGACTTGGGCAGGGTGAAGAACTGGCCCTGAAACTCCGCCGGATCGGTAGTCCAGATGGCTTTCAGAACCTGGAGGAATTCTTCGGCCAGGGCGCCGTGATTCTTCGCGGGTGCGCCGGCAGCCTGGTACTCATCTTTAGACCAGCCCAGGCCCAGGCCCAGTCGCAAGCGCCCGCCGGAGAGCACATCCAGCGTGGTCGTGCGCCGCGCCAGCATCACCGGGTTGTAATAGGGGATGTCGAGCACGCTGGTACCCAGCGCGATCTTGCGGGTGTGCGCGGCTACGAAGGTGAGTGTTTCCAGGGGATCGAGCGAATGCTTGTACTGTTCGGGCAGGGAGCCGTCGGGCGTGGCGGGATAAGGATTCTGCGGCTTGAGGGGCCACAGCAGGCGCTCGGTGACCCACAGGCTGTCGTAGCCCAATTCTTCGGCGCGCTGCGCCACTTTGACCAGATTTTCGGCCGTGCCCAGCGGCCCGATCTGAGGCAGTATGAATCCGGCTCTCATCCCACGCTCCTTCGGTTGCCGTACAAGGTAAACGGAACCCGTTTGGCCGGTCAATGCGGTTTGCCGCAAGCGCCAATTAAGCTAAGATTTTTCCTCGTCCCATGAAGACACGATTAGCGGTCCTCACTCTGCCTGTGCTGTTCCTTTGTGGGTTGCAAGTTTCTGGGCAAAATCCGCCCGCTCCGCTGGGCGAGCAGTTGCGCGTCTACCGCCAGGCACACGAGAAGCAGATTCTCACCGAGTTCGTGAACCTGCTTTCCATTCCCAATCATGCTGGCGATACCGCCGACATCGAACGCAATGCGAAGGCGGTGTCGGCCATGCTGCAGGCCCGCGGCGTGACCGTGCGCCTGCTGCGCGTGCCCGCAGCCTCGCCCGTGGTTTTTGGCGAGCTGCGCACGCCCGGCGCCACCCGCACCATCGGCGTTTACGCCCATTACGACGGCCAGCCTACCGACCCGGCGCAGTGGCAGCATCCGCCCTTCAGTCCGGTGCTGCGCGACGCTTCTGGGCAGGCAGTGGATTGGCGCACGCAGGAGCATTTCGATCCTCAGGCGCGCATCTATGCCCGCTCCACCAGCGACGACAAGGCGCCGATTGAGGCGACCATGGCGGCGCTCGACGCCTTGCGCGCCGCCCACGTCGTCCCCTCGGTCAATCTGAAATTTTTCTTCGAAGGGGAAGAGGAGGCGGGCTCGCCGCACTTGGCGGAAATCCTCGCCAAGTATCCGGAAACCCTATCCGCCGATGCCTGGCTGCTGTGCGATGGTCCGGTGCATCAGTCTGGCCGCATGCAGGTGGATTACGGAGCGCGGGGCGACATTGACGTCGAAATGACGGTTTACGGCCCGGCGCATCCGCTGCACAGTGGCCATTACGGCAACTGGGCGCCCAATCCCATCGTCTTGCTCACTCATCTGTTGGACAGCATGCGCGACGACGACGCGCACATCCTGATTCCCGGTTTCTACGATGACGTGCGGCCGCTCACCCCGAGCGAGGAGCGCATGCTGGCGGAGACCCCGGCGGCGGATGCCCAGCTCGAGCAGGAGTTGGCAATTGCCCAGCCCGAGGGTGACGGCGCCAAGTTGGCGGCGCAGATTCTCAAGCCGGCCATCAATGTTCGTGGCATCCAGGCTGGGCATGTGGGCGGGCAGGCGGCCAACGTGATCAGCACGGAGGCGCGCGCCTCGCTCGACATTCGCCTGGTGCCCAACCAAACCCCGGAGCGGGTCGAACAGGAAATCGAGCAGCACATCGCCCGCCACGGATTCTTCATCGTCCGCCAGACGCCCGACCTGGCCACTCGCCGCGCCCACGCCAAAGTGATCAAGCTGGAGTGGGGACCGGGCTATCCCGCCTATCGCGCGCCGGTGGATAACCCCATGTCGAAGGCGGTGGTGCGCACCATTGAGGAGGCCGCGGGCGGGCCTATCATCCAGGTGGTGAGCCTGGGCGGCAGCGTTCCCATGTTCCTGTTCGAAGGCAAGCAGCACACGCCCGTCATCGGCGTGCCCATCGCCAATGCCGATAACAATCAGCACGCCGCCAACGAGAACCTGCGCCTGCAAAATCTGTGGGATGGAATCGAGATTTTCGGCACGCTGTTCGCGCGCCTGGGAGGGAATGCGCCGGCCCAGTGACGTCGAGGCACTCAACTGCGCAACGCCCGCACCGGGTCAATGCGGGCTGCGTGCCAGGCGGGCAAAAAGCACGCCGCCACGGCGGCAGTCACCATCACCACCAGCGCTGAAGCGAACGCCCTGGGGTCGCGCGGGCTCACATGATAGAGAAGGTATCCCAGGAGGGGTGACGAACCCAGGGCCGCGGCCGTGCCCAATGCCATACCCGCTGCGGTCAAAGCGAGTCCGCGCGACATTACGAGACGCAGAAGATGCGAGGGCGCCGCCCCCAAGGCCACGCGCAACGCCAGCTCCCGCCGGCTCTGCGAGACGGTGTAGGCCATCACCCCGTACAGTCCAATGGCGGCGAGCAACACCGCCAAGGCGCCAAAAACCCCCAGCATCAGCAAAGCGACTTTCTGCGGCGCCATGGCGCGGTCTACTTCTTGCCCCATGGTGATGACCTCACCCGGCGCGAGGTTTTCATCCAGCGCATGCACCTCGCGCGCCAGGGTCAAAGCCATGGCTTCCGGCGGCAACCCGGTCCGGATATGCAGTACCTCGCCAGTGGTGCTCTGCCGGATAGGCACATAAAACATGGGCGTAGGCTGCTCAGTCAGGCTTTTGTACTTTGAGTTCTGTGCCACGCCCACCACCCGCAGCCATCGTCCCTTCACCTGCAAGCGGCTGCCCACCGGATCACCGCCACGCCAATACCGGGCGCCCATGGTTTGGTTGACAATGGCTACCGCCGGAGCCGCCTGGTTGTCTCCCCGCGTGAACTCGCGGCCTGCCCGCAAGGGAATGCCCATGGTGGAGAAATACCCCGGCCCCACCTGGTTGTAATAGACAGTGAGTTGCTCATCGGGCGGGGGCCGATAGCCGTCGGTGGCCACGGGAGCGGAAGAATAATCGCGATAGCCGAAGGGAATAGTTCGCGCAAACGCAGCCGAATACACTCCAGGCACTGAGAGCAGGCGGTCAACCAGGCGATCTTCAAAGTCTTTGGCGCGCTGCTCGTCGTAGCCGGCCGCAGACATGTCAACGTAGGTGGTGACCACATCCTTTGAAAAGCCCGGGCTGATGCTCCGAATCCCTCTCAGGCTTTGCATCAGCAGGGCTGTCCCCACCAATAGCAGGAAGCTCAGGGCCACCTGCGCTAATACCAGGCCGGAACGCACAAGTCCCCTCCGGCCCCCGACAACGCTGCCCGACTCTTCCTTCAAAGCGATGGCAAGGTCAACTTTGCTCGCCTGAAGGGCGGGAAAAATGCCAAAGCATGCGGTTGAGATAAGGCAAACCGCGGCGCTCACCAGGAGCACGCGCCAATCCATGTGCCCGGGAAGGTTCATGCTTATGCTGCCGCGCGCCGGCAGCAGCACCATCAGCAGATTACGGCACCAGTAGGCGAACAGAAGTCCGCCCACCAAAGCCAGAACCGCGAGAAGCAGCGCTTCGGTCAGCAGCTGGCGCAACAGGCGGAAACGTTTTGCGCCCACGGCAGAGCGGACGGTGAATTCGTGGCGCCGGGCCAGACCTCGAGCCAAAAGCAAATTGCTGACGTTGGCGCAGGCAATCAGGAGAACGAAGACCACCACCGCCAGGGCAATGCCCAGGGTGGGCAGCAAAACCCCGGCTCCGTTAAACGGTGTCTGCCACAGGGGAAACAACTTGACGCCTCGCCCGCGATCCGCGCTGGGGTACTCATCCGCGATCCGTTTGGCGGCCGCGGAAATTTCGGCCTGCGCCTGCTGCCGCGTAACTCCCGGCTTGAGCAGCACAAAGCCTTCAATCCAGCGCGCGCTGCGATCTTCCAGTTTGTAGCCGGGCGGGTCGAAAATCTCCTGCATGGAAGCCGGAACCCAGAACTGGATGGGCCAGCCCACGAAGGTGCCGTAGAAGCCTTCTGGCGCCACCCCCACGATGGTGTGGCGGACGCCGTTGAGTAGTTGCGTTTTGCCAATGATGGCGGGATCGCCCTGAAAGCGCTCTTTCCACAGCCGATAGCTGATGACGGTGACGGGGTGGGCGTTGCGGCCTATTTCCTCCGCCGGTTGGAAGCCGCGTCCCAGCACCGGGTGAACACCGAGCGCCTCAAAATAATTGGCGGAAACGATGCTCCCCGTGGCGCGCTGGGCGCGGTTGCCGATGCCCAGGGTGGTGCCCATGATGCGATCGGCAATAAAAGCATCGAACAAGCTGCAGCCCTTCCGCAGGTCGAGAAAGTCGGGCCAGGAGATATCAATGGCTTCGCCCGCCGCGCCTGCGGCTCCGTGCAGGGTGCCGGTAAGCGCCAGCATGCGCTCCTGGCGGGCCACGGCTGGAAACGGACGCAGCAGGATGCCTTCAATCCAGCTCCAGACCGCGGCGTTAGCTCCGATCCCCAGAGTGAGGCACAACAACGCCAGCAGAGAAACCCCGGGGCTGCGGCCCAGCATGCGCATTCCAAAGCGCAAGTCCTCCAGCAAGCCATGCACCAGGTGGAAGCGGCGGGTTTCCCGGCATTGCTCCTTGTAGCTTTCGAGGCTGCCGAACTCCAGCCGGGCGCGGCGGGCGGCCTCGGCCTCGGGCACGCCCGCGCGCTGCAGGTCGGCCGCGCGCTCCGCCAGATGGCAGCGCACTTCCTCCTCCATGTCCCGGTCAAGACGGCCGCGGCGGAAGAGCCGGTCGAGAGTTGCGGCCAAGCGCATAGCCTCAGACCTCCTCCGGGCGCGCGCCCAGAACCGCGGAGATGGCCGCCACCAGCCGGTTCCAACTTTGAGTTTCGTCGCGCAGCCGCTTTTCGCCTTTGTGGGTGAGGCGGTAATACTTGGCGCGGCGATTGTTTTCGGAGGTGCCCCACTCGCTCGCCAGTTGATCCTTCTCCTCCAGGCGGTAAAGCGCGGGGTAGAGCGCGCCTTGCTCAACCAGCAGGGCTCCGGCGGATATCTGCTGGATGCGCAGCAGCACCCCGTAGCCATGCAGCGGGCCGAGCGACACGGCTTTAAGTATCAGCAGATCGAGGGTTCCGGGGAGCAGCTCGGCTTGGGGCGCCATCCTTACTCCTAAGTAACTTAGGAATATATATCGTCGCTCTCCTAACCTGTCAAGGGGAAGACCGCCGCGGGGCCCGCTTTTTTCCTCCATTCGGCCCTGGGCCGGTTATCACATCTGTTTCGGTCAAGCGTCATAGACAGCCGTGCTCTCCGGTTGTTGCAATAAAAATTGGAAAAGCTGTCATGAAACTGCTCAAGCACAAGTGGCTGCTGGCCCTCGGCCTGCTGCTGATCATCGCCGTGATTGTCGGATTCACCTACAACCGCGGGTCGCAATCGCAATATTTCGCCGCCAAAGCGCAGCGCAGCACTATCAATGACGTGGTGCAGGCCACCGGCACCATCAATGCCGTCATCACGGTGCAGGTCGGCTCGCAGGTTTCCGGAACCATCTCCAGGCTGTTCGCCGACTTCAATTCCCACGTCCACCAGGGCCAGGTGGTGGCGCACATCGAGCCTTCGCTGTTTGAAGGCGCCCTGCTTCAGGCTAAGGCGGACTTGCAGAACGCGCGCGCCAACGTAGCCGCTGCCCAGGCTGAGCTGCAGAAAGCCCAGGCCACCGCGGTGCAGACCAGGGCCGATTTCCAGCGCGCCGCGGGCCTAGCCAGGGAAGGCGTGATGAGCCTGCAGCAACTCGACCTGGCGCGGGCCAATGCCGATACCGCCGCCGCCGCCGTTACCGCCGCTGAAGCTACCGTCAAGCAGGCCACTGCCCAGGTCAATCTCAAGGCCGCTGCCGTGGGCGTGGCCCAAACCAACCTGGACCACACCATCATTCAGGCCCCCATCAACGGCATCGTGGTGGCGCGTAACGTGGATGTCGGCCAGACTGTGGCCGCGTCGTTGCAAGCGCCCACGTTATTCAATATCGCCAAAGACCTCACCAAGATGCAGGTGGATACTCAGACCGATGAGTCGGACGTGGGCAACATCCGAGTGGGACAGGAGGCCACCTTCACCGTGGACGCCTATCCCAACCAGACGTTTAGCGGCCACGTGGTGCAGATCCGGCTGAATCCCACCATCGTGCAGAACGTCGTTACCTACGATACGGTCATCGCCTTCGACAATCCGCAGATGAAGCTGTTTCCCGGCATGACCGCCTACGTGACCATCCCGGTGGCGACGGCTGAGGATGTGCTCTCTGTCCCCAATACGGCGCTGCGCTTCAAGCCCTCCCTGAGTGCCGAGCGCATTCGCCAGCTCTATGCGCAATTCGGCATCGCGGAAGCGCATGCCGCCTTGGCGCGTAATGGGGGTAATGGCGCGTCCGGTAAGAGCCCGGGCCTGCAGGGCCCGCCGCAGCCGCGCCGCGACGTGGCCGTCATCTGGAGATTGCGTCCCGACCGCGGCATTGAACCGGTCATGATCCGTACCGGCATTACCGACCACACTCAGACCGCGGTAGCCGAGCTGCTCAAAGGCGCCTTGCAGCCGGGCGACGAGTTGGCTATCGGGGAGGAAGTCGGCAACCGCCAGCCCAGCGGTCCCGGCGCTGCGATTCGGCACTAGGGAACAAATCACCGTGGCGACAACCCTCCAATCCGCATCCGAAGCTGACGCCGCGCGAGCCTTTGCCGAACTGATCCGCGTGGAGGAGGTACACAAGTATTACGACCTGGGCGAAACCCGCGTTCACGCTCTGCGCGGGGTCACCGTGAGCATTGCCCGGGGCGAGTTCGTGGCCATCATGGGCGCCAGCGGCAGCGGCAAATCCACCTTCATGAACCTGCTGGGCTGCCTGGACCGGGCCTCCAGCGGCCGCTACCTGCTGGAGGGCACCGATGTCTCCCAACTGGATAAGAAGGCGCTGGCCGCCATCCGCAACCGCAAGCTGGGCTTTGTATTTCAGGGATTCAACCTGCTTTCGCGCACCACCGCCCTGGAAAACGTGGAGTTGCCTACGCTCTACGCCCAGCTCAAAAAAGAAGAGCGGCTGCAGCGGGCGCGCGAGGCCTTGCGCATCGTTGGCCTCGCCGACCGGATGGACCACTTTCCCTCGCAGCTTTCCGGTGGCCAGCAGCAGCGCGTTGCCATCGCCCGCGCCCTGGTCAACCGGCCTTCCATCCTGCTGGCTGACGAGCCCACCGGCAACCTGGATAGCCGCACCTCGGTCGAGATCATGGATGTATTCCAGGAACTCAACGAAAGCGGGCTCACCATCGTGCTGGTCACGCACGAGCCTGACATTTCGCGGTTTGCCAAGCGCACGCTGCTCTTTCGTGACGGTAAAATCCGCCGCGACGAACCGGTAACGGGCCGGCCGCGCGCCTCTGAGGTGCTGCGCGCGCCGCCCAAAATGGAAGATTGAGGCCCTATGGAACTCCTCTCCATTCTCCGCATCGCCTGGCGGGCGCTCTCCCGCAATAAGCTGCGCTCCGGCCTCACCATGCTGGGCGTGATTATCGGCGTGGGCGCCGTCATCGCCATGGTGGGCGTGGGCCAGGGCGCCAGCCAGGCGGTGCAGCAGCAGATTTCCGCCATGGGCTCTAACGTGGTTTTTGTGGCCAGCGGCACGGTCAACCGCGGCGGCTTGCGCCTGGGCTGGGGCCAGACCAAGACCCTGATCTACGATGACATGCGGGCGATTGTGCGCGAGTGCCCGGCGGTCAAGGCAGCGGCTCCCGGCGGGCAGACCACGGCGCAGATTGTTTTCGGCAACGACAATTGGTTTACCAACGTGCAGGGCACCGAGCCCCAGTATTTCGAAATCCGCGATTGGGGACTGGCGGAAGGCGTGCCCTTCACCCAATCCGACGTGGACTCCGCCGCCAACCTGGCGGTCATCGGCAAGACCGTGCGGCAGAACCTTTTTGGCGCGGCCGATGCGGTGGGACAAACCATACGGGTAAAGGACCTGCCCTTTCGTGTTGTAGGCGTCCTTCGGCCGAAGGGCCAGTCGGCTCACATGGGCCAGGACCAGGACGACGTCATTTTTGTCCCCATTACCACGCTGCAAAAGAAGCTGACGGGCGACACCTGGCTGCGCTTCATCGTGGTCTCGGCCATTAGCCGCCAGGCCAGCTACGCCGCCCAGCAGGAGATCGCGGCGCTGCTGCGCGACCGCCACCGCATCCGCCCGGGCCAGGATGACGACTTCATGGTGCGCAACTTGGCTGACATTGCCCAACTGGCGGACCAGTCCTCGCGGGTCATGACCCTGCTGCTGGCTTCCATCGCCAGCGTCTCGCTGATTGTGGGCGGAATCGGAATCATGAACATCATGCTGGTCTCGGTAACCGAGCGCACCCGCGAGATCGGCATCCGCATGGCGGTGGGCGCCACCGAGGAAGACGTGCAGCGCCAGTTCCTCATCGAGGCCATTGTGCTCAGCCTGATGGGCGGCGCCGCGGGTATCCTGTTCGGGGTCGGTTCCTCGTTGCTCATCACCCGCCTGCTGGGATGGGCGGTGCTGATTTCACCCCTGGCCATCGCCGTGGCCGCGCTGTTTTCCGGGGCCGTGGGCGTGTTTTTCGGTTATTACCCCGCCCGTAAGGCGGCCCGCCTCGATCCCATTGAAGCCTTGCGTTTCGAATAGCCCGGCGGGAAAAGGCGGTCTTCTCTCGCCGATTCTGCGGGGTGCAGCCCCAGCCCTACTGCGGGTTGCTTTCCGGCCTGTCCTCCGCCGGAGCCATCTCCTTGGCCACCTGGTCCTGCTGTTTGACCTGGGAGAGCAGGGTCTCGATGTAATGCTTGATTTCTGTACTCTTGGTGCGCATGCCGGTGTCTTCGTAATCGCCATACTGCCGGTCCAGTTCCGTCGCCATGTGCGCCAGGAATATGCGGTCGAGTTGCCTGCCTGAGTTCTTTTCCAGTTGCCGCTCCAGTTTGCGGTCACGGCGGCTCAGCTTCAAGGGAAGCGCCAGATGAACCCGCCGCGCTACCGCCAGCAGTTCCTGCTGAGCGTGGGCGCGCTGGACCACCAGGTTGCGGGCGAAATTTCGGGCCGCGGCCCCGAAACCCTTCCGCTCCGCTACCTGGCCCAGTTCAATCGCCGCCTGGTTTTCCTCCGCCGCCTGGCGCAGAAAACTCTTATCTGAGCGGCTGAGTTTAGCAACCTGTTCCGGGCTCGTCGAACCACCCTCTTCCGCGGCCAGCGATTGCCCCCCGCCGGGCAAAAGAACCCAGCCGCAAACCAGGATCAGGAGCAGCCAGTTCACGGAAGTTACTCTGCGGTGTTGCTGGGGGGAGTTCGTCATCTATTCCATGCCCATAGGGAGTTTGGCGATTCTATCGCACTCTGATGAAACAGATTTGGCAAACGATAGCCGCCGGGCTCACATCCAGCTACAATGCCCAGCAACAGGAGGACAATTGGCAAACCTGTCAGGAGCCGAATATCTCGCATTAGCCGAGTTCCGGCACCAACTGGAACGCTTTCTGCAGCTGCGGCGGCGGGCCGCCCGGCAGGTCGGCCTGCAGCCAAAACAATATCAGCTCATGTTGGCGGTTAAAGGCATGCCCAAAAACTACATGCCCACGGTTGGAGAAATCGCCGAGCGCCTGCAGGTGCAGAACCACAGCGTGGTAGAACTGGTGGACCGTCTGGAGAAGCGGCGCTACATCGAGCGCCAGCGCGATCAGCACGATCGCCGGGTTGTGCGCTTAAACCTCACTCCCGCGGGTGAAGCCGTGCTGCGCAAGCTGGTTACTGCCAGCCTGGCTGAGCTGAAGACTGAGGCTCCGGCGCTTCTGCGGGCTCTGACTAACGTTCTGCGCAAACGCTAATCGCGCCTCTTTCAATGTGGCGAGAGCGCTGATTTCGGTTGCGCCGCCTGACTTTCCAGTTCCAGCCGCTTCTTCCTGTCCAGGTAAAAAAGCAGGAACAGCACGCCGCCCAGCACCAGCAGAGTAAATGCGCCCGCGATCTGCAGCACCCTGCCAATCAGGGCGGTATAGCGTCCGCTGTTGGGATCGTACTTGCAGCAATAGAGCAGGACCTCGTCGGCCAGCGAGCCGATTTTTTCCTGCGACCCCTGCACTAACGCCAGGCGCAAATCCTGCACCGGATAATCAATGCCGTAGAAATACTGCGCCACTTTGCCCTTAGGCGTGAGCACCACGATCCCGGTGGCGTGCGCGAATTGCTGCGTCTTGTCGTCCCAGGCGTAGTGGAACCCGACTGCCTGGGTCAGGGCCGTAATCTCCGGCTGCTGCCCGGTAAGAAAGTGCCAGCCCGCGGCAGCCTCGGGGCGGCCGTAACTCGTGATGTAAGTCTGCTTCGTAGATGCCGCCAGCTCCGGGGTCTCCCGCGGATCGAAACTCACCGTGAGCACTTTGAACTGCTGGCCAATGCGGAACGGCAGCTGCCGGAACGCGTGGGTGGCTCCCGCCAGCACCTGGCTGCACAGCATGGGGCAACGGTAATAAGCCAGAATCAGCACCACCGGCTTGCTTTGTCCGAAATAGTCGCTCAGATGCACCCCTTTCCCGCTTTCGTCACGGAAGGCCAGATTGAGCGGCACCTGGTTATCCAATCGCTGTTCGTAGCGCACGTTTTGAAGGATTGGCGGCGTCTGGTTGGAGGGCCCGCTGCCGGGCGCCGTATCCTGCAATCCTTGCCCTAGCGAGGGCAGGGAACCGGCTATCAAAGCGGCACCGACCAGGATGATAGGGATTAGGGAGAAACGAAAGCGCGGCAACCGGGGGATCACCATGACTCCTGCGCCGTACTCACGGCGGAATGAATAGTATAGCTCCGCCTGGATGCTGCCCCGGGGGCAGCGGGCCCAATCCAGGCAGATAAAAAAAGCCCGGAGCGTGAGCTCCGGGCTAACGCCCCGGCCCCCCGAAATTTCAATTTCCGTTCGCGGAAGCCAAGACCCCGTACACCACTGCGACCTCAGGACTCGCGCCGGCCTTGGCCAGTTGCCGCTCGCGCGGGTGAACCGCCAGCTTGCGTACCACGTTATCGGTGCTCGTCCAAACTTCGGCCAGGAAGTACTCGTCAGCGTAGCGATGGAATACCAGCTTGGGAGTATTGACATCAGTCCGCTGGTCCCAGGTCAGCGGCATCATAATTTCAACCCCGCGCTGCCCCGAAGAGAGCATGATTGTGGAGTTGGACCCAATCCGCTGAATGCTGTATTCGCCCGCGGGCAGTGCCCCATATCCCGCGGAAAAGCTGAATGGTACATTCGCCTTGATCAGTACTTGCGCATGGGCGGGCGTTGCAGCCATAGTCACGAAAGCAACGCATGCCACCAGAGCGATTGCCGCATACTTTTTCATTGTCTTGCTCCTTTTTCGCGACTCTCTTTGCTCGCGTCACGACTCGCCCTCCTCAAGTGCATCCCGGGTGCCACAACTCGCACATTTAGTGCGGATTTTATGGACACTGAACAACTGCTCTCCTTTCAGCGAGATCTGTGTGAGGCAAATGGATACCTGTGGGGGCGCCGCGCGGCTCCCGCCCTACCAGGAATATCCCACCGGATAGGTTGGCTATCTGATCGGATAGTCCAGGGACGCACCAAAGCTGGTAATGCACTGGGCAGGAGTGCACAACTGTGTTGCGGCTATCATTCTCGCGCTATCCTAAGCACAGCATGGGGGAGGGAATATGTCCCCGGCCCTGGTTGCCATTGCCGGTCCGCTGAACGGGACTACCATCGAGCTCACCGCGACCGAGGTGTGCATCGGACGTGAATTCGGCAGCCAGGTTTGCGTCCCCAGCGCCTGGGTTTCCCGCCGTCACTGTGCGCTGCATCACGAAAGTGGCCGCGTAGTGGTTCAGGACCTCGACAGCCGCAACGGCACCTTCGTCAATGGAATCCCTGTCACCCGTCAGGAATTGAAGCATGGCGACTTGCTCACGGTGGGCGATTGCTCCTTTCGCTTTGTGTGCGATGCCGAAGCACCGTCAGCGTCACAGTCGGCCCCGGTTGAATTGGAGGAGACAAGCACTACCCTGCTGGCGCCCCTGTGGCTGCCCGGCGATGCCCCTTATCCCCCTTCTAAAGCGGCAGTTGGGGGAGCGGATGCCCGCGTCCTGCGCGATCTCAACGCCTTGGTCACCATGGCGGGCAAGACCGCTGCCGTCGAAGATTCCGAATCACTCTACTGGCAGCTTCTGGGCATGATCTTTGAAATCATTCCCGCAGACCGGGGAGCGATTCTGCTCGCCGCCTCCAATTCCGAAGACCTCTCCTCCGCTTTTGCCTGGAACCGCGCCTCCGGCCCCGCTCAGCCGGTGCGGGTGAGCCGCACTGTGGTGAGCCAGGTTATGAAGAAAAAGTCGGCGGTCATGGTGAACGATGTGAGCGCCGACGCTACCCTGCAAACCGTGTCCAGTCTGCGGCTGGAACGCGTGCGCTCCCTGCTTTGCGCTCCCTTGCTGGCTGGGGAGCGCGTGCTGGGCGCCATTTATCTCGACTGCGGCCGCGACGGGGCCTGCTTCGACGAGCAGCACCTGCGCATGCTCACCGCCGTGGCCGGCCTCGCCGCCCTGGCTTCCCAGCGCGTGTGGCGCATGGAGTCTTTGCGTAACGAGAACCTCCGCCTGCGCGCTGACCTCAAGCTTGACCACGGCTTCGTCGGCGAAAGCCCGGCCTTGAGCCGCGCCCTGGAACTCATCGCCAGGATCGCTCCTTCTGCTTCCACCGTTCTGCTGTGCGGCGAAAGCGGCACCGGTAAGGAGCTGGCCGCACGGGCTTTGCATCGCGCCAGTTCCCGCGCCCCCTTTCCTTTTGTGGCTATCAACTGCGCCGCCATTCCTGAGACCTTGCTGGAGAGCGAACTGTTCGGCTATGAAAAAGGCGCCTTCACCGGCGCCGCCGGTCAGAAAAAAGGACAATTTGAGCTGGCTAATGGCGGTTCCATTTTTCTCGATGAAATCGGCGAACTGGCGCCGGCTTTGCAGGCCAAGCTGCTGCGCGTGTTGCAGCAGCGTGAGTTCGTGCGCCTGGGTGGCGCCCAGCCCATCAAAGTGGACGTCCGTCTGATCGCGGCCACCAATCAGGATTTGCGTGCCGCCTCCGACGAAGGTCGCTTTCGCAAAGACCTGTTCTTTCGCCTGAACGTGGTGGCCATTACCATGCCCCCGCTGCGCCAGCGTCCCCAGGACATACCCCTGCTGGCCAACTATTTTCTGACCCTTTGTAGTCAGCGCTGCAAACGGCGGCTACACGGAATTTCGGCGCCGGCCATGGAATGCCTGCAGCGCTACGACTGGCCGGGCAACGTGCGCGAACTGGAGAACGCAATCGAGCATGCCGTGCTGTTGGGTGCGGGCGACGTGGTGCTTCCCGAGGACCTGCCGGAAGTGCTTGTGGAAGGCCACCCGCCGGCAGCGGGGCAGCCTGCCGGCTATCACGGCGCCCTGAGCGAGTTGAAGAAGAAGCTGATTCTGCAGGCGTTCCAGCAGGCCGGAGCCAATTACACCGAAGCCGCACACCTGCTGGGCGTCCACCCCAATTACTTGCACCGGCTCATCCGCAACCTGAATTTGAAAGCCGCCCTACGCGCCGCCGGCGACCGTTCCGCCAAATGAAGCCGGCGTTGGACTTCAGCTATGCCGCTCCGCCCCGTTTTCCCGCTGCTTGCTTATAAAGACGTGGTACGTCACGGCATCCCACGCGTTATGAATGCCGGAGAAGAGCAGCAACAGCGCCGCCCCCGCCACTGCGAATAGTGCTCCCCCAATCTTGGCGCGCGCTGCATACGCCGAGCCAACCAGGGTTGCGTAGGCCGCCAAGGGCAGCAGAACATGAAACAGCACATCCTCAAACTGGGGCGAGTAGGCGGTCTGTACTCGCATACGCCGAGCCACAATCATCTCGTAGACCACCCCAACCAGGCCCAGCATTCCCCAGAGAATTGCCGCGGAAGCAATTCCAGGCCAGGGAGCGCTGACAATCGCTGACAGCAGCAGCACCGCTCCAAAATGCACGATGGTCGGAGTTGCAAACGCGCTGCTGGCCCGTTCCACATCTCGTACCATCGGTATTTCAGCGATAAGGGTGATGACCACAAACTGCAGTCCGATCAATGCGCCCGCAGACGACCCGACGATTACGTAGAAGTCTTCCCATCCCGATAATGCGCTCATACGGTAGCTCGGCGGCAATAGCCCAAACTCAGCGGCCCACCAGTTTTTGCAGCTCTTCGGGGTAGCGAGCGCCTTGCACCGGAATCCTTGAGGCTGCCATGTCCAGTTCGCGAATATCATCCGGCGAGATTTTCACGCTGACCGCTCCGATGTTTTCTTCCAGGCGATGCAGCTTGGTTGTGCCGGGAATCGGAACCATCCATGGCTTCTGTGCCAGCAGCCAGGCAAGCGCAATTTGAGCAGGTGTCGCCTTTTTCTTTTGCGCGAAATTGGCAAGCAGATCAATCAAGGTTTGATTTGCTTTTCGGTTCTCCGGCGTGAAGCGAGGGACGACGTTGCGGAAATCACTTTTGTCGAACTTGGTGTCTTCGCTGATTTTCCCCGTGAGGAAACCCTTTCCCAGGGGACTGAATGGAACCAAGCCGATCCCGAGTTCCCGCAGAGTCGGGATTATTTCCGCTTCCGGCTCTCTCCACCAAAGCGAATATTCGCTCTGCAGCGCGGTTACCGGCTGCACCGCGTGAGCCCGACGGATGGTGCGAACCCCCGCTTCGGAAAGGCCGAAGTGCTTCACTTTGCCTTGCTGTATCAGGTCCCGCACCGCTCCCGCAACATCTTCGATCGGCACCTCCAGGTCAACGCGGTGCTGATAAAAGAGGTCAATCACATCGGTCTTCAGCCGCTTGAGTGAGGCCTCCGCGACCTCCTTGATGTGTTGGGGGCGGCTGTCCAACCCGGCCTGCTTGCCGGTGGTGGGGTCAATTTTGAAACCGAACTTGGTGGCGATCACCACCTGGTCGCGGAAGGGGGCAAGGGCTTCGCCCACCAGTTCTTCGTTGGCGAATGGGCCATAGACTTCCGCCGTATCAAAAAATGTAACTCCGCGTTCGAACGCGCCCCGAATCAGCGAAATCCCATCCTGCTTGTCTACGGCTGGTCCCAGCCCAAAGCTGAGTCCCATGCAGCCGAGTCCGATCGCCGATACTTCCAGACCGCTTTTTCCAAGTGTGCGTTTTTGCATTGTTTCTCCTTACCTTGTGGTGCACTCAGCGCCATTGATCTCGCCCGCCAGAAGAGCCGTGGCTGCAAAGAATGGCAGGGAATAAGTCTGCTTCCTGTTTATCTTGCCCGCAACATCATTTTCGGTATTGCTTGTCGCTGTCATGCTCCATCCACTCGACCACCTTTTTCTCCTGAGGCAATCTGCGTCATGGCCACCGTCGGCGTCGCCCCACGCCAGGTTAGGCCGGGATTAACCGCATTACCTGGATTGCATGATTGATGTATTCCAGAGCACCCGTCCGCGTCAAACCAACGACGCCGGGGCTTTTGGGCGCGGGCGACGTGCCCTCCAAGGACCCGCCCGAAGTGATTGTGGCGGGCCACTCGCCAGAAGCGGGGCAGACTCCCGGCTATCGCTCTGCCCTGAGCGAGTTGAACAGGAAGCTGATTTCTGCAGGCCTTTCAGTTCCGCAACTTGAATTTGAAGGCCGCACTGCGCGCCCCGGGCGAGCGCTCCGCGGATTGCAACCTCCGCGCCGCGGATCAACCCGCACGAGCGCAGTTGCTCGCCATGCTTCGCTCTCATTTAGAATAGCTCAACAAGGCCCGCTGAGCTGAAATGGCCACAATTGTATACCGGCAGTCCGCCAACCACTCGGGCGCCGGAACGAAGCGGAGAGATGGGTGAGTGGTTGAAACCGCACGCCTCGAAAGCGTGTATACGGGGAACCGTATCGGGGGTTCGAATCCCTCTCTCTCCGCCAATTATTGACCTCATCTTACCTCCGCTATTCCGGTCTGCTTTGATTGGGGTGCGGTCCGCAGCGAACAAAACTTGCCTCTGCGGAAGCGCTTACAATCTGGTCCGCGCAAACATCATAAATGCCTTGTTTACAATCTATTACGGCCGCAATATGTTGCAGATGTACTCCAAAATCTTTCATCTTGACAGCTATTATTACGCCTCTATGCTGCGCTGCCGTGTGACTTTCCTGCGTCTCGAGGTATAACAACATGAGCACTAAGCAAACAGTTTGTACGTTTCTCGCTCTGCTGCTGGTTTTGGGGACGGCATTGAGCGCCAGCGCTGCCAGTTATAGCGGCATCGCCTATTGCGGCGTCAGCACCACCGTGTCTCAGAACACTCCAACCGACAGTGGTCTCTCCGCCGCGGAGGCGACAGGAACCGAGTGTGCCACCTTCTCCGCCAGCGCCATAACCTTCAGCGCTGAGGCTCTCGGTGCCAGCTACACCCTTGGAGGATTCCTGAATTCC
>DATJEH010000291.1:0-7451 GCA_035496875.1 Terriglobales bacterium | reverse complement strand
GCCATTGAGCGCGCCCGGGTGGCCCGCGAGCTGCACGATGGCGCGGTACAGTCGCTGATCAGCGTGGAAATGCAGGTGGATGTGCTGCGCCGCCGGGCTGACGCGCAACCAGCCGAGGTCGTGCCGGAACTCGGGCGAATTCAGAAGCTGCTGCGGGAAGAAGTACTTAAATTGCGCGACCTCATGCAACAGATGAAGCCCCTGGCGGTGGATGCCAAAACACTGGTCGCCTTCCTGCAGGATACGGTGGCAAAGTTCCAGCGCGAAACTGGTATCTCGGCCCGCTTCACCTGCCAGGAAGCCAGCATAGAGCTTCCCGCCAAGGTCTGCCGCGAGGTGGCGCGCATTGTGCAGGAGGGGCTGGTGAATGTACGGAAGCACAGCCGCGCCCAGCACGTTGTGGTACAAATAAGAACCGCGGCCGACAGTTATCACCTGGTTATTCAGGACGATGGCACAGGTTTCGAGTTTTCTGGCCGCCTTTCCCAGACCGAACTGGAGAACCAGCACAAGGGCCCTGCTGTGATAAGGGAACGAGTGCGTTCCATTGAGGGTGAGCTCACTGTAGAATCCGTGCCAGGGCACGGGTCACGCCTGGATGTCATGATCCCCCAGAAGCATAGTGTTGCTTATGCATAAGACTCCACAACCAGTGCGCATTCTGCTGGCTGATGATCATCCCATTTTCCGCGATGGCCTGCGACGGCTGCTGGAGGCCGAGCCCGGGTTTCGGGTGGTGGGTGAGGCTTCCGATGGCGCCGAAGCGGTGGCCATGGCTCGAAAACTCAAGCCCGACCTGCTGCTGCTGGATCTGGCTATGCCCAAGCATCCCGGCCTGGAAGCGGTGCGCGAGCTGGGTAACAGCGACACGCCTACACGAATCCTTCTGCTGACCGCGGCGGTGGAAAAAGAACAGATCGTGGAAGCCCTGCAGCTAGGGGCCCGGGGCGTGGTGCTCAAGGAATCAGCCACCCAGTTGCTCTTGAACAGCATTCGCGCCGTCATGGCGGGACATTACTGGGTGGGACGCGAGACCATCTCCAATCTGGTGCAATATCTGCGCGGACTGCTGGCGCCTCCGCCCACCCCGAAACAGAAGAAATTCGGACTCACGCCGCGCGAGCTGGAGATTGTTTCCGCGGTGGTGGCGGGCTACACCAACAAGGACATCGCGGCGCATTACAAAATCAGCGAGGACACCGTTAAACATCACCTTAGCAACATCTTCGACAAGCTGGGGGTGTCCACCCGGCTGGAACTCGCCCTTTTCGCCGTCCACCAGGATCTGCCGCTGGTTCCGCTGGAACCTGCCTCGAACTGACACAGCCTGCTTCACCCGATCGTGTGGCACACTTGTGCCAGACGAATCCGACCAGTGTGCTATTCGGCGTTGCGCCGCTCCCCGCTATCATCCCCCGCTTGTCGACGTTTCCTCGCACTACGACTCATCTTACCCAGGAGGACTGTGTGATCGAACTTCTTCGCCGGACATGGCAGGACAACGATGGTCAGGACATAGCTGAATATGCTGTCATGCTGGCGGTCGTCCTTGTAATCGTGCTGGGAGTCATCAAATTTATCGGGTCGGCAGCCAATAACACCTTTTCCGGAGTGGCCAGCGATATCCGACAAGTCTGAAGTACGCGTCGGCGACGAAATTGCCGCTGGTGACCTCGACCCGGGTCTGTAAGGAAAAAAAGGCGCAGCCTCCCGCAATAAGGTCGGCTGCGCCTTTTGCTGTTTAACGTCCGTGCCAGTTGTGAATAGCCCAGCCAAAAGTGGCACTGGACAGCACGGCGAAGGCAAGGTTCAAGGGGGAGGAGTATTTTACAACGTTAGAAATGGGAGCTGGTTGTTTGCTTACCGCCGGGGGCGCGGCACGACGTTTCGGATTGATGACCATTTTACGCCGCAAGCGCGTTTCCATAAGTCGCGCCTGTTGCTGCACTAGGTGAAAGTTGTGGTCCGGGAGACCTAGGTGCTCTTCCGGCAATGGCTTCAGCATGGGATAGCGCCTCCGAAAGATTATTCACAGCGACGGCCCCAGGACTGCTCTGTAGAGAGACTCTTCCTTGCCCGGCCATTACGTCAAGGCAAATCGGCTCTGTAGAGTTTTCAGCCTAGAAGAACTAGGGCTTTCTCTCTAGCACTTTGCCGGCTACTCCAATTGGGACATCTGTCCGGTTCTCCGTGATCCGCGTGTTGCCAGCCAATCGCTGCGGCGGACCCACGGAGGAAGGAGTATCACCAGTCAACGATTCAAGAAACGAAATTAGATCTGCCCGTTCTTCTCCGCTGAGAAAATCAAGAGGCTTAATGCGCTTGTCCAGATAAGGATTGGAATTGCCAGCTCCAATATAGTAATCCACCACTTCCTTCAGGGTCTTCAAGCTGCCATCGTGCATGTAGGGTCCGGTGCGCGCGATGTTGCGCAAAGTGGGAGTCCGGAATGCGCCTTTCTCGGCGTCGTTCTTGGTGACCAGGTAGCGGCCCAGATCGGTTGGCTGCTCATTCTCAACCCCCACGCCGATATTGTGGAATTTGTTGTCGGTAAAAAGTGCGTAGTCCTTTCCGATTTCGTGGCAAGCGGTACAGTTGCCTTTTTCGGGACTGGTAAAGACGAGCAAGCCACGTTTCGCCGATTCGCTCAGGGCGCTTTGATCATGGCCGTAGTAGAAGCGGTCAAAAGGCGAGTTAGCGCTCACTACGGTACGCTCGAAACTGGCGATGGCTTTTGCCACCATCTCGAAGGTAATGTGGCCGGAGCCAAAGGCTTGAGCAAAAGCGGTGCGGTATCCCGGGTAGCGCATCAGCTTGTTTTCCACTCCCTTCAAGGTGTGCGCCATTTCCACCGGGTTCTGCACCGGGCCCGCCGCCTGCTCCTCCAGAGTTGCCGCGCGGCCATCCCAGAACAAGGTATTGAAATAAGCGGTGTTGAACACAGTAGGCGAGTTGCGCGTGCCCTTCTTTCCCTGCACGCCATTGGAGACCGGCTTACCGTCCCCGAACCCATAATCAGGATGATGGCAACTGGCGCAGGAAACCGAGTTGTCCACCGAGAGAGCAGGGTCATAGTACAGTTGCCGGCCCAGTTCTATGGTCGCCGCGGTGGGCGGATTGTTTCCCGGGGCAGGCACGGGCGGGAGCCCTAGAGGAACCGTAATCTGCACCTGGGCTCCCACAGGGGTGGCCGGCGCGCGCTTTTCGCCGCCACGGTACACCAGGAGCACGCCACCCACGACCAGAACGAGGACGAGAAGCCAAAGAATTCGGCGCGAGGTCATACTCTAGCCTCCACAGAGAAACTCAGCCGCACTTTGATGCAGCGTGGCTACTGCTTGCATCTTATGCGAACCATCGTCTCCCCGCCGTGAGGGCTGTCACAGGACCATGTGGCGAATGAGTTGGACGCTAAATGGGACCTAACGGTGCTCAAGCTCCGGCAGGCTTGGCCTCGCTCACCGACTGGATGTTGGGCGTGCCCGAGCCCACCAGCTTGAGCTTGGGAGGCCGATTGATGGCATCCAGAACCTCGCGCGCGATGCGGTCGTCAATCTTGTTGGACTCGTCCAGCTCCACCGGATAGCGGATCACAACCTCCAAACCGCCTTGCGCCAGACGCAGCCGGCTCTCAGGATGGAGCGAGTTTACCGAGAGCGGGCCCAGACTTTTCTCCATGCTGTGGCGTTGCTTCTCCATACGTTCGCGATAGTTCTCGAATACTGCATTGACGGCGGCAGTTAGCCGTTGTTCCACCTGGCGGTAGTCGCTTTCCGCGGCTACGGTGAGGGTCATTTCATGCCAGTCGAAACGGGTGCCGGGAATCTGCTTATACAACCCGGCACCGGGCTGAAAGACCACGGAATTAGAGAACACCACCATGCGGCCGGTGGGGCTGCCACCGGAGCCTTTGCCAATCTCCATCAGGTGCAGGCGAACCAGGCCGATATCCACCACTTCTCCGGTCACGCCCGCAATCTGCACCCGATCTCCGACTCGTACTCCGTATTTGCCGATCAGAAAGAAATACCCGGCGACAGAGAGAATCACATTCTGCAGCGCCACCGCGATGCCGGCGGTCAGCAACCCGGCGAAAGTGGCCAGCGTTCCCAGTTCACTGGCGAAGGCTACGGCCACAATCACAGCAATCAGCGACCACACCACAATCCGCCGCAGCAGCAGAAACTGGTAGCGGCGGCGGACATCCTGTACATAGCGAAATGTGGCCCGGCGCCACACGCTGGAGAGGACAAACACAAAGCCCAGAATCACGGCCAGCACGATCAGGCGGAGCGCCAGGCTCTTGATTTCGCTGACGTACTGCGACTGCACGGTGTCTCGCCAGTTTCCAAGACTGCGGTTGTAGAGGTCGAGCAGGATGGACTGCTTTCCCAAGGGCAAAACCACGGCGGAAAGTTGCTTGAACTGCGCTGTCAGGTCGTCCAGTTGCTGCTTCTGCTGCGAAAGGATGGCGGAATCCTGGGAATCCGGCTGATTGGAGAGCTCGTCTCCACGTTTGATCAGCTGCTTAAGATTACCGATTAAAGGAGTGCGAAGCGCTTTGGAGGAATCAGCCAAAGCCGCAGTCTGAGCGATGCTCAGGTCCAGAGTGCGAATCCGGCGCCGCAGCCCAAACAGTTCGGTCAGGATAGCCAGGATCCCCGAAGGCGACGGCTTTTGTTGAACAGCAGTTGCACCGCTCGCGCTCTGCGCCGCGGTTTTACCAGAATCGGTGGCAGCCGCGGGAACCGTACGGGCAAGGTCCTCGATTTCCGCCTGAAGACTTCCGGCAGTCAGGCCGCTGACGTTTCGGCCGCTCACAAAATCAATCATGCTGCGGAGGGAATCTCGACGGGCCTGCAGCAGGTCGAGCTCGCTTTGCGTCTCCGCCATGGTCGAAGCCAAGGTGGTGCGCCGGCGCCCAGCAGCCACATCGAGTTGGGCTCGTAATCCCGCCAGCTCCTGTTGCTTCGCCTTCACCTGTTGGTCGGCCTTGGCCGCCATGGCCAGCAAAGATTGGTAGCGGCCAGGACCACTGGCCCCGGGGGTCAGTTCCCCGCCCTTCTGCCCCTTCTGGCTGAGCAACTGGGCATCGGCGCGGGCGAAATCGAACGAAAGCCGCACCACCTGGTCGGCGAGCTGGCGGTTCTGGTTGAGGAAGACCACATCGCTGGGCTCGCTGGCCATCTCCTGCTGGATGGTCAGCTGGCGATACCAGACGATGGTCTGATCAAGGTAGGAAACAACAGTCTGGGCGTCCGGCAGCGTGGACGGCTGGCTCACTGTGTCAGCTGATTGAGCCGGCACGAGCACGGCCGCGAGGACACAAAGCACTAGAAGGAGTGCCAGAAACCAGCGGTTTGGCAGCATGCCCGGCATGAGGAAGTAGTTTCGGTCGCGCTCCTTCGGGGAGTCGCGAAACCGGGGAACAATTCAGGTTATATCCAGCACAATATAGGGAACGCAAGTACGACCGAAAGGAACGGACCTTATTCCCAGCAAGAAAGGGTGGGGACCGGCCCCCACCCTAAACTTTCTTACCAGCCTAAGCGCAAGAGTGTGCTATTTGACGCCGAACTGAATAGCGTGGGTAGCGTTGGCGGGATCGGAGTAGATCCCGCTGTTGGGGTTGTAACCCGCCCCGAAATACATCAGCCAAGTCCCGCTTTGCAGTCCCGTTGTCTTCAGGTTAAAGATATATCCTCCCGAGGGACCAAGGGTGCTGTCGTAGCGGAAATCAAAATCAGGGTTCGAATTGCCGGCGTCATCGAGCGTGCCGCTGGCTCCGGAGAGCAAAGCGATAGCGGTGGCGTGTACGACGACGGCAGAACTGGAGACGTCATTCGCGCTGGCGTCGCAGAGATAGAGCTTGATCGGGAAGGTGGCCCCGCTCTTGACGGCAAACGGAGGATTCTGGGGAATTAAGGGGCAGATAGCGTATGTGACCTGTTGCTGGAAACTGCCCGTACTGGCGGTGTAGGTGTCAGTGTCAGGCGTGTAGGCAGCCTGGACAGAATGCGTGCCTACCGGCAACAGGCCTGGCGGCAAAGTCGCGGTATTGATGGCGGCAACTCCGTTCGAAAGCATAACCGGGGCGCCCACGTTGGAACCGCCGATCTTGAACTGCACGGAACCGGTTGGCGTGCCGCCTCCAGCCGCAATGGTGGTTACAGTCGCGCTAAAAACGACAGTCTGATTCAAAATCGAAGGATTCTGCGAAGAAGTAATGGTCGTCTGCGTATCGTACTGCGCCTTGTAGGCGGCAGTCACGGTCAGGGCGACAGAGACGGTAAACGGACTGTAGGGAGATGGCGCCGGGCTGGTCAGTATGTAGCGCTTGCCCGCGATGCTGCTCGGGACTGGGCTCGGATAACTATAAGAGAGGGTTGATCCGCTATCGAACCAACCGCTGTAGGGCAGGGATTGCGGGCTGCCGTTCACGGTGACGGAGCCGGTCGCATCCAGGCCAATTCCGCTCTGCGTGAAGCTAAGCTGATACTGCACCTTGTAGGTCGCGGTGATTGTGGCTGCGGCGGAGATGTTCAGCGGGCTTGCAGTATCAACGCCTGCCAGAACATAGCGTTTTCCATTCACATTGCTGCTCACAGGATCGCTGTAAGTGAAGCTCAGGCTGGATCCGCTGTCGAACCAGCTGGAATAGGGCAGTATTGATTGCGGATTGCCGGCTACATTGACAATTGTTCCGGTTGCGTCACCGCCCAGCCCGCTCTGCGCAAACGTAATCTGCCACTGCACTTTGTATGCGGCGTTGATGGTTGTCGCTCCGGAAACGGTGATTGGGCTCGCCGGGCTGGGAGGCGGTGTATTTAAGGCGTAGCGCTTTCCGGATGCCGTGCTGGGCACCGGATCGGTGTAGGTGTAGGTGACCGTGGAACCGCCGTCGAACCAATCGGAATAGGGCAAATCGGTTGCCATTTTGCTATTGCTGTTGACGGTCACAATAGTCCCTGTGGCATCGCCCGCCAGCCCCGTCGCGGCGAACGTCAGCTGGTACTGCGCCTTGTAGCTTGCGCTTAAGGTGACGGGAGCTCCGTTGACGGAGAACGGACTCGCGGGTGCCGGATTGTTTATCAGCAGATAGCGCTTTCCTGCCATCGTGCTGGCTACCGGACTGTGGAAGCTGTAGCTGATCGTGGAGCCGTCGTCGAACCAGTCGCTGAACAACGGCGTGTTCGGATACTGGTCGGTGCCGTTGACAGTCACAATCGGCGTGCCGGCGGCAACATCGGCGCCAATTCCCGACTGCTGAACAGTGACCTTGTACTGAGTCTTGTAAGTGCCGGTGATGGTCGCCGCCGCGGACACCGTCCACGGACTGGTTGTGCTAACACTCATCAAAGCGTAACGCTTGCCACTGCTGGAGCTTGCAACTGGATCAGAGTAACTGAACGGAACCGAAGCCCCATCATCAAACCAGTCGCTGTGAGGCA
>DATJEH010000290.1:0-5657 GCA_035496875.1 Terriglobales bacterium | reverse complement strand
CGCTCATGGTCCTTGATCCAATGAATGGCAGCAGTGCTGAAAATTCCATCTGCAGCCGCGCCAAACGGCAACTGCTGCAGGTCGGCCACTACGAACCATACGTGCCCGGCAAAGCGCGGCTCGAGCCCGCACCGCGCCGCCCGCAGCATATTGGCGGAAAGGTCCAAGGCCACCGCCCGGCCTTGCGGCAGGCGGGCAAGCAATTCGCCGGTCAGCCTCCCGGTGCCACAGCCGGCGTCGAGCACGGTTTCATCCCCGCGCAGGGGCAAACGGTCCAGCACTTTCTTGCCCCAGCTGAATTGGGGCGCCGAGACGCGCTGGTAAACCTCCGAATTCCACTCCCGGGAGCGCGGCCCGTACCCGGCTGGCTTTTCCTGCATATTATGAGTGCTTCCTGCCGGTGGTGCTTTTTCCCTCATCGTTTTCCTTTGAACTGCCAACCAGACGGGCACTATCCGCCCTGGCAGCAACGGAATTAGTGTAATGCTCAACTGCCACAGATGTCGGAAGGACGAATACCGTGGCGAAGCGGAGCGGGAGGCCAAGTACAGGGTGGTAGCCCCGGGGTGACTCGAACACCCGACCAACGGTTTAGGAAACCGCTGCTCTATCCATCTGAGCTACGGGGCCACGCATTGATTTTACTGCACTTGTTCAGTTCGACTCCTCCGACCTGTGCGATTCGTGGAAGCTTTGGGCCCTAGTACCTTAAAGAGCTGCTTCTTATATTGCCGAAGCCCTGTCCCCTGTCCGATAATTCGGGCTGTCGAGAGGGTGGGGGCAGCCCATGGTTTGTCCGTCCTGTTTGGCGCAGAACGCGAGCGGAGCCTCCCGCTGCGCCGCCTGCGGGTCGCCGCTCTCGGCCTCCCCTGCCGAACCTACCTCCGCCCGGTACGAGAGTTCGGCCGGAGGGCAGAAACAATCGTCTATGCCTGAGGCCGCCACTGCCATAGGTTTTTCCAACACCCCTCCTCCGTCCAACCCGGTCACCTCTTCTTCCGGCGGCTCCAGCAGCAGCCCCCCCAAGCCGGTTGACTTTGGCCCGCGTTACCAGGTGCAAGCCCTGCTGGGAGAGGGCGGAATGGGAGCGGTATACCGCGCCCACGACCGGGAACTGGATCGTACCGTCGCCCTGAAACTCATCCGCCCGGAACTGGGCTCAGATGCCGGCGTGAGCCAACGCTTTCGCCAGGAACTGCTGCTGGCCAGCAAGATATCGCACAAGAACATCCTGCGCATTCACGATCTGGGCGAGGCCAATGGGACCAAGTTCATCTCCATGGCCTACGTGGAGGGCGAAGACCTGCACCAGTTGCTGCGGCGCGAAGGACGCCTGGCAGTCAACCGGGGGGTGACCATTGCCAAGCAGTTGTGCGCGGCCTTGGAAGCCGCACACAGCGAGGGCGTGGTTCACCGCGACCTGAAACCGCAAAACATTCTGCTCGACAAGGCCGGGCAGGTTTACGTTTCCGATTTCGGGCTGGCCAAGTCGCTGGAGCCGGACGCCACCCAGATGACACTGAGCGGGCAATTTCTGGGCACGCCTCGCTATATGTCGCCGGAGCAGGCGCTGGCTGGTTCGGTGGACCACCGCAGCGACCTCTACTCCCTGGGCCTGATCCTCTACGAGATGGTGACGGGCGAGATACCGTTCAAAGCGGAATCCACTCTGCAGACGATGTATCTCCGAGTCCACGAAAAGCCGCAAGATCCACGGCAGTTTAACCCCGACTTGCCCGATTACCTGGTGCAGATCATCCTGCGCTGCCTGGAAACCGAGCCCGCGCAGCGCTACCAGAGCGCGCAGGAGATTTTTGACGACCTGGAGTCAGCACAGCCCTCGCGAACGGTTCGTTCGCAGCAGCTTCCACTACCGGCCCGCAAAGCGGGCAGGAAAATCTGGTACGTGGGCGCCGGAATTCTCGTGCTCCTGCTCGCCCTGCTGGCGGTGCCCACCGTGCGCAACCTGCTGCGGCACGGCGCTCCTTCGGCGCAGTCCGTCGGCATTCCCCCGCTCAGCCAGGGGAAATACCTGGCGCTGCTTCCCTTTCGTGTAATCGGCGACAAGAGCGCCCTGGGCTATGTGAGCGATGGCCTGGTAGAAGCCACCGCGGCCAAGCTGTTTCAGATGAAAGATGTCCACCTGGCTTCGCCCACCGCGGTGCAGTCCGTGAATCAGGACCAGCCTCTGGACAAAACTGCCCGCCAGCTAGGGGTAAACCTGATTGCCCAGGGAAGTGTCCAGGGTACGGCGGCAAAGATGCGCATCACCATCAGCCTGGACGATGTAGCCGGGGGAAGGCGCTTGTGGACCGGCGAGTTTTCTGGAGTTCCGCAGGACCTGCTCACTTTGGAAGATAAAATTTATGCTCAGTTGGTGGCGGCGCTGGAATTGAAACCGAGCAGCTCCGAAGTGGCCGCCCTCAATTCCCACCCCACCGAGAACGTCGAGGCCTACGACCTCTACCTGAAGGGCCGCGAGGACATGCGCCAGGAGCAAGACACCAAGAAGGTGCAGACGGCGCTTGACCTGTATCAGAAGGCCTTGGCTAAGGATTCGGGATTTGCTCTGGCATATGCCGGTCTGGCCGACGCCAGCCTCTCCATGTATCGCCATACCAAGGACAGCTTCTGGTCGGACAAAGCTCTGCGCGCGGCACAGCAGGCGGAGCAGTTGAATGCCGGCCTTCCTGAAGTCCACTTTTCCCTGGGCAGCGTTTACACCGATACGGGCAAGACCGCCGAGGCTATCTCGGAGCTGAAGCGGGCGCTGGAACTGGCTCCCAAGTCCGATGAAGGCTACCGACGCCTGGGCCAGGTCTACACCGTGATTGGACGCAAGCCGGAAGCGGTGGAGGCTTATAAAAAGGCCATCGAACTCAATCCCTATTATTGGGAAAACTACAATGCTCTCGCCGGGGCCTACTACACATTCGGAGAGAACGAGCTGGCGGTTGCAGGTTTCAAAAAGGTGATTGAACTGGAACCGGATAACGCCGCCGGCTATGACAACCTGGGCGTGGTGCTCATGCGCATGGAGAAGTGGAACGACTGCATACCGAATTTCGAGAAAGCGCTGCAGATTCAGCCTTACTACGCAACCTATTCCAACCTGGGCACTGCCTATTTTTTCCTCAAGCGCTATAACGACGCGGTGCAGATGTTCGAGAAGGCCGCCGCCATGAACTCCAACGACCACATGGTGATGGGCAATTTGGCGGACGGCTATCGCTGGGCAGAACAGCCGCAAAAAGCTCTGGCCACTTACGACAAAGCCATAGCCCTGGCTTACAAGCAACTGGCCATCAATCCGCGGGACGCCGACACCATGGGCTACCTGGGACAGTATTTGGCGAAGAAAGGCGATCCGAAGCGCGGGCTGGAACTGGTTCGCCGCGCCCGCTCCATAGACCCCACTGACGTCTCCCTGGTCTACTTTCAGGCAGTAGTGGAATGCATAGCCGGACAAAAAAGCGAGGCGCTGAAAGACCTGCACCAGGCCCTGGAGCAGGGCTACCCCGCCGAAGAAGCGCAAAGCGATCCGGAGCTGAAGAGCCTGCAATCGCTTCCTGAGTTTGCCGCCATGATGAAAAGTTACGGGAACAAGCGCAACTAGGAAATGCTTCCCGGTTTCGGCAGAGCTGCAGAGGAATATGCAATTCGCGCAAAAAATTGCAACTCCTTCTCCGGGCGAACGGTGAATTTTCCGCCATGCGCGTTGCAAGTATCTGACGGAGGGGAAGAAATAAAGCACATTCCACTCAGCTTCGCGGTTAGCTGAGTGCAGCGTGAAACTGATAGTTGTGGGGGAGGTCTCCGCCATGAAGCGCTGGAATGTAGTCCTGATCGCCACAATCTTCCTTTTCGTCTCCGCCAGTGCCCTGGCCAGTTCCATCGGCGACCCGGGCGGAATTATTCGCTCCGGCTCCGATTACGTGGGTGTGGCCATAATTGGTCCAGACCTCACCCTCCCCGCGTTTAACCCTTTCACCGCCGACTTCTGCATGGGGGTGGATGCCACGGAGTTCGATCCCGCGGGACAGCAGTGCAACTTCGAGAACCAGAGTGGGCAGGTGATCGGCAGCATGAATCAGGTGTTCTCGTCAACATTTACGGGTGAGAACTCACTTAGCTGCATTAACGAGATTAACCCAGGCCACTGCGACGTCGGGCCCAACACCCTGGGCTTCGATGGATTGGGGATTCCTTCTACAACGGATACGTACTACGCCTTCTTAGCGCTGGCTCCGACTGGCGATCCCGATTTCAATGTCCTGTATTTCGGCTTCACTCCGGAGAACGCCAACATCGCGAGTACGACCTTCACCGTTCCAGAGCCTGCTTCGCTGACTCTGCTCTGCAGCGGTCTGTTGGGATTGGGCCTGGGATTCCGGCGGAACAAGCGGAAATAGCAACAACGCACTCAGCCCGGCTTCTCTAGCGCCCGCGAATGGGTGGAGGAAGCCTCTCCTCTAAAAACCCTAATTAACCTTGGGCTCGAGCACGCCCGCCAGTTGCCATTTCGGCCGGGCCATTTCCCACACAAAGGCCAGCAAGTAGAGGCCGGCGGCCAGCAAATAAAGAAACTGAAACCCGAAATACATGGAGTTGTACTCCAGCAGCCCGCCGCACATGGCGCCCAGCAGATTCATGGCCAGGAGCCCGGAAACCGAGCCCCGTGAACGCAGCAGCGTGGAAAATACGATGCCGGAGAAAAACATGGGGCAGGTCAGTATGATGGCCATGCCAATACGCCCGGCAGCATTGGAGGGCAGGCCGCCCATACGCGCCACCAGCCAGCCAACCGCAAGAGTGGCGAATAGAAACAAGTAAGGAATGGCCCAGTGCTTGATATTGAAGTACTGAACTGCGCCATTGGCCAGAAACGCCATGACCAGAATGGCGAGAATCACAACGCCCATCACCTGCCAGGTATTGCCGAACACCAGCCCGAGTTCGGTGATGCCCTTGGTTTCAATCAGCATAAATCCCGCGCCTAACAGGAAAAATGGGGCGTGTTCAAACTGCGGCTTTTCGTTAAGAAATTTTCCAAAAATACCGGCGGAGAGCGCCAGCACCAGCGCCACCATGATGACATAGGAAAGCGGGTAGACCCTGCGCGGCATGTAGAAAAAGGGCCAGTTGTCGGTGGAAACATCGGCCTGGATTTGGGGATCGGAGAAGTATGGGGTCCCGTCCTGGAAACCTGTCTGCTGAAGAAGCTGGAGAGGAACGGTGAGCGGCCGGTCATTGGCTTCCAGAAAAACCACAGCTCCGTCATAACCGGCCATGATGCAGACCGGGGGCCATCCTCCGAAAGCGTCCTGCAGCATGAGATAAATTTTTCGTCCCAGAGGGCGGCTCATTACGGAGAAAGAGAGGGAGAGGATTCCTCCCGGCTGCAGGCGGGCACGCGCTTCGCGCAAAGCCTGAACCGTGTAAACGAAGGAATCCAGGCGCACACTCGAACCTTGCGTAAGCAGGGTGTGAGAATCGAGCAGCCCGTAGACGATCATGTCATAACGCTGGTTGGTGGTGCGCAGGAAAGAGCGGGCGTCATCCACCACGGGATGCACGCGCGCGTCGGAGTAAGGGTGGTCGGGATGGCCGCTGCGCCCTTCCATAAGAATGGCGGGATCAATCTCCACCGCGTCCAC
>DATJEH010000289.1:0-42656 GCA_035496875.1 Terriglobales bacterium | reverse complement strand
GCCACCGTGGTGCCCACGGAATGGCGGCTGGCTTGCCCAGCTCCGGAAGCGAATACCAATGGCAGCACGCCCAGAATGAAGGCGAACGAGGTCATCAGAATGGGCCGCAGACGGATCCTTGCCGCCTCCACCGCGGCTTCCGAAATACTCAACCCGCGCCGGCGCAGCTGCTCCGCGAATTCCACAATCAGAATGCCATTCTTGCTGGCCAGCCCGATCAGCATCACCAGCCCGATCTGGCAGTACACGTCGTCCAGCAGCCCCCGCATCCCTTGCGCTCCCAGTGCTCCCAGCAGCGCCATGGGCACGCCCAGAAGAATGATGAAGGGCAGCGTAAAGCTCTCGTACTGGGCCGCCAGCGTCAAATAAACGAACAGCAGCCCCAGCCCGAACAGGCGGATGGACTGCCCTCCCGATTTGATCTCCTCCAGCGAAAGCCCCGTCCAGGAGTAGCCCATGCCCAGCGGCAGCACCTTCTTTGCCAGCTCCTCCATGGCATTGATGGCCTCGCCCGAGCTGTATCCGGGGGCCGGCGAGCCATCAATTTCCGCCGAGCGGAACAGGTTGTAGTGGCTGATGATCTGCGGCGCCGTTGTTTCCTTCACCCTCACCAGGTTTTCCAGCGGCATCATCACGCCCTTATCCGAGCGCACGTAGAACTCTCGGATGTCGCGCGGCTGCGAGCGAAACTGCTTGTCAGCCTGCACGTAAACCCGGTAACTGCGGTTATTGAAGTCGAAGTCGTTGACGTATGCCGATCCCATATACACCTGCAGCGCATCACTGATCTGGCTCAGCGGCACATCCAGGCTCTTGGCTTTCTCGCGGTCAATATTGACCACAAACTGCGGGTCGTTGGCCGTGAACGAGCTGAACAACCCGCTCAGGTCCTTGCGTGCGTTGCCCTCGCGCACCATCTTTTCCGTCGCGTCGTAAAGCGCATTAGGCGTGGTCCCGCCCTCGTCCTGTACTTCGAACTGGAAACCGCCGAAAGTACTCAGGCCCTCGATGGGCGGCGGCGAAAACGGCACCACCATGGCCCCGGAGATGGCGCTCAGCGGTCCGCGCAGGCTGCCGATGATGGCGTCCGCCGACTGCTCTTTCCCCTTGCGCTCGCCAATCGGCGCCAGGTTGATGAACAGGATGCCGCGGTTCGGGCTGGCTCCCGCAAAGCTGAAACCGGCGACGCTGAACACGCCCTGGATTTCCTTATTGCGGGCCAGCACCTGTTCCACCTGGGTCATAACCTTGGAGGTGTAGTTCAGTGACGCGCCCTCGGGCGATTGCACCGTCACCATGAAGTAACCCTGGTCTTCATCGGGCACAAATCCCGTGGGCACCTTCTTGAACACCCAGTACGTCAGTCCCAGGCCGACGAAGAACAACACCAGCAGCGCCCAGCGGAAGCGTAGCGCCCGCCGCGCCGAATGGCGGTAGGCGTTGGTCGCCCCGTGAATCGCCGTCTCCACCCCCGAGAAGAAGCGTCCTTTCGTGGTCTCGCCGCGCAGAATTAACGCCGACAGCGCCGGAGTGAAGGTCAGCGAGTTGAACGCGGAAATAACGATGGAAAAGGCAATGGTCAGCGAAAACTGCTTGTAGAGCAGGCCAGTGGTGCCGGGAAAGAACGCTACCGGCACGAACACCGAGACTAGCACCAGCGAAGTGGCGATAACCGCACCCGTCACCTCGCCCATGGCTTCCGACGCGGCCACATGCGAGTTGATGTGCTCCTCGCCCATGTGCCGCTTGACGTTCTCAATGACCACAATGGCGTCGTCCACCACCAGTCCGGTCGCCAGGGTGATTCCGAACAGCGTCAGCGTGTTGATGGAAAATCCCAGCAGCTTGATAAAGGCAAACGTCCCCACCAGCGATACCGGAATCGTCACCGCCGGTATCAGGGTACTGCGCCAATCCTGCAGGAAAAAGAACATCACCAGCACCACCAGCGCGATGGCCAGCAGCAGGGTGTAGAGCACTTCGCGTATGGATTCCCCCACCACCGTGGTGGTGTCGAAAGCGACGGCGTACTTCAAACCCGGCGGAAAGAACTTGGAGAGCCGCGCCAGTTCCTCGCGGGCCGCCCGGTCCACGTCAATGGCGTTGGCCGAGGGCAATTGCATTACGCCAATTCCAATGGACTGATATCCGTTATAGGCCAGGTTGCTGTTGTAGGCTTCCGCTCCCAGCTCCGCGCGTCCCACATCGCGCAGCCGGATAAGGCTGCCATCGCTGCCGGTCTTGAGAATGATATTGTTGAACTCGGAGACCTCGCTTAACCGCCCCACCGCCCGCACGCTAATCTGGTAGAGCTGGTTGGAAGGCGCCGGCTGTGCTCCCACCTGGCCGGCGGCAATCTCCACGTTCTGCTCGCGCAGCGCATTCACCACGTCGCTGGCGGTCAGCCCGCGGGCCGCCAGCCGCACCGGGTCCAGCCACAAGCGCATAGAGTACTTGCGCTCGCCGAAGATCATTACGTCGCCAACGCCGGGAATTCGCTTCAGCGCGTCTTTGACGTAAACATCAATGTAGTTGCTGATGAACTCATTGCTGTACTGGTTGCGGTCGGAGTAGAAACCCGCAGCCATCACGAAGGCGCTGGAATTTTTGGTGATGGTAATGCCGCTGGTGTTGACCTCGGTGGGCAGCCGGCCTGTCACCGTCGAAATGCGGTTCTGCACGTCCACCGCCGCCACGTCCAGGTTGCGCGACAGGTCGAAGGTGACGGTGATCTGGCTCATGCCATCGTTGGTGCTGGCCGAGGTTATGTAGCGCATGCCCTCGACCCCGTTGATGGCTTGCTCCAGCGGCGTGGTCACCGCCGATTCCACCGTCTGCGCGTTGGCTCCGGTGTACACGCTGGTCACGCTGACCTGCGGCGGCGCCAGTTGCGGGTATTGCGCGATGGGAAGCAGCGGAATGCACACCGCGCCCGCTATCACGATGAAAAGCGAGCACACCGTGGCAAATACCGGCCGCCTGATGAAGAAATCTACGAACACGCCCCTCGCCCCTGCGCCGACCGTCAGTCCTCGCGACTGCCGGCGCCCCTATTTCCCTACTGTTACCGGCGCCCCATCCGCCAGGTTCTGCGTCCCCGAAACAATCACCTGGTCGCCAGGCTTGATTCCGCCCAGCACGGCATAGCTGCTGTCGTTGATCTCGCCCACTTGCACCGGCGTTTGCCGCGCCACCGTTCCCTTCGGCCCTTGCACGGCCAGGAACGCGAAGTACTGCCCGCTGATGCGCGCCACCGCCGTCACCGGGATCATCAATCCCGGATGTGAGCTCCACACCACCCGCGCCCGCACGAACTGCGCCGATCGAATCTCCCGCCGCGGGTTACTGATCAGCGCCTTCACCAGCACCGACTGCATGCCCGTATCCACCTGCGGCGAAATGAAGGTGATCCGCGAGTGCGCCAGCACGCTTCCTGCATCGCTCACAATCTCCACCGGCAGCCCCAGCCGCAGCCCCGTCGCACGCTCCAGCGGCACCTGGATATATGCCTCCAGATCAGTATTGCGGTCCATTGTGGTCAGCACGGTGGCGTTCGTCACCCGGTCGCCCACGTGCACCGGAATGTCGCCCACAATGCCGGCGCTCGGGGCCACCACTTCGTAATATTGCAGCTGCACCTGCTGTTCATTGACTTGCGCGTTCAGCGAGGCCAGGTCCGCCTGCGCTGCGTCGTAGCCCGTCTGTGCCTGGTCCAGGTCCTGCTTGCTGACCACGCCCGCGGCATACAGCTTTTTGGTTCGCTCCAGCTGCGTGCGCGCCCACTCCAAGTTGGCTTGCTTCTGCCGCGCTGTGGCTTCCGAACTGTTCACCGTAGCCCGCTGCTTCAACGGGTCAATCTCCAGCAACGGCGCGCCTTCCCTCACACTCTCGCCCGAGCGCACATAAATTTTTGTGATCTGCCCCTCCACCTGCGGCTGGATGGTGGCCGAGTTGCGCGACTTGATGGTGGCCACGTACTCGCTGGTGTCCTGCACCGTGCTCAGCTGCGCCGGCATGACCTTCACCTGCGCCGGCGGGGGCGCCTGCATGGAGGCGGATACATCGTTCCCACTGCATCCTGCCAGCATCAGTACGGCCACTGCAGCCAGCACCGCTGCGACCCAACCGGCCGACGCCAGTTTGCCTCCACTGCCGCTTTTCATTCGCTCCTGCATTACTCCGTCCTGTCGCCCGGAATCCGCCGCCCTTACCCGGCACCGGTAGAATCCGGTGCTACTGTCCAGTGTCTCAGAAACCCGCCGGAAAGAAAATTGTGCAGCCCGGAAATTGCTCATTAGCCTACCCATTTTGGTGCGCTAAGGACGAGACTGGCACCCCTGCAGCCTCGATAACTTTTCTGCTGTACCTGCGTCAAGCCTCTGAGCAATTGCGCTAAGCTTGTCTGCCCGCTCTCCATGGCCGCCTCTGCTCAATCCGGTTTAGAAGCCGCGCTCGTCTCCAAGCTCACCCGCCGCCTGGTTCCCTTTCTTTTCCTGCTCTACATCGTGGCCTACCTGGATCGCATCAACGTGGGTTTCGCCGCGCTGCAGATGCAGGGACAACTCCACTTGAGCGATGAAGTCTATGGCCTGGGCGCGGGCCTGTTCTTCGCCGGCTACTTTGTTTTCCAGTTGCCCAGCAACCTGCTGCTGGAGCGCGTGGGGGCTCGCCGCTGGCTGGCCGCCTTGATGGTGGTGTGGGGCGCGGTCTCCACTTCCATGATCTTCGTCCGCACGCCGCACGGCTTTTACGCGCTCCGCTTTTTGCTGGGAGTGGCCGAAGCGGGCTTCTTTCCCGGCGTCATCCTCTATCTGAAAAACTGGTTTCCCGCCGCTGCGCGCGCCCGCACCGTGGCCTGGTTCATGACCGCCGCTCCCCTCTCCGGAGTAGTGGGCGGCCCCATCTCCGGCGCCCTGCTCGGCCTGCATCACGCCGGACTCGCGGGCTGGCAATGGATGTTCATCATGGAGGGCATACCCGCCATGCTATTGGGCGGCCTGGCCGCCCGCTATCTGACAGACCGCCCCCAGGACGCGACCTGGCTCTCCAATGAACAACGCGGCTGGCTGCTCGCCACCTTGCGCCAGGAAAGCCAGGAAACGGCCGCGGTTTCCCGCACCAATGTTTGGGCCGCCTTCACTCATCCCGGCATCTGGCTGCTGGTGCTGGTTTATTTCGGACTGGATACGGTCTCTTACGGTATCAGCTTGTGGTTGCCCAACCTGATTCGCAGCCTCTCCGGGGTAAGCGATTTCGTGATTGGACTGCTCTCTACCATTCCCTATATCGCGGCCGCCATCTCCATGGTGCTGGTCGGGATGCACTCCGACCGTTCCGGAGAACGGCGCTGGCATACCGCCCTGCCCGCCTTTGTCGGGGCCGCCGGGCTCCTCCTGGCCGCGCAATCTACTTCCGTTGTCCCCATGATTGCCGGCATTACCGTGGCCGTGCTCGGCGTGTTCTCCATGCTTGGCCCTTTCTGGACCATGCCCACCAGCCTGCTTACCGGCACCGCAGCGGCGGCCGCGATCGCCCTTATCAATTCTGTGGGCAACCTGGGCGGCTTTTTTGGCCCCTACATCATCGGCCTGATCCGTACCCACACCGGCAGCTTCAAGAACGGCCTGCTGGTGGTTGCTGCCGTGCTGGCTGTGGGTGGCGCTATTGCCCTGCTTGTCCGCCTGCGCACAGAGGGTCCCACTCAGGGCAGGGTCGCAGACACAGTGTGACCCGCTCGTCTACTGCTTTGAGCTTGCCGGCATCAGTTTGCAGACCGGCGGGATTGGTGGGATGATCTCCTGAGAACGGCAGGAGCGGCTCCATGAAATCCCGAATCTTTTTGTGGGCTATGGCGGGTTTTCTGGCAGCGGCCGGTTGGGCCTTTTATGCCGCCGCAACTTTTCCTGATTTGATACAGGCCAAACCGCTGATGTGGAATCTCGCCCTGCTGACTCAACCGCTTGCGTTCGCCAGTATGCGCTTCCACTTTCCAGCCTCGATCTATTGGGTTCTTATTACCAATGCAGCCAGCTATGCCTTGGTGGGTCTGATCGTAGAGAGCCTCCGCCGGCAACTGCTTCACGCAAAGTAGCGGGACGCGGCCACACTTGTACGGCTCTGGTAGCACCCCTTCCGCTCTTGCCGGCCCCTGACCCCTGGCGGCTACGGCTCAGCGTCCCGCCGGAATGGCCATATCCATGAAGCGCGTCACATCCTGCTTCATTTTGGCCAGTGACTGCTCATTCACGTAAGCCATGTGTCCCGAGTCGTAGGTCTCCACCGAAATATTCTGGCGGAAGTTGGCCGGCAGACCGAGGTGGTCAATCACATAGTTGGCCGCGTAATAGGGCGTGGCCAGGTCGTAATAGCCCTCCAACACCATCACCTTGAGATAGGGGTCCTTCACCATGGCTTCGCGCAGGGCGGTGGCTGTATCGGGAAAACCTTTCGCTGCCGAACCCCACTCCCATTGCCGCCACAAGCCGCCCCCCAGGGCGAAAACCTCGTAAGGCGCGTCGGTCTTATAACCCAGGTCGGTGCGCACGTAATTGTTGAACATGGCGGTGAAGGGAGGCAGCAGCGCCGATTCCGCCGGATCGTAAAAGGGTGTATCCATCAGCCCCTGCGGATCCGGGCCCGTGAAACGCCCGTCCAGGCGCCCCACCCGCAGCTTCTGGTCAATCAGCAGGTAGTGAGTGAACTGGGCGACGTCGATGCGCAGGTTAGCCTGGTCAATCACTTCCCTGCTCAGCCCTGTGTAGCGCGCCATCTGGTCAATCACTGCCTGCCGCTCCTGCGGGCTGAGCGCGTCCCCCTTGGCCAGAGCCTGGGCATAAGTGGTGGCCGCCCACTGCTCCACTTCCGCCCGCGTCTTGGCCAGATCCTGAGTAAGCTCGGGCGCGAGTTTGTGGTGGTAGGCCGCGATCATGCTATAGCTGGGAATAATCAGGATGTACGGCAGATCGTTGTTCTTCTGGAACTCCAGGGTCTGGAAGTCCATGGCCGTGGACAGCAGCACAATGCCGTTGAAGGAAATCCCGCGCTCCGCCAGGTAGCCCGCCAGTCCCGCGGCGCGGGTTGTGCCGTAGCTTTCGCCGAAAAGGAACAGCGGTGAGGACCAGCGCCCGTAGCGGGTAATGTAGAGCCGGATGAACTCCCCGAAGGCGTCCAGATCGCCCTGCACGCCCAGAAATTTCTTGGTCGTGGCCTCATCTTCGGCGCGGCTCCAGCCCGTGGCGATGGCGTCCACCAGCACCAGGTCGGACTTGTCCAGCAGCGAATACTGGTTGTCCTGCAGGTGATAGGGCGAGGCCGGCATGAAGCCTTGCGGCTGCAGCACTACCCGCCGCGGTCCCAGCGCCCCCAGGTGCAGCCACACGGAAGAGGAGCCCGGCCCGCCGTTGAAGGCGAAGGTCAGCGGGCGCTCCCCGGCATTCTGGCCGTCCAGCGTATAGGCGACGAAAAACATCTCCGCTTCAACCTTGCCGTCGCTGCGCTTGATCGGCAGGCGCCCGGCGGTGGCGGTATAGCGCAGCACGTGCCCGTTGATGGTGGCCTGCTGATGCGTGACCACCGGGGCCACTTCGGTCACATCGAAGTGCAGCTCTTTGCCTTCTTTGCCCGCTTCTGCCGCTCCCGGGCGGGGCGCCGGGGCCGGCTGCGCGCTCGGCGCCGGTGTCGCCGTCGGCGTGCTTTGTGACGTGGTCTCAGCCGGCGTGGCCGTGGTCTTTTTCACCCGCGATTTCGGCGGCTTGGCCTGCTGCCCCAGTAAAGCCGTTGCCAGAATCAGAACCGACACCCCGATGCTCAAAGTGCGCATTGCCACGCTCCTGATTTTTTGTGGACTGCTCTGTAAAGAAGGACTGCTCCGCAGAAACGGGAATTATATCGCCTCGCGACCCACAACCATGTTTAACTGCTGAATTTTGTGGCCCGGGGGCCCTCGCCCGCGCATCTCCGGACAAAAACCCCGCGTGAAGAGGGGTTAGCGGCTGCTGGCAGCTGTCTCCCCTAAGGCCGCCGGGCGCCGCCGGAAGAAGATATAGGCCACCGGGCCTAGCAGCAGAGCTGCCGGCCCCCAACGCCAGCCGAACGAGTCGCTGCCCAGCAGCGCCACCCCGCTCATCACCACCGGCGCCAGCACAGCGTACATCAAACCTTTCCGTCCCCACGGTATGCGAAACGCGCGCGGCAAATCGGGCGCCTTCCGCCGCAACTGCCATCCCGAAAGCACCGTCAGCAGCGAAGTGGCTATGCGCAGCCAGATGTAAACCGAAATCAGCTGCGTCAGCGAGTGCCAGGCAAAGAGGGCGTAGATGGCGCATGAGATGACGATGGCTGCCGCCGGAGTTCCGTAGCGCGGGTGCTGCCGCGTCAGCCAATGCGATATGTACCCGTCCTCCGCCATGGCAAAGGGCATGCGCGTGCTGGCCAGCACCGTGCTGTTAAGCAGGGAGACGGCGGCAATGGTCGCCGACACCGTCATCCACAACCCCAGCCAGGAACCACCGATCAGTTGCGCGGCATCGGCGAAATACCCGGTATGCCACTGCTGCCAGTTCCCCAAAGCGCCCAGCGCGCAAAAAGTCGGCAGAAAATAGGTGGCGATGGAGAGCGGCACCACCCAGGCCAGCGCCCGCGGATAACTGCGCTGCGGGTTTTCCACCTCGCCCGCTACCGTGGAAAGTTGCTCGTAGCCGGAATAGAGCCAGAGTCCCAGCGCCAATCCCACGCCAAATATCTGGAAGAGCGGCTTGTGCGGCGGCACTAGAGGGGTAAAGGGATTGTGCTGCCATTTGCCCAGCGCCACCACGCACATCACCGCCACCGGGAGCAGCACCATCAGTTCCAGAAATGTCGCCAGCTTGCCCACCAGCTGGATGCCGCGCACGTTCACATAGGTGATGAGCACGATGATAACCAGCGAAACCAGGTAATGTTTCCAGCCCACTATTGAGGGAAAATAAAACTTCAGGTAATCACTGAATAAGACCGCGTAACTGCTTCCCAACAGAAATGATGCCGACCAGTTCCACCAGCCAGCCAGGAAGCCCCAAAAGTCGCCGAAGCCGGCGCGAGTCCAGCGGTAGAACCCACCTTCCACAGGCATGGCCGTGGTCAGCTCCGCCGCCACCAGGGAGATGGGAATGCACCAGAAAAGGGGCAACACCAGGTGGTAGATCAGGGTCATGCCCGGACCGGAAGTGGTGATCTGGTCCTCCAGACCGAAGGGGCCGCCGGTGGTGTAGGAGAACATCACCCACACCAGATAAAACAGACCAGCCTTGCGGATTTGAGCCTGGGTCAAAGAGAGCGCCTGCGCCTCATAGTTCGCGCCTCACGGTTCGCCAGATTGTAGGGGAGGCCGTGCGTGCCGTCGAGCGTCAAGTAGTGCTTCCGATTTTGTACACCAGAAATATTGCCGAGCCTGTGAACGCGGCCTGCGCGTCCGCTGAAGGATGCGCGGGTTTGACCGAAAGATAACAGTACACACCTCCAACCGCCGCCCGCAGGTCATCTCTCTTCGCTCTCGTTTCTTACGCCGATCCCTTCCCGCGCTTTCCCATCCGGCGATGCTTCCGACTATAATTGGCTTTTCGTTCCTTTCGAATCACCAGGCCGAGAGCGCCCCAAAGCAAGACCTGCAGAACTTTAAACATTTACTTTCAGGAGGAGCACACATGAGTACCGCGATTGCTGAAATGCCGGGCGTGCTACGCATCAACGACACAGCTCCCGACTTCACCGCCGAGACTACCCAGGGCACCATCCACTTTCACGACTGGATTGGCACTGGTTGGGCGATTTTGTTCTCTCATCCCAAGGATTTCACTCCCGTCTGCACCACCGAACTCGGTTACATGGCTCGGCTGCAGCCCGAGTTCGCCAGGAGAAACACCAAGATTATCGGGCTCAGCGTTGATCCGGTTTCCGACCACAGCAGGTGGGCGGCCGACATCGAGGAGACCCAGGGCGCCAAGGTCAACTATCCCATGATCGGCGACCCCGAACTGAAAATCGCCAAGCTCTACAACATGTTGCCGGCGGCGAGCGGCGCCACCTCGCAGGGCCGCACCCCCGCCGACAACGCCACCGTACGCACCGTCTTCGTCATCGGACCGGACAAGAAGATCAAACTTCAGCTCATCTATCCCATGAGCACGGGCCGCAACTTCGATGAAGTGTTGCGCGTTCTCGATTCCTTGCAGTTGACCACCAAGCACCAGGTTTCCACCCCGGTAAACTGGAAACCCGGCGACGACGTCATCATCAGCGGCAGCGTCTCCAACGACGAGGCCAAGAAAAAGTATCCCGGCGGCTGGAAGGCTCCCAAGCCCTACCTCCGCATCGTTCCCCAGCCCAAGTAAGGATGGAAGTGGCTGCCCACCCTTTGTGGTTTGCAAAGGGTGGGCTCACCGCCCATAAGTGGTAAAAAGAAAGAGACAGGGCGCAAGCCCTTGGTATGGGGGAGCATCAGCTACCCGCACTTGCGGGCCACCACCAGGTATTGCGCCCCTAATGGCAGGTGAGAGAGCGTCGGTTCCAGTCCCCGTAACCACTTCAGCCAGCGTGGAAAATAGAAGTAGCTGCTGCTGTGCAGAACCACGAACCCATTGTTAATTAATAACTTTCTAGCCTCTCTGCAAGTGATGGATATGGCTTCGTCATCAAATTCACACTGTCCCATAAGGTAGCGGGTGGCGGGGTTGTAGGGGTTGTTCTCCCACAGGGCAAAAATGCCGCCCGGCGACAGAGAATCATGGACATAGCGCAGAGCAGACGCGCGCTCTGACGGGGCGATATGGTGAAAAACCCCGTTGCAGAACGCCAAATTGAACTCGGAGTGTGCGAAATACTGGTCACAATTCGCGAATTCCACCCCTTTTTCCCCGTGTTCCTGACGGGCCTGATGCAGCGATTCGGAGGAAATATCTACCCCCAAGATGCGGCGGGGATGCAGGATTTCCTTCAAAAAGGGCACCGAACCCCCAATGCCGCAACCATAATCCAGCACAGATGAGGGGGCAAAAGCGAGCCCGCGGAGCTGCCTTTGCAGCCACTCAACCCGTGCCCGGGCAAAATAGTCCGAGGCTTCGCCGGAGGGCGCCAGGGCGCGGTTGAGAACACTCTGGTAGTGAGGGGCGCTGCGGTCAAATAACTCCTGGTTGCGCTGGCGAGATGTGTTTTGCAGCCCCATGGCCCTGTGCGCCTTGTGCAAAAGTATACGTCGGCTGCAAGACACCTAATCCAGGCAAAGAGAGCAGGCAAGGTAATTACCCTAGAAGATTGGCCGGTAAGACCGGCAGGCTGCCGATTCTCAATATGAGACGGCGAACGGATGTACTTTCATCGTAAATAGGGTATTTCTTCCAGTTGCCTTTCTGGTCAGCTATGTGCGCATAATGGCTCGAAATTCTTCCAGGCATACAGATAAACCTTGGGGCGATGAGGTCAGGCTGGGCCGCAACCTAAGTTCCAGAGCACAGCTGAGGAAGTTCCTGCGGGGAGAAACGTGAGTGGAATGAAGTGTCATTTTGTGGATGAGCGGCTCGAATTCTTCGCCATCCTGGGCGAAAAACTTGGGGAAGATTTCAGCCTGGAGCCGGCTTCGCTGGAAGAGCGGGAAAAGCTGCTGGAATGCGAGCTGCTTATCACCAGTCTGCCCAGCCGGGAAGACAAAGAATTCGCCGACCGCTTCGAACGTCTGGAAAAGCTGGTACGGAATCCCGCGGGCATTCCAGTGGTGGCTTTTCTCTCCACTACCGACCGCCAGGTAGTACGTATGGCCTGGGGGGTCGGCGCCTACGACTATTTCGTGGAAAATGGATCCCTTGAGGAATTGCGCCTGGTGTTGCGGCGCGCCAGCCAGTTCTACGAGTTACATCGTGAAGTGGAGCAATTGCGCGTATCCGCCACGCGGCTGACGGATTTTGTCGCGGTGGTGGGCACGGACGAAAAGATGCTCGCCATTTACAGCTTCGCTTCCAAGGTGGCGGCCAGCGATGCCACGGTGCTGATCAGCGGCGAAACCGGGACGGGTAAGGAATTGCTCGCCCGCGCCATTCACCGCAGCAGCCCACGCGGGCGCGAGCCTTTTGTGGCCGTGGCCTGTTCCTCATTGCCAGAAACCCTGATCGAAGCCGAACTTTTCGGTCACGAGCGGGGAGCCTTTACCGGGGCGGGCGCGGCGCGGCGGGGACGTTTTGAAGCGGCGGAGCGGGGCACGATTTTCCTGGACGAAATCGGCGAACTCTCGCCCAACATGCAAGTCAAGTTGCTGCGGGTGCTGCAGGAGCGCAGCTTCGAGCGCCTGGGCAGCAACCAGGCGCGCAGCATGGAGGCGCGCATCATCTGCGCCACCAACCGGGATTTGATGGAACTGGTGAAAGCCGGCGGCTTCCGCGCCGACCTCTACTACCGGCTGAACACAATTGAAATCAGCCTGCCCGCCCTGCGCGAGCGGCGGGACGACATCGTGGTGCTGGCCTACTCCTTCCTGCACAGCTACGCGGAACGGCACCGGCGCCCGGCGCGGCGGATTTCCGCGGCCGCCATGGCCGCCTTCCAGGAATACGAGTGGCAGGGCAATATCCGCGAACTGCAGAATGCCATCGAGCGCGCGGTGGTGGTGTGCGACGGTCCGGAGATCCGCATCGAGCACCTGCCCTCGCAATTCGCTGCTTGGGACATGGAACTGGAGGACAGCTCCTTCGACGAGGAAGTGCGTGCCTTCAAGCGCCGCCTGATCCGGCGGGTGCTGCTCGCTTTCGACAACAACAAGCTGCAGGCCGCCCGCTCGCTCAAAATTGCCCGCTCTTCCCTGCACCGGCTGATTGACGAGCTGGAAGTTCCCGAGCCGGCTCCGCGGGGACGCAACATCCCCAACTGAGCCGTGAGCCTGCTCTCCACGCGGCGCGTTTTCCTCATCATCCTGGGATTGGGATTGCTGGCCATGGCCGCACGCGGGGTGCACGACCCCGACGTGTGGTGGCACCTGCGTGCGGGACAGGAAATCGTGGCCAGCCACCATGTCCCCCGCCAGGACAGCTTTTCCTATACCCGGTACGGCCAGCCCTGGATTGCCCACGAATGGCTCTCGGAGGTGCTTTTCTACCTCATCTTCCGCGTTACCGGCTGGGCCGGCTTGATGATCGCCTTCGCGGGAGTGATCGGCGCCACCTTCTTATTGCTTTACCGGCAGTGCGCTGGACGTCCGTATATTGCGGGCCTGGTGACCGTACTGGGAGCAATTGCCACCATTCCCTCTTGGGGCGTGCGCCCGCAGATGTTCTCTCTGCTGCTGGCGGCGGTGTTCCTCGACCTGCTGGGCAAGGCGGACCGGAGCAATCCCAGTCACCTGCGCTTCCTGTGGTGGATGCCGCTGCTGCTGGTGCTGTGGGTTAACCTGCACGGCGGGTTCCTGCTGGGACCGGCGCTGATGGCTATCGTTCTCACGGGCTGGCTGGTGCAGGCGTGGCTCGGGCTGGAAAGCTGGCCTCATGCATGGGCGCGGCTGCGGCGGCTGGGAGTGGTTCTGGCCGCGTGCCTGGCAGTGATTCCCCTGAACCCTAACGGGCTGGAACTTTACCGTTATCCTTTCCAAACCTTGCAGGCCCGTACCATTGTGGACTACATCGTGGAGTGGGCCTCTCCCAATTTCCACTCCGTGGATTTCAAGCCTTTTTTGGGCTTGCTGTTGCTGACTTGGCTGGTGGTGGCGGCGTCGCGCAAGCGTCTGTCGCCCACCCAGATTCTGCTGCTGCTGGCCACTGCCTACGGCGGCTTGAGCGCCGCACGCCATATTCCCATTTTTGTGCTGGTGGCAGTGCCCATTCTGGCTGCAGGCCTGGACGAACTGGCTGCGCGCCGAAACTGGTTTAGCCCGGCAGAAGAGAAATCGCCCGCGCCGGCGAAGCTGGTATTCAACCTGGTGCTGCTGCTGGCAGTGGCGGGATTGACGGGCGCTCGATTTTACCAGGCGGTAAAGGGCCAAGCCGCCGGTGAAGCCCGGCGCTTCCCCCAGGCTGCTACCGAGTTTCTGATTCGAAAAAAGGTGCCAGCACCCATCTTCAATTATTACGATTGGGGCGGATACTTCATCGCCAAGCTCTATCCGCAGTACCGCGTGTTCATAGACGGCCGCACCGACCTTTATGGCAAGCTGATGGACACCTTTTCCGACACCGCGCGCGGCCAGGGCAACTGGCAAGAGGCGCTGGAGAAGTATCAGGTGCGGACGGTGGTAGTGCCGCCCACCAGCGGACTGGCCGGATTGTTAAGGCTCGACGCCGGATGGAAGAAAGAATTTGAGGATGAACAGGCGGTGGTGTTTGTAAGAACGGGAGGCTAAGGTTGTTGGCCGTTGGGCGATGGCGCTCCGCCTCGCGCCGCCGGCTTTGCTTTTGCCCATAGGATTCAGGCGCTCCGCCGGCAGGCCCGAGACTAAAAGTGCGAGAGCGAGCTAAGGACCAGGGGCAGGCCCACTTACAGGGATAACTGTCTCTTTCTGGCGGCATCTTTCCGGCTCCTCTGTCTCAATTCTCGGACAGTCCCCTTGTCAACCGGCTGCCACAATTCCTAAGTTGCTGAATCTGTGGACACAAATTCCCCGTCTTCGGCGGGCAAAATGCACTCTGGATTGCACGGTAAGAAGCGGAGCTCAAAACCTGGGTTCCCACCATTGTGCACCGGAGGCTAGGAAATGTGGGAAGTTCTTAATCGGGTGTGGCGGGATGACGAAGGTCAGGACATTGCCGAATATGCGGTCATGCTGGCGGTGATTCTGGTCATCGTGGTAGGCACCATACGCTTGATCGGCACGCAAGCCAATAACGTGTTTTCCGAAACTGCCAGCGCCATCGGCGGCTAGCTCGGCAGGCTGGCGCGGGGAGCAGCGCGGCGGCGGCCAAGCAGCGATGTGGACGTTTAGCGAGGAAGGGCTGGCGCAGCCAGAAGCTGGAACTGCGCCCGCCTTTGCTTGTGAACAGAATTTCAAGGAGAAACAGCCATGCTGACCGCCACGGTCCTGGGGCATAAGATGGCGGTTCCGCACCCGGAGGTGTGGAACGCGCTCATTCTGGCCTTTGTGCTGACAGCGGCGGTGGGCGACATACGCTGGCGCAAAATTCCCCGCCTGCTGACCACGGCGGCGGTGGCGGCGGGATTGATTTTTCACCTGGTGCACGGCGGTCTGGGCTGGGAATTTGCCTCCGCCCTGATTGCCACCCTGATCGCCTTCGGCGTAGGGCTCAGCTTTTTCCAGCTGGGCGCGATCGGGGGCGGCGACGTGAAGCTGATTACGGCTCTGGGTGCGCTTTTGGGGCTGGACCGATGGATTCTGGCCATGGAGGTGGCGGTGATCGCCGCCGCCCTGATCGGCCTGGTGCAGGCCATACGGCGGGGCATGCTGGGGCAGATGCTGCGCAACATCGGGGAGCTGATCAAGTGGCTGGTGGGAAGGGGAGGAGTGGCCGCCCATCCCCGCATTAACGTGCGCAACACGGCCATGCTGCGGGCCCCCTTCGGGGTGGCCGCCGCCCTGGGAACCTTGTTTGCGGTTTTCAAACCATGAAGCGGGAATGCACAGAACGGGGCGCAACCATCGTGGAAGCTGCGGTCACTTCCCTGGTGCTGTTCAGCCTGCTGTTTGCCATTTTGGGATTCGGGCGAGCGTTCAACATCTACCAGGTGGTAACGGACGCGGCCCGGGAAGGCGCGCGTTACGCGGTGGCCCCCGATCCCAATGCAGCGGCGCCTTATTCGCTGCCCACCCCCGATGCCGTAGCCACACGGGTGTGCGGATATTTGCAGTCGGCCAACATCCGCTTTGCCAGCGGCAGCTGCGGACTGGCCAGCGGTCCGGGAGGACCGACCTGCGCCAGCGGCGGCACCATGGCCCCGGGCGTGGGACCGGGAGTCTACGTGCTGCAGGGGTGCTCGCAGGCGGTCAACAACATTCAGACCTTTTATACCGAAGTGGATGTGAAGGTGCCTTACCGGCTGTTTGGGCTGCCCTTCACGGTGAATATGAGCACACGAGCGGTCATGCGCAATGAATCGACCGGTCAAGCTTATGGCAATTAAGGGGCAGACGCGGGGGACGCAGGTGGCGGAGCTGGCGATCGTGCTGCCGCTGCTGCTGTTTCTCTCGCTGGCGGTTTCAGAAGGGGCGTACATGATCCGCGTCCACCAGGTGCTCAACAACGCCGCCCGGGAGGGGGCGCGTCTGGCGGTGCAGCCGGAAACGTTCGACGCCGCCAACCCGCTCACCGACTGCGCCACGGCGGCGCCCAACACCTCCCACGCGGCGCTGTGCCAGGCCATTATCCAGTACGCGAAGAACAACGGCATCAGCGCGGGCTCGGGGTTCAACCGCTGCAACGGGAATGCCGGCAGCAATGGGTTGAACATCACCATCAACCAGCGCTACCTCATCCCCGGGACGGGTGGAGGGCTGAGCCTTAACGGCACGCAAGTGCTGGTGAGCTGCCCCTATAATCTGGCTTTTTTACCGCGGCTTCCCAGCTTTGGAGTGACCGGAACCGTGAATCTGAAGGGCAATGTGGTTTTCCGAGATTTTTAGATTTCCTTTTGGCGAGGAGAAGTGATGAACCGCAACCGGCTGTTGTTGATTGGCATTCTGGCTCTGGGCGTGGGCGCCCTGGTGAGCTACATGGTTTACACCACGCTGCGGCGTACCGTGGCCACGGTGAAGCAAGCGAACACCCAGGTGGTGGTGGCAGCCATTGACCTGCAGGTGGGCGCCAGACTGGAAGACAAGGATCTGCGCGAGGTGCGCCTGCCCGGCGCCGACCTGCCGCAGGGCTACTACCAGAACAAGGCCGACGTGCTCGGCCGGGGCGTAGTAGTGCCCATCGCCAAGGGCGAATTCATCCTGCCCAGCAAGCTGGCGGCGGAAAACGCGGGGGCGGGTCTGCCTTCGCTGATCCCTCCGGGGATGCGCGCCGTCTCGGTGCGGGTGAACGAGGTGGTGGCGGTGGCCGGCTTCGTCATTCCGGGCACCCGCGTGGACGTGCTGCTGACCGGCAATCCCCGGGGAACGGATGAACCTCTGACCACGACCGTGCTGGAGAACGTAGAAGTGCTGGCGGCGGGCCAGAAGCTGCAACGCAGCTCCCAGGGCGAACCGCAGAGCGTGCCTGTCATCACCCTGCTGGTGTCGCCCGAGGACGCGCAGAAGCTGACCATGGCCAGCAACGAAGGCCGCATTCAGCTGGCGCTGCGCAACCCGCTGGATACCTCGGAAGAAAACCTGGCGGTGCTGCGTGATTCTTCGCTTTACCGCGTGGCTGGACCGGTGCGCGATCCCCAGCCCACGCGCAGCCGGGTGCGGCGGGTAGCGGCGGCCCCCAAAGCGGCGCCCGCGCCGAGCATGTACGTGGTGGAAATGATCAAGGGCGACAAACGGGATGTGTCCAAGTTCTAGAGACCCAGAAGTTATCGGCTCCCCCAGGTTTTTAACGACCTGTTTTTTTAGCGGAGAGAACAAGATGCGTGTTTCGAAAGTGGTATTTCTGACAGGCGTGCTGACGCTGCTGCTGGCGGCGGGCACTTTCAGTTTCGGCCAGGCGGCAACGGAGGCGGGCGCGGCCGCGCAACAGGTACAGCCTCCTACACCCAATCCGGCGGCGGTCCTGCCCGGGCAACAGACGGCGCCGCCGCCCGCAGCCACACCGCATCCCCAGACCGCCCCTCCGGCGGGACCATCGGCGACCAGCGCCCAGACCCCCGAGGGCGGCCCGGCACCCCTGCGGGTGATGGTGGGCAAGTCGCTGCTCATCAACACCACCGAGCGGCTGAGGCGGGTCTCGGTTACCGATCCCAATGTGGCTGACGCCATCGTGGTAACGCCCACGCAGATTCTGGTGCACGGCCGTTCCCCGGGCGAGATTTCGCTGCTTATCTGGGATGAAGCCGAACGCTCGCGCAGCTTCGACCTGCGGGTGGACGTAGACGTGACCGCCTGCGCGGAAGAGATTCACCGCATTTTTCCGGAAGAGCGCATTGAGGTTTCGCCCTCGCGGGCGGCCATCGTGCTCTCTGGACACGTATCCACCGAGGATGTGGCCAAGCGCGCGGGCATGATCGCCCAGGCCTACAGCAAGAACGTGGTCAACGTGCTTACCTTCGGGCCGATGGGCTCGCAGGAAGTGCTGCTGGAGGTGAAGTTCGCGGAAGTGGACCGCAGCGCGCTTACCCAACTGGGGGTGAACATACTGTCCACCGGAGCCACCAATACCGTCGGTACCATCGGCACCCAGCAGTTCGGCGGCTTCGGACCGCAACAGATTACGGATTCATTCCCGCGTTCTGGGGGAACGGTGTTCACCAGCAACCAGACCATACAGGACACGCTCAACATGTTCCTGTTCCGTCCCGACATTCACCTGGGAGCGGTGATCAAGGCACTGCAGAATAAGAACCTGCTGCAGATCCTGGCCGAGCCCAACCTGATCGCCATGAATGGCAAAGAAGCCAGCTTCCTGGCCGGCGGACAGTTCCCCTTCCCGGTGGTGCAGCCGGGAGCGGGCTTCACCGCGGTGACCATCCAGTTCAAAGAGTTCGGGGTACGTCTGAGCTTCACTCCGGAGATCATGCCCAACGGCGACATTCACCTGAAGGTGGCGCCGGAAGTGAGCGCGCTGGATTTTGCCAACGCGCTGACCATTTCCGGCTTTGTAATACCGGCGCTGAGCACGCGCAAGGCGGAAACCGAATTCCAGATGCAGGACGGGCAGAGCTTCGTGATTGCCGGCCTGATGGACAACCGGGTGACCAGCCAGCTCAACAAGATTCCCGGGCTGGGCGACATTCCGGTGCTGGGAGCGCTGTTCCGCAGCAAAAGCCTTTCCAAGAGCAATTCGGAGCTGATGGTGCTGGTGACGGCCAAGAAGGTGTCGCCGGATGCGGTGGCGCCGCCGCTGCCGCAGTACCCGCAGCCCTTCCTGGACAAGAACAAGTTCGACGGCAGCAAGCCCGGGGGAGGCGGAAAATGAGAGCCGGCCGCAGGCCCCGGCGGGAACGAGGGATGACGCTGCCCCTGGTGGCGGTGTTCATCGTGGTGCTGTTTGCCTTCGCCGCTCTGGCCATTGATGTGGGAATCCTGTACACGGCGCGCACCAGCGCCCAGCACGCGGCGGACGCGGGAGCGCTGGCGGGAGCCTACGTGTTCAGAAATTCGCCCAATCCGGCGGTGGCCACGGTGGCCAACTCCGCTATCTCCACCGCGGTGCAGAACAAGATACTGGGGCAAAGCCTGACGGTGGCGGATTTTGGCGCCCCCCTGACGGCCTCGCCCTGCCCCGTCAACAACGCCAGCACGGCGGTGTGCGTGGACAGCACCAACCGGCGGGTAACGGTCTACATCGCGCGCACCGGGGCGGCGGGAATCGGCACGTTTTTTGCCCGTGCCATTGGCTGGAACGCGGTGGGAGTAACCACGCGGGCGACGGCGGAAGCCAGTTCGCAGGCGGGCGGAACCCATTGCCTGAAACCCTTTTTCATCGCCAACACGGCGCTGGCCAGCGCGCCAACCATTTCTGCGGCTTGCGCGGCCTACCAGCAGACCATGTTTAACCCCAATGTGACCGACCCCAACACGGGAGCACCGCTGCTGACCAACTATGCGCAAACCATGCGCGGCACCGACATCACGCTGCGTCCGGTGGGCCAGTCGCAGACGCCCAACAACAGCGGCGTGCCCAGCCAGTACTACTCGCTGGATTTCGGCAATGGCGCCAACACCTACAGTTGTGCCATTTCACACTGCCTCAATGATCCTGCGTGCAATGTGGATACCAGCGTACTGCAGAATTTCACCGGCTCCTGTGGCGACTTACTCAACACCGAAAACGGCAAGATGAAGCAGAAGACATACGTTGGCATATCGGACCTGATCGGCACCCCGGCCGACATCTGGTCGCCGGATAATCCGACGACCCCGGTGCCGACCAATCCCAGCCCGGACTTTGAATACTGTTATCAGGGCAATTGCTCGCAGCTGCGCGACACCAGCCAGTCGCTGATTACGGCGCCGGTGTGGGACAACTGCAATTCCAGTCTGGATCCGGGCAAGCAGCCCGTACCCTTTGTGGGATTTGCGGAATTCTTTATTGACAATGTGCCGGATAGCCAGGGCAACATCACCGCCCATTTCGTGAATGCCAGTTCGTGCGGCACCGCCCAGGGCGCAGGGCCGGGCCCGGGCACGGGACCGGCGGCGATTCCGATTCGTCTTATCCAGGGACCCTAGGAGAAACGCAGGCAAGGCCAGAATTTCCCAGTGAAGGTAGTGAACGATGGCTGAATTGGCAGTGGTAATACTGGCGAGCGACGACGAGCAACGCTCGGTGCTGCAGGTGCTGGTGGACGGCACCAATGTGGCGCGGACGGTGCACAGTTGTCCCACGTTTCCCGTGGCCGCCACCGATCCGCTGTTGCGGCGGATCCAGGGAGTGAGCCCGGACGTGCTGCTGGTGGATATTCCCAACGAGAACGCCTCGGCGGCGATTCGCGCCATCGAAACGTTGCGGGCGGAGGTAAACACGGCCGCGGTTTTCGCCGTGGGCAGCATGTCGCAGCCGCAGGTGATCGTGAACGCCATGCGGGCGGGGGCACGCGAGTTCATCGAGCGGCCCACCACCACGACCGCCCTGCTGGAAGCCTTTGTGCGGCTGACGGCGGCGCAGCGCAAGCACGGACAGAGCGGGCGCCGGGGCAAGGTATTCAGCATCGTGAACGCCAAGGGAGGCACGGGAGCCACGACGGTGGCGGTCAACATCGCGCTCTCGCTGCACGCCGCTCACGGCAACGTGGCGCTGGTGGACCTGGCGCCCCTGGGCCATGCCGCCCTGCACCTGAACGTGAAACCGCTGTTCACCATTGCCGACGCTCTGCGCAACCTGCACCGCATGGACGGCTCGCTGCTGGAGAGCTTCATGACCCGCCATCCCGACGGCCTGCACCTGCTGGCGGGAACGAGCACGCCTACTTCCATCGAACCCACGACCAGCGAGTTTGCCGCCCTGTTCGACATTCTGGTAAGCCATTACCGCTATATCGTGGTGGATACCTCCACCCGGCTGGATGCGGCCACCCGCCTGGTGTGCAACCTTTCAGAATTCGTGCTGCTGGTGGCGCACACCGATGTAGCTTCCCTGTGGAGCGCGGCCCGGGTACTGCAGTACCTGGGCGAGTCGGGGGGGAGGGAGCGGGTGCGGCTGGTGCTGAACCGGTTCCGCAAGATTCCGGGCTTCAGCGAGAGCGACGCGGAAGCGGCCACGGGCGTGAAACTGTTATGGAAAATCCCCAATCACTACGTCGCGGTCTCAAATTCGATTGACCGCGGCGTACCGGTTATTCAGCAAAACCACTCCGAAGTTGCCCGCTCGTTCACCGGTTTGGCGGCGACGCTGACCGAAGCCGACGACAGCAGCAAGCGGGGTGGATGGTCGTTGTTCAAAACTGTGTAGGAGCAAGGCATGGGCGGATTAGGGATGGGAACGCAATTCGAGCGCACCGAATACCAGCAGGTCAAAGCCGACCTGCACCGCAAAATTCTCGACCGGCTGAATCTGGAAAAGCTGGGACGCACTCCCAGCGATGCCGCGCGCGAGGAAGTGCTGGTGCTGATCCGCAACTCGGTAAACGGCGAGGCCGTGCCGCTGAGCTTCGCGGAACGCGAACGCCTGGCGCGCGAGATTCTGGACGAAATCTTCGGCCTGGGCCCGCTGGAGCCGCTGCTCAAGGATCCCAGCATCTCCGATATCCTGGTCAACCGCTATAACCAGGTGTACATCGAGCGCAACGGCAAGCTGGAGCCCACCGGGCTGACCTTCAAGGACGATCAGCACCTGATGCAGATCATCGACCGCATTGTGTCGCGGGTAGGCCGGCGGGTGGACGAATCTTCGCCTATGGTGGACGCGCGCCTGCCCGACGGCTCGCGCGTAAACGCCATTATTCCGCCGCTGGCGGTGGACGGCCCGGCGCTTTCCATCCGCCGTTTCGGGCGCGATCCGCTGACGGCGCGCAACCTGATCGAAAACAAGTCGCTGACCGAGCCCATGCTGGAGCTGCTGGCGGCCATGGTGAAAGGCCGGCTCAACCTGCTGATTTCCGGCGGCACCGGCGCCGGCAAAACCACGCTGCTCAACGTGCTTTCCGGCTACATTCCCAACACGGAACGCATCGTCACCATTGAAGACGCGGCCGAATTGCAGCTCAAGCAAGAACACGTGGTACGGCTGGAAACGCGCCCACCCAACATCGAAGGCAAAGGCGCTATCCGCCAGCGACAGCTGGTGATCAACAGCCTGCGTATGAGACCCGACCGCATAGTGGTGGGCGAAGTCCGCGGCGAGGAAGCCTTTGACATGCTGCAGGCCATGAACACCGGCCACGAAGGCTCGCTGACCACGGTGCACGCCAACTCGCCACGCGACGCGCTGTCGCGCATCGAGAACATGGTTTCCATGGCCAACCTCAACATTCCCGAGCGCGCCGTGCGGCAACAAATCTCCTCTGCCATCCACGGAGTGGTGCAGATTGCGCGCATGTCCGACGGCACCCGCAAGGTGACCTCGGTTTGCGAGATTACGGGCATGGAGAGCGACGTCATTTCCATGCAGGACATCTTCGTTTTCGAGCGCAAGGGAGTGGCGGAAGGTGGCAAGGTAAAGGGCGTGTACCGCTCGACCGGCATACGCGCCAAGTTCACTGACCGGTTGGCGGCGGCAGGCTGCCGCGTGCGCCCGGCGGTGTTCGAATCCGTAGTGGAGGTATGAGGCCGCCCCAGCGGCGGGGAGCAGAAGCATGATCATGGCGCTGATTGCGGTTGTGGTTTTTGTGCTGGTGGCGGCGGGTGTGTTCGCCGTGGCGTCGCTGTTTGACGAGCGGCGCTCGCACGCCCGCCTGCTGCGCGAACGTCTGGCAACGGTGCAGCAGGCCAGCGAACGCCAGCCCTCGGAAGAGCTGCTGCTGTTGCGCGACGAACTGCTGAGCGACATCCCCGCGCTCAACCGCATGCTGCAGCAATGGCCGCGCATGACCAAGGTGCAGCACTTTCTCTCCCAGGCTGACGTCAAGATGAAGGCGGGCAAGTTCCTGCTGCTGACCGTCTGTGCCTGCGTGACCTGCGGGGTGCTGGTGCTGCTGCTCTCCGACTCTCCGCTGTTCGCCGGAGTGGCGGCCCTCATGGGATTGTTCCTGCCTTATGCCTACGTTTCTTACATGCGGGCGCGGCGCTTCGCCAAATTCGAGGAGCTGTTTCCCGACGCCATTGACACGCTGGCGCGAGCGGTGCGCGCCGGCCACGCCTTCCCCACCGCCCTGGAACTGCTGGCCACGGAAATGGGCGAGCCGGTTGGGGGCGAGTTCCGCAAGCTCTTTGAGGAACAGAAATTCGGTTTGCCGCTGCGCGACGCCCTGCTCAACCTGGCAGAACGCATACCGATCGTGGACGTGAAGTTCTTCGCCACCGCGGTCATGCTGCAGCGCGAGACCGGTGGCAATCTGGCGGAAATTCTGGACGGCCTCTCTTACGTGATTCGCGAGCGTTTCAAGATTCTGCGCCAGGTGCGGGTGTACACCGCCCAGGGGCGGCTGACCATGATCCTGCTGATGGCGCTGCCGCCCATCATTGTGGTGGTTATGATGGTGATGAACCCCGGATTCATGAGTCCCCTGTTCACCGATCCCATCGGGCACGCCCTGATTGCGGGCGGAATTGTTCTGCAGACGATCGGCTACCTCCTGATCCGCAAAATCATTCGTATTCAGGTCTGAACCTATGGCGATGATATTGGCAGTTTTACTGTTCGTAACGGTGTTCGCGGCGATCTTCGCTTTCGGAGCGGCGGCAGCAGCGCCCTCGTCAGTACTGGGCACCCGCCTGCGCTCGCTAGGCTGGCAACCACGGGAACAGGCCGAGAAACCAGCCATGAAGGAGCGAATGGAGCAGGTGCTGGATCCGCTCTCCAAGGCCCTGCCCAAATCGCCCTCCGAGGTTTCGGCGACCCGCGCCCTGCTGATGCAGGCGGGCTACCGCGACCCCAACCACCTGACCATCTACTTCGGCGTACGCGCGCTGCTCGCCTTTGGCGGCCTGGTATTCGTGATGGCAACCGGCATGGGCCTCAATTCCCCCATGCTGATCGCGGCTTTACCGCTGGGCGGATACATGCTGCCGCGTTTCATGCTCAAGCGCATGATCCGGAAGCGGCAGCAGAAGATCCGGCTGGGACTGCCCGACGCGCTCGACCTGACGGTGATCTGCGTGGAAGCCGGCCTGGGCCTGGACCAGGCCCTGCAGCGGGTTGGCGAAGACCTGCGTCACGCCCATGCCGAGTTGAGCGATGAATTCCGCCTGGTTAACCTGGAACTGCGGGCGGGCAAGGCGCGCGCCGAAGCCTTACGCAATCTGGCGGAGCGCACGGGCGTGGACGACCTGAAAGCCCTGGTGGCGGTGCTGATCCAGACCGACCGCTTTGGCACCAGCATCGCGCAGGCTTTGCGCGTGCACTCCGATTCTCTGCGCACCGAGCGCCGGCAGCGCGCCGAGGAAGCCGCCGCCAAAACCACCATCAAAATGGTGCCGGTCCTGGTTTTATTCGTCTTCCCTTCGATGTTCTTTGTCAGCCTGGGCCCGGCCGCGATCCAGCTGATCCGTTACTTCCTGCCGGAGATGCAACGATGACGCCAGGCGTGGTCGCCTTGCTCGTGATACTGCTGGTGTTGGGACTTATAGCTTACAACCGCCAGAAAGACCAGGCGTAGGAGCGCTGGGATGTCGGGCAACAATTCGCGCAAGGGATATGCCTTTAACCGAACGCGGCAAGCGTTCCTGGCCACTGAACTGGCGGTAGCCGATACCCACTGGAGCCGGCTGCGGGGCTTGATGGGCACTCAGCCGACTGCTTTCCGCTTCGGCCAGGGGCTATGGATTGTGCCCAGCCACGGCGTCCACACCCTGGCCATGCGTTACCCCATTGACGTCATCTATTTGAATCAGACCAAGACCGTAATCCATGTGGAAGAAAACGTGAAGCCGTGGCGCATTGCGCCCGTGCGCATGGAAGCGGTAACGGTGCTGGAACTTCCCTGTCATACGGTGTGGAACACCGGCACTGCCGTCGGAGATCAGATCGAGATTTCGTTCGGGGTTCAGAAGAGCGCGCAGAAAAGGGTGGAGGCGGTATGAGCGCGACCTTGCCCGTGATGTCGCGGGCGCCCGAGCCTCCCAATCTCCTGATTGCGTGGGAGCCACGCTGGAAGTCCTTCGCCAGCGCGCTATCTCCCGCGATGCAGCGCTCTCCCCGGCAACTGCAGGGCGAGTGCCGCTCCGGAATGCTTCCCGTTTCCGGCATGGTGGTGGCGTGGGTGATGGAGTTCGCCCTGCTGCTGGTCATCATTACCCTGCCCAACACGCTGCAGTTCATGCAGACCTTTACTCCGCCAACTCACCCCAAGTACCAGGTGATCTATTACTCGGGCAATTCCCTGCCGCAGACCACGGATACAGGGGGAGCGCAGGCGGGCCACACCGGGCGCTCTGGCGGGCGCACGGCGATGAACAAGCAGCAGGTCATCAAAGTGGCGCGCGGTGACTCCTTAACCCAGCAGGTGGTGGATGTGCCCAAGATCAAATTGCCGCCCAGCAACGATGCGGTAGCCAATCTGATCGCCATCGCGGCAACCCGGCCAGGCCCGCCGCCGACGCAGGGTTTGGACAGCATCCGGCCCAAGCTGACTCTGCCGCTGGACGCCATCCCACCGGAAGTCAAGGTGGAACGGGACAAGCTGGCAAAGCTGCCCGACCTTTCGGCGCAGGCGGTGGCGCCGCCGGTTGACGTTGCCCGCGACCAAATGCGGTCTGGACCTAACCTGGCCACCCAGGTGGTGCCGCCTTCGGTACAGATCGAGCGCAACAAGCTGCTGCGCACGCCCGCGCTGGGGGTCAGCGTAGTGAGGCCCGCGCCTGTGGTGCACGGAGATATTGAGCGGGTCCGGGCGCCGCAACTAAGTGCCGAGGTGGTTCCACCCCCGGTTTCAGCGCGTGAGGTGCAGGACAACAATTACAACCCCAAGCTGGCCTTGCCGCCGCCGACCGCGGTACAGCCTGCGCCCAACACCAATACCCTGGCAAAAGAAATCTGGAACGCCGCGGGGTCCTTCTTCGGCGGAGGCACCAAGAACGTGGTTCCACCGCCGGTGCAGCCGACAGCAGGCTTCTCCGACGGAAAGCCTTTGGCCGCCGGACTGGCACGCGGTCTGACGGGCGGCCCGGGGGTGGTACCGCCGCCGCCGGTGGTGTCGGGAAGTGAGATCGCGGGAGGCGGAGGGCGCGCAGGCGGGAAAGGCAGCAACAGCGAATTGGCGGCCCTGGGCCCGGTTCCGACAATGCGGCCGGGCGGGGGCAGCACGGCCGGCGCCGGAGTCGTGATGTCCATGCAGCCGGGAGAGAAAGTGGGCATGCCGGGCAATGCGTCGGGAGGCGCTCTGGCCATGTCGCGCACTGGGGGAGGACGGCCGGGCCTGGGTGGTGAAGGCAACGGCGCCGGGTTTGGCAAGGGCAATGGCGGAGGCAGCGGGCGCGTCGGCGAAGGTTCAGGAGCTTCCAATACGGGCACCGGTTTCGGCGCCCAGCTGAATGCGAAGGGCGGGATTTCGCCGGCGCCGGGGCACGGAGGCGCGGGCAGCGGCGGCGGACACACGGCCATGGCAGGGGTTGCGATCCGCGGCGGAGTGGTAAACCTGCCCAGCTTCGCTGCTGGCGGCGATGCGCCCAGCATACCGGGACACACGCCCAGCGAGCGCAAGCTGAGCCGGCCCGACATTACGGTGATCGCGACACCCAGTTCCGGCGGCGCGATGAACCTTTACGGCGCACTCAAGGGCGACAAGGTCTACACCATCTACATTGACACCCATCAGGGCCCCGCGGTGCTGCAATTCTCCGATCCGGACTCGCGCAACACCGGCTTTGACGAGGACCTGACCGCGCCCGAAGCCATCCGTACCGACCTGCCGCCAGGACTGAAAAAGGCCCGGCTGGTTGTCACCTGCACCATGGACCGCGCCGGGCTGCTGCGCAATGTGAAAATCCTGCAGGGGCCATCGTCGGAGAAAATCAACATGGTCATGATGGCGCTGTCCAGGTGGCGTTTTCGTCCGGTGCTGCGCGGGAATGACCCTATTTCCGTGGACGCCATCCTGGGGTTCAACGTGGACACAAGATAATTAACGATTGAAGATTTTCGATTGACGATTGAAACCGCTGACAGACGATGCACCCCGTTTCGTCAATCGTCAGTGGTCATTCTTGCCTAAGATATGGGACTGACCCGCGCGAAGAGAATGGCGCGATGGTCGTCGTAGAGCACGCGCCATTGCGGGAGCTGTTTGAGGGCGTTGGCAAGGGTCCAGTCCGGTGGAACCAAAACCCAGTTCACTTTCTGCTTATTGAGCACATCCTGCCAACCCGATTGGATGTTTTTCACCCTGAGGTAATCGCGAACAAAGGGTACGCCGTAGAAGTCGTGGCGGTCGTCCATGAAAACCTTGTACCCGGGCCCGAGACGGTAAATAAGATATCCGCCCCAGTAGTCGGGATTGAAGACCTGGGAGCGGATGCCCTGGGCAGCGAGGAAATCGGCCGCCGCCACGGGAAAGCGCTTGCCATCGAAGTGAGCGTGCATCAGAGGGCGCGCCCCCAGGCGGCCACCGTTCAGGCAAACCACAAAGGTGATGACCACCGCCACCACCGGGAGCAGGTGGCCACGCAAGCCAAGTTCGGTGCCCGCCATGCGAGCGGCGAAATTCTTCCAGCGCAGAAACAGGTTGCGGGCGCGGGGCGCAAGTTCTTCGGCGGCGCCGGCCCGTTCCACCGCTCCCGCCAGCAGCGGAGTGGCAGTCAGCACCAGCAGAATGGAAGCAATGGGGATATTCCTGGCAGCGTACAGGCCGAAATAGACGCTGAACAAAATGACCAAAAGGTGATGGGCGCGCAGGCGGGAGCGGTTTACCGCCAGGCCGAGCAAGCTGAGCAGCAGCAGCACAGCAAAGAATTTCTCCGCCGCGCCGTGAAAATTGGGGGAGAGAAATTCCTGGATGTTGTTCATGTAGAAGGAGCTGCCGAGATAAGCCTGGATGTGCAGCCAAAGTCTGTAGCCGTAAGGGTTGAGGAAAGTTGCCACAAAAGTCAGCACACCGGCAATTCCTAGCTTGCGGGTGGCGGCCTTCGAGGCGGTACGCTCCCCGGGCTCTTGCGCGGTCATGGCTTCCCAAACTTCACCCAGAAAGTACAGTCCGACCAGCGCCAGGCCAACCAGGAACCCACCGTGAATGTTTACCCAAAGCAACATGACCGCGGGGAGCCAGTAGAGCCGGTGGAAGCGGTGCTCGGCCCCGGACCCAGTGGCGCTCTCCAGGATGTTCCAGAAAATGAGAGTGAAAACCCAGGTGAACAGGTGGGGACGGGCGAGGAAATGAATGCTGGAGGCGAAAATTGCAAGCACCACCAGGATGGCAGCAATCAGCGGATAGCGATTGCGCGTCACGGCTCGGCGGAACAGGCCAGCGAAGGTACCGGCAATCAGCAGGGCGCTGAGAAACACAACACCGTTGAGTCCCATTCGGCTGTAGATCACGCCCGCTGCCAAGTCATAGAGCCATTCCCAGGCGAACCATGGGTGCCCCGGCATGGTGTAGGAAAAGGAATCCTGGCGTGGGATGGCGTGAGTCGCAAAAATCTGCTGCCCGGCTCGGATGTGCCAGCCGGTGCCGGCATCTCCCAAAAGCCGCTGTTGCAGGCCGCCATACGTAAGTGCCAGCAGCAGAAGAAGAAAGATAACATCCGCGATAGAAGGCATTAGCGCCCGGAGCCCCCAGGGCGCGGGAGCGGGAGGAGACAAGGCGGTCGTCGGCCGCACAATTGCCGAGCGCGGCGAGGCGGTGTGGCTCCCGGTTGTCATGAGGTGCCTGGAATTGACTCATCTTAACCGACATTAACCGGCAAAGGAATCGCGAGGTGGGTCGGTTTGACCCGGCGCTGAATTTTGCAGCAGTGTTCTGAACTTGCACCCTTGTTACGACAAATTCACTTGCAAGTTGCGCGATTCGGCATAAACTGACGCTACTTTGCGCGCTCGTCACTCCCGACCAGCCTGAATCTGGTTGCGACCAATGGGGATCAGGGTCATGGGGAATACTATCCTTTGCGTGGATGATGAGCACCACGGTTTGATGATCCGGCGCATGCTCCTGGAGAAAGTCGGCTACTCGGTTCTAACCGCCGGGACCGCGCGCGAGGGATTGGCGTTGTTCAGCCATCAGCCGGTGGATGCGGTGGTGCTGGACTACTATCTGCCCGACGTGGATGGGGCGCGGGTCGCCACCGCCATGCGCCTGATCAAACCTGAGGTGCCCATCATCCTGTTCTCGGTACAGTGGGCCTTACCGGAGGAGACAGGCACCGTCGCCGATGCGGTGCTGGGCAAGGGGCAGCATCCGGTTGGGCTGTTGAACACCCTGGATGAGCTTCTGCGGTTGCGCCGCGAGCAGAGCGCGTAGCGCACGCACGCAACATCGCATCCCACCATAGGCGGACGTCGCGAGCAACATCTCTACCCGAAAGCACGCATAATCGGCAACCGTGATGACAGCGCAGTTTCGCGCGCGCGAGCCTGCCCGGAGCGGGTCGAATCGGCATCCGCGCCACAAATTGCTTTAGCATTTACAAAAGGAAGAAAGGAAGAGCGCATAATGCATGACAGCAAGAGTCTGGCCGGCCATGTGGGAATTGTGACCGGTGGAGGTCGCGGCATCGGCGCCGCTATCGCCGGCAAGCTGGCGGAATTGGGCGTTACGGTTGTAATTTGCGGTCGTACTCGTGGCCCGTTGGAAAACACCGCACAACGTATTCGTGCCGCGGGATCCAAATGTGAAGCCATGGAATGCGACGTCACTGAACTGAGCGCAGTGGAGAAACTTGCGGCGCGGGTGGAACAGAGTCTTGGCCGGACGGACATCCTGGTGAACAACGCCGGGGTGGGAGGCTTCGCCACTCCCCTGCACAAGTTGACGCCGGAAGAATGGGAGCGCACCCTGAACACAAATTTGCGCGGCGTGTACTACATGATCCGCAGCTTTGCTCCCTTGATGATTCGTGGCGGCAAGGGCGACATCATCAACATCTCTTCCGGGGCGGGCAAGAATCCGCTGCCCAATGGCGCCGCGTACGCCGCCTCTAAATGGGGGTTGAACGGGCTCAGCTACTCTATTGCAGAGGAGCTGCGCAACTACCACATTCGCGTGGCGGTGATCTGCCCGGGGTCGGTGCAAACGGAACTGGGGCCGCATACGGGGAAGGATGCCAAAAAGATGCTGCAGCCCGAGGACGTGGCCCACGTGGTGGCAATGATGGTGACGCAGGCGCCGCAATCGTTTGCCAGCGAGGTGGTTCTGCGACCCACCCAGAAGCCCTAATGCACCAAGGTAACCACCATCCCTATTGCTTTGAATTGAAATGATTTATGCGACCGGTTAAGCACGGCCCGAGGCCCGGTTGAGCCTAATTATTTCGCCCGCTAAGGTTTGTATTCAGCGGCCAGCGGATGCTACCATCCGAATGGGTTGAACAGGCCTTTTTGCCTGGCCGGCATTTCTCAAAAGCTCCAGGAGGTCTTTTATGGCAGACGACAGCGGAAATGGATTCATGTGGTTTCTGGCAGGACTGGGAATTGGGGCTCTGGTGGGAGTGTTATATGCACCCCGTTCCGGCGCCGAGACGCGGGAAGCCATTCTGGACAAGGCCGAAGAAGGCCGCGATTTCGTAAAGAGCCGCGCCCGCCAGGTTCGCGATCAGGCCGGCGACTGGGTGGAACGCGGCAAGGATGTGGTGGGACAACAGAAAGATCAATTCCGCTCCGCCTTCGAAGCCGGGCGGCAGGCGTATCGCGAGGCCACCACCGAGGGCACCACACCCAAGAGCTAAGGGCAAGGGAGTCCTGGAGCTTCACAACGGATTGGTATGGATCACCTTAACGTTTTTATCGCTTTAACAGCGGTCGCCATTGCGCTGCAAGCGCTGGTGTTGCTGGGGATTTTCCTTTCGCTTCGCAAAACCAGCGCGAAAGTAGACACGCTGACCACGGAAATGCGCACCCGGGCGCTGCCGGCGGTAGAGGCGGCACAGTCGCTGATTACCGCGTCGGCTCCAAAGCTGGAGGCCATTGTCAGCGACGTGCACACCACCACTGCCCTGGTGCGCGGACAGGTGGAGCGACTGGACAACACGGTCAACGACATTATTGACCGCACCCGGCTGCAGGTGATCCGCGCCGACGAACTGGTCACACGCACGCTCGATCGCGTCGAGGACACCACGGAAACGCTGCAGCACACCGTGGTTTCTCCGGTGCGGCAACTGACCGGCATCATGCAGGGAGTCTCCGTGGGATTGGGAGCCTTGTTCCGGGCGCGGAACAGGCGCCGCCATGGCGGCAACGGCATGGGGGAGGCCCAGGACGAGATGTTTATCTAGGGAGCTGCTGTCGGCCGCCGGCTTTCGGCTATTCGGCCCTTGGTTTCAGGTATTAGACTTGAGTAGAGACGCAGCTTGCTGCGTCTTTTTTTTTATCGTTCCAAGCCCTTCCCCATTTGAAAGAGAAATCGCTGTGAACCGCGAAAAAGCAGGTCCATTCGCTGTGCTCCCGTGCAAAAGCAACGGTCGCGCAACTCAGGATGACAACATAAAACGGGAGTTGATCCGTCCTACGCAATCCAGCCGCCGCCCACTACAACATCGCCATCATAGAAAACCGCCGCTTGGCCGGGGGTAATGGCGCGCTGCGGCTGGTGAAAGGAAACCACGGCTTCGTCTGCGCTGGTGGCTTCAACTGTTGCGCCCGCAGGCTCGTGGCGGTGGCGGATCTTCACTCCGAGGCGCAGCGTGGATGTTGGCCGCTCCAGCGCAATCCAGTTGACGCGCTTGGCATGCAGGCTGCGGGAGTAGAGCTGCTCGCCACCGCCCACCACCACCTGCCGCCTCTCGCCGTTGATCTGGAGCACGTAAAGAGGCGAGCCTGTAGCCACGCCCAGGCCCTTGCGCTGGCCCACAGTGAAGTTGTGAATGCCGGAATGCATCCCCAGCACTTCCCCGCTGCTGCTGACGAGTTCGCCGGCGGTTTCGGGAAGTGATTCGCCGTGCTCGGCAAGATAGGCGTCAAGAAACTTCTTGTAGTCGCCACCGGGCACGAAGCAGATTTCCTGCGAATCCGGCTTATCGGCTAGCGCCAAGCCGTGGCGGCGCGCGATCTCGCGGACCTCGGACTTCAGCAGGCCGCCCAGAGGAAACAGGGTACGGCTAAGTTGATCCTGGGTGAGACCAAAGAGGAAATAGGTCTGGTCGCGGGAGGAGTCCACGGCCCGCTCAAGCAGCCAGCGGCCGCCGGCGCTGTCAAACTTGATGCGGGCGTAATGGCCGGTGGCCAGGCGCTCGGCGCCAATCTGCCGCGCTGTAATCAGTAGCTGGTCAAACTTCAAGTGATTGTTGCACAGGCTGCAAGGGATAGGCGTGCGCCCGCTCAGGTACTCGGAGACGAAAGGTCGCACCACTTCCTGCTCGAAGCGCTGCTCGTGGTTAACGACGTAATAAGGGATGCCAATGGTCTCTGCCACACGCCGGGCGTCGTAAACATCGTCGAGGGAGCAGCAGCGGCCCTGCACTGCTTCCGGCATACCTTCGCGTCCGGCCAGGCGGCGCTGGTTCCACAGCTGCATGGTCAGGCCGACCAGATTGTAGCCGTCGGCACGCAGCATGGCCGCGACGGTGGAGGAATCCACTCCGCCCGACATGGCAACAGCGATGGTGAGAGAATCAGCCATTAGCTAACTGCTGGTGTTGCCGGCGACAATTCTCGCAGGCGCGCGACCGCCTGCGGAATCAGAGCCAGAGCCAAATCCACCTCCTCGGCCGTGTTCTGCTTGCCCAGGCTGAAGCGGATGCTGGCCCGGGCGCGCTCCGGGCGCAATCCCATAGCAGTAAGCACGTGCGAAGGCTCAATGGCGCCGGAAGAGCAAGCCGCTCCGGTGGAAACCGCCAGCCCCTTCAGGTCGAGAGCAATCACCAGAGCCTCACCTTCGATATAGTCAAAATAGATGTTGGCCGTGTTGGACACGCGCGGGGCGGCGCCGCCGTTAACCTCGGCAGCATTGACCACCGCCAGCACACCCGCCTGCAGGCGACTGCGCAACTCGGCGATTTGCTGCACACTGCCGTCGCTCAATCCGCACAGCGCAATTTCCGCCGCCTTGCCCAGGGCAACGATGGAAGGAACATTTTCGGTACCGGCGCGGCGCGAGCGCTCGTGACTTCCGCCGTAGAGCAAAGGCTGCAAGAGAGTTCCCTTGCGCACGTAGAGCGCGCCTATGCCCTGAGGCGCATGCATCTTGTGCGCAGAGATGGAAAGCAAGTCGCAGGCGATGCGCTTCACGTCCAGCGGCACCTTGCCGGCGGCCTGCACCGCATCGGTGTGGAAGTAGACGTCCGCCTCGGCGGCAATGCGGCCAATCTCCTCCACCGGCTGCAGCACGCCGGTCTCATTGTTGGCCATCATGATGCTGATGAGGCGCGTGTTAGGACGCAGCGCCCGGCGCACATCCCCGGGATTGATCAGCCCCTGGCCGTCCACCGGAACATAGGTGACTTCGCAGCCCATTTCCTGCAGGCGCTTGCCGGAATTCAGCACCGCGTGGTGCTCGATGGTGGAGGTGATGAGGTGGTCGCCCGGCTTGACCAGGCCGAAGATGGCGAGGTTGTCGGCTTCGGTGCCGCCGCTGGTGAAGACCACTTCGGAAGCGCGGCAACCGAGCAGGGCGGCCACGGACTCGCGCGCCCGCTCCACCGCCGCCCGCGTCTCCTGCCCGTGATGATGGATGGAAGAGGCATTGCCGAAGCGCTCGTTGAAATAAGGGCGCATGGCCTCCAGCACCTCCGGCAGCACCGGCGTGGTGGCGTTGTTATCGAAATAAATGCGGCGAAGGAACCCCACAGGCTTATTGTAGCGCGGATGAGCTAAATTAGCGGCACACAAGGACTTAGCATTTGACCAGAGAGAGCTTGAAAGGGGTACCGATTTTCGAATCCTTCCCTTTCCCGCCACTGAAGTGGCGGGCTACTCTCAACCGTCCCGGTGGGACTGACTCAGTATTCCGCCCCGGCGATCAAACGCCAAGTGCCGACTGCCAGATGCGTCTTACCTCCGATCTAGCGGCACATACTTCTGCGGATAGACAGGGCCGACGTAGTCGGCGCGGGGCCGGATGAGGCGGTTGTCATCCAGTTGCTCGATAACATGCGCAGCCCAGCCGCTGATGCGCGACACGGCAAATATCGGGGTAAAGAGGTCGAGGTCAATGCCCAGCACGTGATAGGTCGAGGCGGAATAAAAGTCCACATTGGCATTGAGCTTCTTTTCCGTATTCATCAACTGCTCGATGCGGCGTGACATTTCGAACCACTGGCCCTGGCCGCTGGAGGCGCCCAGTTCCCGGGACATCTGCCGCAGGTGGGTGGCGCGTGGATCTTCGGTGTGGTAAACGCGGTGGCCGAAGCCGGGAATCTTTTTTTTCTGAGACAGCAAGCCCCGCACGTGCTCCACCGGATCGGCGCCAGCTTTTGCAATGCCTTCCAGAATTCGGAACGCAGCCTCATTGGCGCCGCCGTGCAGGGGCCCTTTGAGGGCGCCGATGGCAGACGTAATGGCGGAATGCATGTCAGACAGGGTGGCCGCGGTGACCCGGGCGGCAAAGGTGGAGGCATTCAATTCGTGGTCGGCGTGCAGGATGAGGGCGATGTCGAAGGCGCGTTCGGCGGTGGGCGAAGGCTTCTCCCCGGTCAGCATCAAGAGGAAATTGGCGGCGTGCGAGAGCGAAGGGTCAGGCTCAACCACCGGTTTGCCTTTGCGGATGCGATCGTAGGCGGCAACGATCATGGCTATCTGCGAGGTTAGACGGATGGCCTTACGAACATTGGCCTCGTGATCGTTGTTTTTTTCGTCCGCATCGTAAAAGGAAAGGGAGGAGACGGCGGTGCGCAGCACATCCATGGGCAGGGCGTGCTTGGGGGCCTGGCGCAGAAAGCTGATGATGGAGGCGTCCAGTTTGCGCTCCCCCGCCAGCCGCGAGCGCAGGTCCTGCAACTCTGAGCGGCTGGGAAGCTTGGCAAACCACAGCAGATAACAGGTCTCTTCGAAGGTGGAGTGTTCAGCCAGTTCGTGGATATCAATGCCACGGTAGGCCAGGATTCCCCGGTCGCCGTCTATAAAACAGATGCCGGAGGTGGTAGCAACAATGCCCTCCAAGCCCTTGGGAGGATTTGCAGCCGTGATACTGGACATAGGGTCCTTTCGCACCAGAAGCGCCGGACGGCAGCGGTTGCGCACAGACCCCCGTGACGGGCGTCACGCAACTCATTGTTATACATCACTTTGCGCGAGTTTTCCAATGCGGCGCCGCCGCTGAAATCGTATAGTTAAGAGTTTTCTCCGACCCGCGGGCGAATTTCTCTCGCTCGCCCGTGAGCCATACTTCTAAGGAGTACTTCCTATGATGAGACGCGCTTTACTGCTCTGTTGGCTGCCAGTTTTTCTTCTTAGTTCCCTGGCCCTGGCGGACCCGGGCATGTGGCTGTTCGAGGCTTTTCCCAGCGCTAAGGTGAAGGCCAAGTATGGCTTTGATCCCACGGCGAAGTGGCTGGAGCATGTGCGGTTGTCGTCGGTGCGCTTCAATAACGGCGGGTCGGGCTCGTTCGTCTCCGCCGACGGACTCACGTTCACCAATCATCATATCGCCGCCGAATGCATTCACCAGCTCTCCACAGCGGGCAAGGATTACATGAAGAGCGGTTTCTACGCCCGCACGCAGGCGGAAGAGCTGAAGTGCCCGGCGTATGAACTCAACCAGCTGGTGGGGATTGAAGACGTGACCGCGCAGGTGAAAAGCGCGGTGAAGGCGGGAATGCCGGCCGCCGAAGCGGGACAGGCGCAGCGCGCCGAGATGTCGAAAATCGAGGACCAGTGCACGAAGAAAACCGGCCTGCGCTGCGACGTGGTTACCCTGTATTCAGGGGAAGCCTATCACCTTTATCAATACAAGAAATACACCGACGTGCGGCTGGTGTTCGCGCCCGAGTTCGACGCCGCCTTTTTCGGAGGCGATCCCGATAACTTTGAATATCCGCGCTACGATCTGGACATTTCTTTTTTCCGGGTTTACGAGAACGGCAAGCCCGCCCAGCTGAACAACTATTTCCGCTGGTCGCCCACGGGGGTGAAGGACAAAGAACTGATTTTCGTCTCCGGCAACCCCGGTTCCACGGGACGGCTGCTGACCGTGGCGCAACTGGAGTTCGTGCGCGATGTGGACTACCCCTCGCGGCTGAAGAACTACCAGCGGCGCATCAACATGCTGGAGAAATTCAGCGCCGAGTCGGCGGACAACGCGCGCATCGCCCAGGAGGATTTATTTATCTACCAGAACTCGCTCAAGGCGGTGACCGGCTATCTTTCCGGCTTGAAAGACGACCAGCTGATGGCGCAGAAAGCCGGGGAGGAGAAGAAACTGCAGAATTTCGTTCTCCTGGATGCCGGACGGCGGGCGGAATTTGGCGACCCCTGGGCGGCACTGGCTAAATCCATGAAGGTGCAGAAACAGATTTACCTGCCTCTCACCTACGTGGAACGGATGCGCGGCTTCAACGCCGGCCTGGCGGTGTACGCCCGCGATCTGGTACGCGGCGCCGAGCAGCGGGCTAAACCCAACGGCGAGCGTTTGCGCGAATTTCGCGAGTCCGCCCTGCCCTCCATGGAAGAGCAACTGTTCTCGACCGCCCCCGTCTATAAGAACCTGGAAACAGCAGAGCTGGCCGACGCCCTCGCTGGCATGCAGGAAGCCATGGGCGCGGAAAATGCGGTGGTGCGCGAGGCCCTAAACGGCAAGACGCCAGAAGAGCAAGCGCGCTACCTGATGGAAAACACTAAACTGCAGGATGTGGCGGTACGCAAGGAACTGTGGAACGGAGGCGAAGCTGCCATCAAGGCCAGCACCGACCCACTCATCGTGCTCATGCGGCAGATTGAACCGCAGGCGCTCCAGGTGCGGAAGCAGTATGAAGACGAGGTGGAATCAGTAGCACGGCGCGACGGAGCGCTGCTGGCCAAGGTTCGCTTTGCCATGGGCGGGCTGAGTGAACCGCCAGACGCCGGCTTCACCTTGCGCCTCAGCTACGGCGAGGTGGAGGGCTATACCGCTGGCGGCAAGAACTATCCCTACTACACCACCATGGGGGGCGCCTACCAGCACGCGGCGGCGCACGGCGACAAGCCTCCCTACCAACTGCCGGAAAGCTGGATGACGCATAAGGGGCAGGTCAAGCTGGCGACGCCGCTGAACTTTGTTAATACAGCGGACATCATTGGGGGTAACTCCGGCAGTCCGACGTTGAACAGCAAAGGCGAGGTGGTGGGCATTATTTTCGATGGCAACATCGAGTCGCTGCCCTGGAATTTTGAGTACAGCGATAAGGCGGGGCGTTCCATCAGCGTGGATTCGCGGGGCATCGTGGAGTCCCTGCGGGCCATCTATGGCGCCAATCGGGTGGTGCAGGAACTGCAGACCGGACACGAGGTGAGCGGGCAATAACGGCGTGAACTCCATCCCAATCCCACCTTTGCAAGAAGCGCAAAGGGTGGGGCACCCTGCCGGGGCCGGTTTGCCTACTCTGTGGCAGGAGCGGCCGAAGGGGTGTACTTTTTCTGCAGGTAGGAACTTAAGTTGTCCTCCAGGTCGGCGTAGTGCATCTGGGTGACGGAAGCAAGAGCGGCGTCAGGCGAGTCGCCATCCCCCAGACGCTGCAAAATTCGCTGCACGCCATCCATGCCCCAGCTCTCCCGCAGGTAGTCAGTGGCCAGCAAGGCTTCGGCATAGGCGACAACCGCCTGGTTGGTGTTCAGGCGGGCAAAGGGGCCATCCAGATAGCGGAACGGAATTTCCTTCTTAGCCTGAAACATGCGCGCCAGGGCCGGACCGTAATAATCGCCGCTGCGGCCCTCCATCAACTGCGCCAGCCCTTCGTTGAGCCAACTGGGGCAGTTGCCACGCGTAATCATGTGCACGAACGAGTGCGTCAGTTCGTGCTTGAGCACGTGCTGCATTTCCGGAGTCATGGTGCTGACGCCGGAAATGGGGATGCGCAGCTTGCCGTCGTTCACGCCTCCCGCCCAGGAGGGAGCCTGGGTGATATCGAAGAACTGGGAGTTGGTGTAAAGAATTACGGAAATGTTCTCGCTGGGCGTGTAGTTCAGCTGGCTGCTCAGATCCCGGTACTCGTCTTCCAGGGTGTCGAGCAGGTCACGCTGCAACGCCAGTGGCGTCTGCGCCCCCTCGTAGCGCAGGGTGAAATGCCAGCTGTCGCTTTGGTTGAAGGTGCCTTGGACTTCAAGTTCGTGTTGCGTCCTCTGCAAGACCTTTTGGACCCAGTCGATGGGGCGCAGCGCCACTGATTGCTTGAAAGCAGTGACGGCATCGGGCAGCCGGTCCACGTTGTAGTAGGCCATGCCGAGCAGGGCAAAGGTAAGCGCGTCCGGCACCACGCGGGTGAGTTTTTCGGCGGCGGTGGCCGCCTGATCATTCTGGTTGTTTTCCGCCAGCCCGACCATATACCACTCCAGAGCAACGGGATCGTCGGGGGCAAAGCTCAGAGCATGTTCGAAGTATTGCGCCGCCTCCGCGGGGTGGCCATGGTCAAGTTCGAAGCGCCCGGCTTCCATGTAGGCCAGCTTGGTCAGCTGCGGCTTCCCTTCCTGCTCGATTTGCCAGAGAGCGCCGTCATAGATCCGGCCGTTAGCCAGAATACGGTCCAACAGAGCGGCACGTTGTTTGGCCTCATCGGCGGTTATGGCCGGCCGCAGGAGCGGCAAGCGCGTGCGGACGGCCCGCGATTTGGGCGCAGCAGGAGCGGGCGTGGCAGGGGCGGCGGCCGGACCAGGACCCACTGTCACCAGATTAGTTTTCGAAGTGGAGCCGATGGAAATGCCTAATCCGCTCTCCTGCTCAATGCGCTCCACCGAAGATTTGGGAACCGTATATTTGGTGGCGCCCACGAAGTAGTCCACATTGGGGCCGTTTGCGACCGCCTTATCCACATTGATGGAAGTGCCGTTCTTGAAATGAATGGTATCCCCCCAGGCAGCCGCACAGATGGCAAGCAGGAGCAGGAAGCTGGGAAGGATGCGCTGAGCGGGCATCATAGCCAGCGTTAGGGTAGCAGCCGGCGGGAGCCTGTCAATGAGACTTTTGTCCGGTTTCTGACCGCGGAACGGGTGCCAGGACGCGCCAGCTCAATTTTATCGGCAGGGGAGCGGGACTCGAACTACTGGTAAGCGGCGTGGCCGCGGGCAGTAAAAACAATGTACTTGTAACCAATGAAATTCCAGATGAAGCTTCCGGCTGTGCCTACCAGAGCGGCCACCGAAGGCCAGAGTTTCTCCAGACCAGAAACGGGAGAAACAAAAGTGGCTACATAAGAAGCTGTGCCCACGTTCACCACGGCGCCAATCAGACTAACGATCAGGAACTGGCTTCCGGAACGTACCAGGCTTTTATGCCGCCCAGTGGCGCGGAAAGTCCAGCTGCGATTCAGGTAATAGCTGTTCATCACGGCCACCATAAAAGAGGTGGTCTTGATGAGCATGAAATGGAGACCCTTTTCGCCGGTGTGGGTGGCCTGAATGAGGAGATTCAGCACGCCCAAGTCAACGAAGGTATTGATAATGCCGACAATTACGAAGCGCCAAGCTTCGGTACGGAGTTGTCCCTTGGTGGGGGAGGGGGGAAGGTCAGCGCCCGAGGGATCGGACGCTCCCGGCTGTACGTTGGGGCTCATCACCATCGCTAGCTCTCACCCATCACGTATCCACCAGCCTTTGCCGCCAAAGCTGGCCTAGAAGGCAGTGCCAGCATCGCCGCTCAGGTCGGCTCTGCCTGCCCGACGCGAGCCTCATTCTAACCTAGGGCGGCCAACTGGTCATCCTTGAGCGCAAATGATGTCGGCTATCCTCCGCGCCGCCTTTCCATCCCACAGAGGCGGGAGACTGCCCTGCTTGCTTTGGCCGTGCAAGAGGCGGCAAACCTCCGCCTGCAGGCGCTGCACATCTCGCCCCACCAGGATGTTAGTTCCAACCGTAACCGTAACCGGGCGTTCGGTGCTCTCCCGCAAGGTGAGGCAAGGCACCCCCAGAAAAGTGGTCTCCTCCTGAATGCCGCCGGAGTCGGTGATGACCATGGTAGCGTGCCGCTGCAGGGCCAGGAATTGCAGGTAGGACTGGGGCCCCCAGAAATAAAAACTCTCACTGGGCTGGAAACCGAGCTGGGCAATTCGCTGGCGGGTGCGGGGATGGATGGGAAAAATAACCGGCAGTTCACCGCTGATCTCGCCCAGTACCCGCAGTATTCCTTGCAGCATCTGCGGGTCATCCACGTTAGAGGGCCGGTGAAGAGTGACCAGGGCGTAACGCGGAGGCAGTGCCTCGGGCAGCGCGGCGTCGGCCTTGGGCAACAGCCGCACCAGGGTGTCAATCATGACATTGCCAACGAAGCGAATACGTTCCGCAGGTATGCCTTCGCGCAGCAGATTCTGGTCGCCGTCCTGAGAGGGAGTGAACAGGAGGTCGGCAATCTGGTCGGTGAGCAGGCGGTTGATCTCCTCCGGCATGCCGCGGTCGAAGGAGCGCAGGCCGGCCTCCACGTGGGCGACCGCAATGCCGAGCTTGCTGCACACCAGGGCGGCGGCGATGGTGGAGTTCACGTCGCCATAAACCAGCACCAGGTCGGGCCGGGCCTTTTCGACCACCGGCTCGAAGCGCATCATAATCTGCCCGGTCTGGGCGGCATGGGTGCCGGAGCCAACCGCCAGGTTGAAATCGGGCTCCGGAATCTCCAATTCACGAAAGAAGACGTCAGACATGTTCTGGTCGTAGTGCTGCCCGGTATGAACCAGAATTTGCCGCAGGCCGGGCTTTTCCGCCAAAGCCCGCATCACCGGCGCCGCTTTCATGAAATTCGGCCGCGCTCCTACCACGTGTGCGCAGTACATGCCCCTGGTTCAGCCTCCGCTGCGCGCCATCAGCGCGCCTCGATCAAGTACACCATGAAATAAAGGCAAAGCAGAAGAAGAGCGCCTTTAATGAACCAAACTGCTACATCCATGAACTTCAACCCTCGAACATCAGAATCGCGCGTGGGACACCATGCCGCGCGATTCTTTTGGATCAGCCTGAGAGGACTGCCATCCCCTGGTTAGTGTCTCGCATTTCCCGGATCTCGTGGGCAGAGGACCGGGAGGCGCTTAAAACTACTGTTCAAGCAAGAAAATACGATGAGAGAGCCCGCTGCAAGCTGGGAATATCGAGGCAGGGCGTTCTCGATTCATATTTGGCCGCCCAGCAAACCTGGTTGACCAGGTCGCGAGGATAACAAGGACGAAGGGGCTCTCCGGCTTCCTGCAGGGCGGCGATAACGGAGTCTACAACTATGCTCTGGTATTCGAGCTTGTTTTGGGCGCAAACGCGGCGAAATATCTCATGAAATGCCTCGCTGCTGACGGGATCGAGCTTAATCTTGGTCTGAACGCGGCGCAGGAAGGCGGCCTCGACTACTTCGGCGGGATTCAGGTTGGTGGCAAACACCACCATCACGTCAAATGGCACCTCAATTTTTTTGCCGCTGCGCAGGGTGAGAAAATCAACTTTGCGGTCCAGCGGCACCACCCAGCGATCAAGCAATTCCGAAGGCCGCATACGCTGCCGGCCGAAATCGTCAATAATGAGCACGCCGTTATTGGCCTTCATCTGCACCGGGGCGCTATAGAAACGAGTGGCCGCATTAAAGCCCAGGTCGAGCATATCGAGGGTCAGTTCGCCGCCCACCACCAGCTTGGGACGCCGGCACAGCTCCCAGCGGCGGTCCACTCTGGGCGAGGGCAGTTCAAAAGCGCTGTGGACCACCGGGTCATACACGGAAACGATGTCACCGTCCACTTCGATGGCGTGTGGAATCCAGATGTGGTGCTCGGAGAAGACGTCGCCTAACCTTTCGGCCACGCTGGTCTTGCCGGTTCCGGTGGGCCCGTAGAGAAAAATGGCACGCCCCGACTGCACGGCCGAGCCCAGCTTGGGAAGCACATCGGGTTCGAGCACCAGATCAGCAAAGGCTCTATCCAGGTCCGCGGGGCGGATCTCCTTGCCATTGCCCGCCTGCGCGCTCACCTGGGCGTTGTAATCTTCCAGCGAAACCGGAGCCGCGCCTGCATAGTGATTCAGGTCCAGCAGCTGCTGGGCCCGCTCTCTTCCCTTCCCGCTGCAGGTGAGGCGGTGAATGTTGCCCACCATTCCCGTGACTTCGCACAACTGCTCGCGACGTAGAAACCAAAAGATTTCCTGTGCCACCGCCAGGTTGAGCCGCAAGTGATCGGAAAGATCGAGGATGGATATTTCCCCGTTCAGGTAAATGATCTTGATCGCCAGCTCGTACAGCAGCATAGGGCGAAGACCGGTATCAGCCAGTGAATCCGGCTCCCGCGG
>DATJEH010000288.1:0-10508 GCA_035496875.1 Terriglobales bacterium | reverse complement strand
CGGGGATTGCGGGTTAGGCAGACCGGCGGGCGTCTTGGAGCGCGCTAAATAACTGGCAAGATCAAAATTGCGGGCAAGTTGGAAGCGGGTAACCAGAATATCGCCGGAAAGGGTGGAGCGGTTGAGCGCTCCCACCAGGTGGAGATTGACATTGGCGGTGGTACTCATGCCCGGCGGATAGCGCAGGCGGATGTCCTTGCCCTGGGCGGTAAGGTCGAAATTCAGAATGCGGTTATAAGTGATAAAACCACCCAAGTTCAGTAGCCCGCCGCCGGTCTGCGCGGTGAGGCTCTGCACCCTGAGGCGGTCCTGGTTGAAGAGCAGCGTGCCATTGATATTGCTGAGCCCGCTGGGCAGATCAATGTAGGCCAGGGAGCCGTTGCTGATTTGCACCCGTCCGCGAACGTCCGGGGCCGACAGGGTGCCGCCGAAGCGCAGGGCGACGGTCATCACGCCGGAAGACATGTAGTCCGGGTTCAGTGTTTGCATCACCTTGAGATTAATGGTGCCGTTGGCCTGCAGGTTGAGCACACGGGGTGGCGCCAATTGTGCGCTGCCGATGGCCTCAAAATCGGTGCCGTCGCCCTGCAGATGCAAGCGCTGCAGAGTAAGAGTCTGCTGCACCACAGCAAATTGCAGCGGTCCGTTGTTCTGAATCTTGAGATTTTCGATGTCGGCTCGGAATTCAGCTACCTTGGCCTGCAGTTCCAGGTCACGGGGGCGAAGCAGCGGGCCGCTCACGATTAGCGTGCCCGCGCTGGAAGAATGCCCAGTGAGCCGGCCTCGCAAGTATGCCTGCAGCAAGGGATCGAGGTCCAGGCGCGAAAAGCGCAGCGTCAGCTGAAGCGGCAAATCTCCCTGCAGGCGGAGGTCGCCATCCAAGTCCAGGGTGCCTGGCGCGAACTGGGAGCGACCCACGAGGTGAGTGTTACCGGCGCGGGTAGCCGCCGAAAGGGTGAAGTCGCCCACGGGTTCGGTATCGAGGACCAGCCGGCGCAAGCGTAATGTGCCGTCAACGAGGGGTGCCTGCCGCGTGCCCGAGCCTTGGACGGAAAAGTCCATTCGGCCGGCCATTCTGATGCGGCTTCCCTGCAAGCTGGGGAATTTGCTCAAATCAAACTCCCCACCCTGCAGGTTGAAGTGGAACTGGGTGCTGCGAAAGTCGTACCCGGCGACGCCCGTAATCCTGGCTGTCTGCTGAGTGAGGACGAGGTTATCGAGCTCGGCCTGGGTGCCGTCAAAACGCAGGTTGGCAGTCAGTTGGTCGAATTTCCTCGCCCCGTAGGCGGGATGGGTGACCTGGATGACGCCCTGGCCGTGGGGCAGTTGCCAGCTTCCATCGGCGCGAACGGTGGCATCTGCTTGCCCGCTGAGCGGGTAGTCATACCCGGCAAGGGCGGCCACGTCCGCCATTTCGCCATGGCGCAGTTGCAGGCGGGCGGAGAGAGGGCTGGCGGGGGCGACGCGATATTTTTTCAGGCCGAGGTTGCCCTCAAAATCCAGTTCCGCCGGGCCGCGGCGCAGGATGCCCCGATGGGCGGCCAGGCTGGCGGGCGAAAGCTGCACGTCAGCGCTCAGCAGGTCCCAATGAATTTGGCGGGGCAAGTTGGACCGGCCTCCCCGCAGCACGGTATCAAAATCCGTGATTTGCAGGTGCCCGTTGAAGGTAGGAGCGGCAATTCTGCCAGCCACGCTGCCGTTGAACATGGCCTTTCCATGCACAATAAGGGGAATGTGCCGGGGACCCTGAAGAGCCGCCAAAACAGGTTGCAGTTCTCCCATATTAGTGGTGACAAGATTTAAGTTGAGATTGGCGGATGAGGAACCCAGCGTACCGCTGGCGGCCAGGCTGCTGGATGGGCCAGCTACGTTAAGCTGCGAAAAAGTAAGAAGATGTTTGGAGCCGCTATAGTTGGCCAGCACCCGGCCGTTAAGCGGCAACTGGTTCGGCCCGGAACGGGCCGGCGGATGCACCGTCAAATCCACAGTGGCTTCGAGGTTACTGGGCGATCCGCGCCACGCACCCTGCATGTTGACTGAGGCGGTTCCAGCAAGATGTAAGCGCCCCAGCGGTAAAGAGCGGGACGAAACGCTTTGCCCCAGCTCCGCCAGGGATACGGCATCCAGGCGGATATGGGCCGTGCCGTGCTGCTCACGCGGAGGCGGGGGCAAGGGGTGGTGCTGCAGAGAGCGCACTGTGGGCTCAACCGCGCTGATAATTTCCAGATCGCCGCTCAGCTTGCCTCCCAGCGCATGGCCGGAGAGGTCCGATAAGGCAAAGCGTTCATTGTTCAGCGAATATTCGCCGGAGAGGCTGGCGTGGTTCAGAATCCCGGAAGGAGTGGTCAGATTTATGCCGGTGGCCTGCACTGTTCCATTGGCCTGGTAGTTGCCCAAATGGTAGGTGGCACGTCCCTGTACAGCAGCGGCGCCGGCGCGCAGTTGCTGGCGCCGCAAAACAGCGCCCAGTTCGCCCAGATCCAGCGAACCCTGGTAGGCGGTGGTCATAACCGGGTGAGCGAAATTGTCCAGGTGGCCGCTGGCGCTCAGATGCGATCTGCCCGAGGTCCATTTCAACCCGGTGACCTGCGCCGAGGTAGGCCACAGCGTGAACTCCAGGTCGGCGGTGGAGGCGAAGGGGCGCATGTCCTGGAGGCGGGTATCAAGCTTTCCCAGGTGCACCTTGCCGCGGTAATGCTGCGGCGCAGGAACGTAATCCATGCCGGCTACAACATCGTCCGCTGTGAGGTCCAGGGGAACACTGCGCTGGTTGAACACCAGCGCGCCCTGTTGCACGTCCAGGCGTTGCACGGCCAGCCGAAACAATTGCTGCACGTCGGCCTGCAGCGTAGGCGGGCTGATGCTGGGCTGCGGCTGATTGGTAGTGCCGTCAGGGTAGGTCACCACGTGTATGACGGGGTGCTCAATGCCCAGGTAGCTCAAAACCACGCGCTCGGAAAGCACCGAAGCAATGCGCATGCGAACCAGGACGCGGTCGGCATGGAAGAAAGGCAATTCGCCAGGCGCTTCCCGGCCATGGATGGTGAGGTTTCGCGCCTCGAACTCCAACCGGGAAAGGTTCCACTGAAAAGAACCGAGTTCCACCCTTCCCCCGGTCGAACGCTGCAGTTCCGCAATCACATAGGTGCGCACCTGCGCCTGAAACCGCGGGCTGGTGAGGTACCAGCCTCCCGCCAGAAAAAACACCAGAACAAGAATGCCGAGGGTTGCAGGCAGCAGGAGCCTATTGCGGGTCGTCCCCGCCTTGCCGCTTGGTGTGACTGGACCCGTATTGACGCTGCCGCTCATGGCTGGCTGACACTCGGCTCGGCAGCCCCCATCCGGATATCGCTCTGGGAACGCAAATCATGCAGCCAGGACGCAAGCAGTTCATTCATGCGGCGCTGGGTGAGCAGTTCCTCGATTTTGGGAGAAACTTCGACCAGGGGAACATCCTTGACCCCGGACTTGCGCAATTCCGGCAGCAGTTGCTGCTGGTAATAGCTTTCGATGCTGCTGTGGCTGATGTGAATGGTGGGCCGCAGGCGCACGTCAATCAAGCGCTCCAAGCGGCCCTGCAGAGCGATATGGCGGACCAGGTCCTGCTGACGCAATCCGTAGCGCTGCAAATCCGCCTGCCACACCGCGGTCTTATCCGCCCCCGAATATTGCTTGCGAATTGCTTGCAGGCTCGTTTCGACGTTGGGGGGAGAGCTGTTGAGCATCCCCTCCTGCTCGTCTTCCTTGATCTGCTGGCGTAACAACTCCTGATCAATCAGGCGGTCGAGGGCGGCTTTGCGGTCCGCCGCTGTCAGGCTGGAGAGTGCGCGGTGGTTGACGAAGGCCTCGTAGCGCACCTCCTCATCCCAATCGCTCTGCAGGATGGGGCGGTTGTTCACCGTAGCCACCACGCGCTCGATAACATCGCCGCCCAGGGCGGCGCTTACCGCCAGCGCCCACAGCAGCCCGATTTGGAAGCCGCGCCGCAGCATCAGAATGTCTGCCCAATACTAAAGAAAAAGTTCAGGTGACGGCCAGTCTCCACGTGGGGGAAGGGGAAGGCCTGGTCTCCCGTGTTCTGGTTTACCGGAAAAACCGGAGGATTCAGGTTATAGCCGACGTCGAAGCGCAGCGGGCCGATGGGCGTTTTGTAGCGGATGCCGCCGCCAACGTTCTGGGACAAATAATTGAAATTGCAGGTCAAGCTGCCCACAGTGCAGCGGCTGGTGTCCTGGTTGAAACGGGTAAGCCCTTTTGTCATCTCATTGGGCGAGGCAAACACGTTGCCTGCATCATGAAACACCACAAATCCCATATTGTTGCCCAGCCACGGCAGCGATACCGGGGGCGTGCGCAATTCCAGGTTGTTGATGAACAGCGCATCTCCGCCCAGAGGAGCGCCGGTGGCCGGGTCGCGTGGGCCGGCCTGGTTGATGGCAAATCCGCGCAAGGTATTGCCGCCGCCGGAGAGGAAACGCTCGGGCAGAGGGATGACCTGGTTTTTGCCGAACAGATTCTCCACGCCGAGGGTGGTGGAGCGTGCAAACACCCACTTATTCTTGCTGCGATTGGAACCGAAGGGTAAATAGGTGGCGTTCTGCACCAGCAACCGGCTGAAGCTGGCCTGGGAGCCGAAGAATCCAGCCGCCACGCCGGCATCGAAAGTGGTGTAGTTCCCCCGGGTGGTCTCGATGGGATTGTCGCGTTTATCGCGAATGTAGGTGATGCTGGGCATGCCTACACGCACTGGTTGTGACAGCAAGGGAAACAGGTTGGGAGACAGGGGCACCAGGTTGGTGGCCTGAACCCGACGGTAAGTGAAACGGTAAAGAGTGGTAGTGGCTTTGCTCCAGCTCTGTTCGATTTGCGCCGAGCCTTCCAGGCGGTTCGAGGTGTAGGTAACCACGTCGAGCGAATTGTCGTAAAACCCGGCGAGCGTGAAGCGCAACTTGTCGTTATTGAACCAGTGCGGCGCATCGTAACTGACGAGGGCGCGCTGCTCCAGCCGGCCCACGTGCGACTTAAAGGAAATGGTGTGGTCGCGCCCGCGGAAGTTCAGACGGGTCACCCCAAAGGATACTCGCGGGCTGACCCCGGTTTCTCCCTGCGGCTGGGTGGGGCCAGCGGGCTGTCCAGTCTGGGCTTCAAAGCCAAATCCGTAATTGAAGGTGTAACGGCGGGCTTCTTTGACGCTGAAAAGCACATTCTTGTCGGCGATATCGCCTTCCGGATTCTGCACCGCCGTGTCTACCTCGTTAAAGATGCCGAGGTTATAAAGCTGGCTCTGGCTGTCGTACATCTGGTTCTGGCTGATGGGATCGCCGGTGTGAACCTGCAACTCGCGGCGGACCACATAAGGGCGGGTGTAGTTCAGGCCGTCCACCAGCACGCGATTCACAAAAAACTGCTGCCCTTCCCGAATGGTATAGGTCAGGTCCATGCGGTCGGGCTGCCCGGGTGCGGGCGTGGCGGCATAGTCGAAGGCGGCGTCGGGAAAGCCGTTATTGAAGTAATAAGTGAGAACAGAATCGCGGTCACTGGCGATGTTGGCCTCTGAAAATGGCTGCCCTTCAACGTTGGAAAGATTGGCGCGCAAGGCCTGCTCCGGTATAGCACGATTGCCCGCTATGTGCAGGGTTCCCACCAGGGTCTGCGGGCCCTCGTCAATGTGAATCTCCACTGCGATGCGCCCCATCTGCCCCAGATAATTGTCGTGTACGGCGGGTGTAACCTTCACCTGCTGGAAGCCGTTGGCGTGATAGAGATTCTCGAGGGTGGCCACGTCGCCGGCCAGCAGTTGCTGGCTGTACATGCCATGCGAGAGCAGCCGGCCCGCTGGCTGAACCTGAATGCGTTCGCGGATCATGCCGGCATCGAAGTAGGAATTGCCGGTGATATCAATGTTGGTGAGCTTGTGCCGTATGCCGCGTTCGACAATGTAAATGATCTGGCGTTCGTTCTTCTTTTCGTCAAACTCGGAGCGCACCTTCACTTCCGCGTCGAAGTAGCCGCGGGTCTGCATGTAGTCCCGCAAACTGCGGCGGCCCTCATTCACCAGATCCTCGTCCACGGCGTTCTCTTCGTAAACCGGGATCAGCTTTTTAATCTCGCCGCCGCGCAGGCCCACTCCTTGCACGCGCACCAGAACGATGGGGCCGGGCTCGACGTGGAGCACGTAGTCCACGGTATTGGTAGTCGGGCGGAAGGTCTGGCTGGGAATTGAGACCTGGGCCTCCAGGCGGTCAATCTTCTGGTATTTGTTTCGCAGGCGGCGCAAGGCGCTGGTAATGGTCTGAGCCATAACGCGGTCGCCGGGATGAAAGTGCGCGGCATTCAGCAGTTCCAGCAAAGTGTAGCCGGGATGGCCAGTGAGCGTGATGCGGCCAATCCTGGCTTGCGCCCCCGGCTCCACGCGGAAGGAAACATTTACCTGCTGGGTGGCCGCATCGCGCTGCTCGCCCTCGGTGATAGTGGCCTGGTAATAGCCATTCTCCTGCAGCAGTTGGCCCATGCGATCAATGCCGGTTTGCAGCTTTTCCGGGCTATAGAGTTCGCCCAGTTGCAGCTTGGTGGCGTTGACCAACTGCGTGTTGGTGAGCTCACGGGGCGCGCCTTCGACGTTGACCATGCCGACAAAGTAGTTCTGGACCGCGCGGAATACCAGCGTGACCTCATTCTGCGGGCTGTGCTCGGCCTCCACCTGGATATCGGCGAAACGGCCGGTAGCAAAAAGGGCGCGAACGCTGTCATGAATTTTAAAGCGGTCCAGCGGCTGGTTGGGTTTTTGGCTGACGATCTTGCGCAACTGTTCCAGGTCGCCGCTCTCAATCCCGGCAAAGCGGATATCCCGGACCGGCAGGCCCTGGTATTCGAAGATGGCACCCATGGGAGTGGACGCGGGTGCGGGCGCGGAGACGTGGGCCAGAGCGGAGTCCTGGGGCGCGGCAGCGGACTGCAGGGAGTGCGATTGCGAGGAGGGCGCGGCATGCTGGCCCTGCGCCAGAGCTGGGAGCATAACTCCCGCTGCCGCCAGCAGCCCCACGGTCGCGAGTGTCCGCACGAACCCTGTCCTTACCGCCAAACGGACTCCTTGCCGGCTTGCCTACCCCGTCTGAAATGGATTTCAGCCACTTCCATGAACCGGCCACCAAGGCAATGGCGCTCGTCGGGACACGGAAAACATCGCCGCGACCAAGCTGCCGGGAGAGCTTGCGGCGCGTCCCCCCCCAGACAGCGGCCATACTCCGATTCGCGAGTTGCTGACTCCTATAATAAAGGGTTAGTACATCCAGAGGGGATGGCCAGTGAGTTTCGAGGAGCGTTACTCGCGACAGATTCTGTTTGCCGGCATTGGTTCCGGGGGGCAGCGCCGGCTGGCGGAGGCGCGGGCCGTCATTGTGGGATGCGGCGCCACCGGTTCGGTGCTGGCAGGGTTGCTGGCACGCGCTGGAGTGGGCAGCTTGCGCATCATAGACCGCGATTACGTCGAAGCCAGCAACCTGCAGCGCCAGGCTTTGTTCGACGAAGGCGATGCCGCCGCTTCCCTGCCCAAGGCTATAGCCGCCGCCCGCAAGCTTGCCGCTTTCAACTCTGAAATCGTGGTCGAGCCAGAGGTGGCCGATCTTACTCCCGAGAACATTGACCGCCTGCTCTCGGGAGCGCAGCTTCTGCTGGACGGCAGCGACAATTTTGAAACCCGCTACCTGCTGAACGATTTTGCGGTACAGCACGGAGTGCCTTGGATTTACTGCGCGGCGGTGGGCAGCTATGGCGTGACCATGAACATCCTTCCGGGCGAAACCGCCTGCCTGGCCTGCATTTTTCCGGAAGCTCCGCGGGGTGCGCTCGACACATGCGAAACCGCCGGCGTGCTGGGCCCGGCCGTCAACCTGGTAGCCTCAATGGCAGCGGGAGAGGCATTAAAGCTGCTGCTGGGAGCACGCGAGCAATTGCGCCCCACCCTGCTTTCCTGGGATATCTGGACCAACCAGAGCTCCGCCCTCGAGGCAGGAAAACCGCGCCCGGATTGCCGGGCTTGCGGACGGCGCGAATTCATCCACCTGGCCGGGGTGGGACGGCCCCACATTACCCTATGCGGGCGCAATTCAGTGCAAATCCACGAAAACGCCCGGCCGGTGGATTTCGCCGTTATGAGCGAACGGTTAAAACCTCACGGCACCGTGCGCCATAACGAATTCGTTCTTAAGTTCTGGTTTGAGCCCTATGAGTTCACCCTTTTCGCAGATGGGCGGGCCATTATTAAAGGAACCTCAGACACGGCGGTGGCTAGAAGCTTATATGCCCGCTACATAGGAAGTTAGTGACTTTTCAACATGAAATACTTTAAGATTTGCCGGAATACCCGGCCAAACCGCCGGGAGGAGGAAGTTATGGGTCGCGGGATCCTGGCAGGGGCAGTCCTGTTGTTGAGTTTGGCGGTGGCGCAGGGTTTTGGGCAGACTTGGGTGACCAACACCGGTTTTGCCGGCAACCGGCTGCTGTGGAATGAATTCAACTATCCGGTGATCAGCACGCCCATGGTGAGCCTGAATTCGGTTTCCCTCTCGCCCGCGGGAGCAAGCAACGCGACCTCCGGCAATGTGGCAGGAGCTACCAACGCCACCCTTTCCGTCACCAACCTGGGATTGAGCAGCACGGCGAACATGGTGCCGCCCGCGGTTTCCCTAGTGAGCGCCAGCGGGCAGCCAACGGTGGTGGGGGCTGTCTCTCCATTGATTGCCCCAGCGCCGTTCGTGCCTGTAGCTGGCATGGGACGACACTTTATGGCTCGTCGTGGACCGCACGAAATGATGATGGCCCACAATGCCCCTCAGACGATCTTCATCAACACGGGCGCGGCGGAGTTTGACAATGCCTATGGCATTCCCGTTCCGCCCGAGGACCTGGCCCAGGCCGCGAAGAACATCAAGACATGGGAGCAGGCGCACCCACCGGCCAAGGTCTATACCAACCAGGACATTGACCGGATTCACCAGCAGGACGCCAACCGGCCGGAGACCGCGATCCCGGCACCAAAGCAGTAGCAGGTTTCAAAGTTTCAAGGTTTCGAGTTTCAAGTTTCCATTTCGTCAGGGAATGGGCTTGAAACTCGAAGCTGGAAACTGCGGACTTTCTCCCTCAGTGACCCCCGTCACACCTGCGGGCTTGCACCGTCTGCTATCCTCTGCTTTTCCTTTGCTCTGACGAGAAGTTCACTTGACTGCTGAAGCCGCTGTTCCCGCAACCGCCGCCCGCCCCGAACCGTCGCGCCTGTATCGCTGGATGGTGCTGCTGTTCATTAGCCTGGCGATGCTGGGTAACTACTACGTTTACGACTGCATTGCTCCCATCGCCGACTTGCTGGTCAAGCAGCTGCACTTCAACGACGCCAACATCGGTTTGCTGCAGGCGATTTACAGCATGCCCAATGTTTTCATGGTGCTGGTCGGGGGCATCATTGTGGACCGCATCGGAACGCGTAAAGCGATTTTCATATTTGGGACGCTGTGCCTAATGGGTGCGGCCATCACCGTAACATCGCCGCGACTGGCGGTAATGGCCTCCGGGCGGCTGGTATTCGGTCTGGGGGCCGAATCCATGATCGTGGCCGTCACCACCGCGGTGGCCAAGTGGTTTCGCGGCAAGGAACTGAGCTTCGCCTTCGGCATCAATCTGATGCTCTCGCGTTTCGGCACCTGGCTGGCGCAGAATTCCCCCACTTGGGCGAGGCCTGCCTACAGCAACTGGCGCAACCCGCTGTTCATCGCGGTGGGTTTCGGAACCCTGTGCGTGATTGGGGCCGTGCTCTACTGGATTGCTGAGGTTCGCGCCGAGCAAAAGTACTCGCTCGGACAGGCAGGCTCGACCGACAAGGTCGTCTTCCGCGACATCTTCCGCTTCGGCCGCTCCTACTGGTACATCGTGGCCCTGTGCATTGTGTTCTACTCCGGCATTTTCCCCTTTGAAACCTTCGCCATTAAGTTCTTCATGGACGCGCGCCACACCAGCCGCGAATTGGGAGGATTCCTGGTCAGCATTCTGACCGCCTTCACTATGTTCGGCACGCCCGCGTTTGGATTGTTCGCGGACAAGATCGGCAAGCGCGCCCTGCTGATGATGTTCGGTTCCCTGCTGCTCATTCCTGTGTACCTGATGATGGGCTACACCAACGTCTCGCTCTACCTGCCCATGGCCATGATGGGAGTGTCATTTTCGCTGATCCCGGCGGTCATGTGGCCGTCGGTGGCCTACATCGTGGAGCAATCGAAGCTGGGCACGGCTTACGGGCTGATGACCATGATCCAGAACATCGGGCTGGCGGGATTCAACCTGCTGATCGGCTGGGCCAATGACCATGCTCATGCCAGCGCCGCCAATCCTGAAGGCTACCGGCTGGGCATGTGGATCTTTTCCATTCTCGGCTTTCTTGGAATGACGTTTGCCCTGCTGCTGCGACAGCGTGAAACCGGGCCGCACGGGCACGGACTGGAAACTATCACGGCCAAGTC
>DATJEH010000287.1:0-9574 GCA_035496875.1 Terriglobales bacterium | reverse complement strand
TAGCGGTAATCGCGGTCAACCACCACGATCATTTCCTGCAGACCCTCGACTACTTTTTCGTATTCGAGCAGGCGCTCTTCGGCTCGTTTGAGTTCGGTAATGTCGGTGCTGGCGCAGGTAATGCCCACGATTTCTCCAGTTTCGTTGCGCAAAGGCTGGATGTTGATATCATAGTCGCGTTTCTCGCCGCGGTGGACGAAGGACAATTCTTTGCGCACCCCAACCCCGGTGGTCAGCACGGGCCGTTTGAGTGCACTCAACTGGCTGCCGTTGCGGGTACCAATGATTTCCTCGTCCGTTTTTCCCCGATACTCGGTCTCCGACCATGGCGGTATGGGTTCATTGATCCAGGTGTAACGCAACTCCCGGTCCTGATTGAAGACGACCACGGGGGAATTCTGCAGCGCCACCCAGAAGCGCTCCTCGGAGCGGCGCAAGTTCTCTTCGCTTTGCTTGCCGTGGGCCAAGTCGGACTGCAACCGCTGGACGCGCTGCTGCCGCGACCAGGCGGTGGCCAGGCTGATGATGGTGAGGAGCGCTAGTAAGGTCAGCGAGATGCCAAGCATAAGCGTGTGCTGGAAGGGAGACAGGGCTTCGCTCATGTCCACCTTGGTGACCATTGCCCAGCCCAGTACAGGGAGGAAGCGGGTGGCGGCCAGAACGGTCACCCCTCGGTAGTCGCGGTATTCACCCAAAAGCTCGCGTTTTTCAATCAGCGTGAGGTGTCCTGGGCTCGCCGGAGGAGGTGTTGGCATCGTCGCCCGGTTATGCCAATGCCGCAGGGGGGAGACGAACACCGGTTGATCGAGGTGCAAAGTCAGTAAGACCGTTTCTCCGGTGGCGGTGGCGCCGGTGTCGGCCATTAAGAGTGCAATAGCTTCCGCGCGTGTAAGCAGAACCACGTGGCCGATTGTGGCGGTTCTGCCATGTGGCCGGGGCTGCGAGAGGCAATGAATCGGGTTGACAAATGCGAGTTGCGAGTAGTCGGCGCCACCTCCGGGCGGGGGGATGGTCAGGGTTGCTGGCTTGGAGCCGCCTGCCAACCGGTTAATCAGGTCTGGAGCGAGGGCGGGAGAAGCATCGGATTGGGCGATTACGCGGCCGCTGCCGTCCAACACGTACGCTCCCGCATAAGCGTAAGTGTCGGAGACAGAAACAAGCTCGTGGTGCAGGCGCTCCTGCCGCAACTGGGGGTGGGCCGGCGTGGGCACCGGCCCGCCTAATTCCGAGATGGCGGTGCAAGCAGAAGAAGCCAGCAGCTCCGCGTCGGCATTCCGTTCATTGACCCAATTTTGCAGGAGCTGCTGGTTGACATCCGCAACGCGGGTCAACTTCTCGTGCCAATAGCCCAGTTGCTCCTGGTATTCGCCGTAAAGAATGAAAATGGCAAGCAGTGTTACCAGCAGGGAACAACCGATGACTGCATAGAGATACTGGCGGGGAAAGGCCGCCCTCTGCTGTACCTTGAGAGCACCGATGAAATCAACGGATGATTGCGGGCGTGACTCGGGATGTGGCTTTCGGGTCATCGGCTGTGGCGCGGGGCCGCACCGGTGACATCCCGAAAGGAGGGGACTGCTCACTTCACTGCGTCTGCACCGGGTAGACAGGTATAGGAGTATGCCCACAGAGTTGGGCAAAGCTGTGACGGCGGTCACACTTGCTTCGCATAGGAGAGCCAATGTGGGAAAAGAGCAGGAGGGCTGTAAGGGAAAATCCGGCTAGGGCTTGAGTGAAGCGCGGGTGCGGTGCTGGATGCCTCCAGGGCCGGCGATGATTAAATCGGTAACCAGACCCAGGAACAAGCCATGCTCCACAATTCCCGCGCGCCCGCTCAGGCTGTTGGCCAGCGCGGCGATATTAGGGATGGGGCCGAAGTCGCAGTCGAGGATCATGTTGCCGGAGTCGGTAACGAACTGCGAGCCGTCGGGATTTGTACGGACAGAAACACGCGACGGCAGCGACTCCAGGAAGCGCAGTTGGCTGTGCCAGCCGAAGGCTAGTACCTCGGCGGGTACGGAGTGGTGGGTTCCCAGGCGGGGAGAGAGTTTGCTGTTGTCCACGGTGATGACGACCCGCCGGCTGGCCTGGGCGACAATTTTTTCCCGCAGCAGAGCGCCGCCCCCGCCTTTGATCACATTCAGTTCCGGGTCCACCTCGTCGGCGCCGTCAATGGTGAGGTCAACCTCGCGGGGCATGTCCTGGGCGAGTAAGGGAATACCCAGTTGATGAGCTTCCTGCCAAGTCGCTTGTGAAGTGGCGAAGCCTAGAACATCGCGCAGGGTGCCCTGGCGGAGGAGTTCGGCGAGTCGGCGGGTGGCAAAAATAGCGGTCGAGCCGGTACCTAACCCGACCACCATTCCAGGTTTTATCAGCTCAACCGCCTGCTCGGCGGCCTGCTTTTTGTACCCTAACTGTTGCTGCGCCGCGGCCGGTTCTGATTCCCGCACCCCACACATCTACTACAACCGGCAGCCAGCGGGCAAACGGCTAGGGTTGGGGCGGAGTAGCCGGTTTTTTGGGTGCCTTCTTGGTATCAACAACCACGGGACCGCTGCCGGCTGTCTGTTTGGTATCAACCCAAACCGCGCCCATGCCGCCGTCCGGATTAGCTGACTCGATAGTTTCGGTCTGTTGCTTTACACCTTCGAGATTGGTGTGGGTAAGGTCAAGCACACGCTGGGTAGGACGCAACGGAGCGTTGGGTGCGGCTTGGCTGCGCTGGTCCACAGTTTTCGTCGTGACCTGCTGTCCCCCGGGACCGGTGCGGGTAACGGTTGTGACCTGGCGATCGAGGTGCATCTGGCCATCGGGATAGGCGGTAACACCGTCCATGCTGGTGGAGAAGGTCTGCACTTGCTTGCTGTGTTCGCCGTCGGTGGTGGTTTCTTTGCTGACGGTTCTCTCCGCCATGGCCATTTTTCCATCGGCGTTGAGGCGCGAAACGCTCTCCCGCTTAGTTTCCGCATCAGCCGTTTTTTCGATGGTTCCCTGCCGGATTTCATTCACCTGCCAGTTGCCGCTGCCGTCGCGCAAAGAAACGGATTTGGTGTATTCGGTTGTGCCCGGCTGCAGTTGCTTCTGGACTTCATGCATCTGCGTGCTGGGAGCCAGGCCGCCGTCGGGACCGGGCAGGAGCACGGTGGTGTTGGTGGTACGCACGTCTGGGGCGTTCTGTACTGTCTGCTCAATTTCTCGCCGAGTGACCTGCAGACCGCCATTAGCATCGGGGCTGGAAGTGGTACGAACCACGCTTTCTCCGCCATCCGGCAACTCGCGCTTTTCTTCCACGCTGAGGCCGTTGACCACCTTCTGGCCGTCGGGGCCGGTGACGTAATGACGGGTGATAACCCGGGTAGTGCTGGCGTTGACCTTGACCGTCTCCGTTTCGGTCTGGCCGTAGAGTTCGGTGTTCCCATTGATCCCCTGGGTTTGCAGTGTCTGAATGTCCACCGTTTTTCCGTCCTTGACCTGGTGAGACTGGGTAACGCGGGTGGGATTGATGGTTCCCGACTGGTCGTGCAGGTCGCCGGTGGTCCGCCAGGATTGGTCGGAATCGGATTGCTGTGCCAGCGCCGGCATCAGGAGGAACACCAGAACCAGTGCTGCCGGAAGTGCGTTGCGCACGGCTTTCATAAGATCCTCCACGCCCTTGCTATCCAAACTGTGCCATAGAATGGGCACAGGCACAATGTAACTTCCGGCGGGTGCCGGGAAGCCGTATAAAATGTGCAAGATTATGTCCATCCAGTCGCCAGAAGAGTTGGCTGGCTTACAGGCTATCGGCAGGATTGTGGCGCTCACGCTGCAGGCCATGGCGCGCGCGGTGCGCCCGGGAATCACCACCGCGGAACTGGATCTGATCGCGGCGCGGGAACTGGCCGCCCAGGGTGCGGAGTCGTCGCCCGCCCTGGTTTATGGCTTTCCCGGCGCCAGTTGCATCAGCCTGAACTCACAGGTGGTACACGGAGTGCCCAGCATTCGCACCCAAGTGGAAGCAGGTGACCTGGTCAAACTGGATTTGACGGCGCAAAAGGATGGTTACGTTGCTGATGCCGCCGTCACGGTTGCGGTACCCCCGGCCAGTGTGACGGCGAGGCGGCTGGCTGAGTGCGCGCACAGCGCGTTTGACCGTGCCCGCTCCGTGGCCCGGGCAGGCAACAAGATCTCTGTCATCGGACGGGCGGTGGAGAAGGAAGTGCGCGCCGCCGGCTTTGAAGTGTTGCGCCAGTGGTGCGGGCATGGCGTAGGGCGCACCATCCACGAAGCTCCCGAGGTGCCCAATTTCGAAGACCGCTCCAACCCGGCGGTGCTCGACGAAGGGCTGGTCATCACCATAGAACCCATCGTTACCGCGGGAATTGACAAGTCCTTCGTTTCTCCTGACGGCTGGACGGTGGTTACCGCCGATGGGGCTCTCTCCGCCCATTTCGAGCACACGGTAGTAATTACGCGCTCCGACCCTATCCTGGTGACCGCCCTCCATTGATCAAGAAAGAGGGAGTGAGCCGAATTTTATTTCGACCCACTCCCTGACAACCGGCAAAGGGGTAAGCAAAGCAGGTTGTTCGTAGTCCGATGCCGGGTTGGGGTATTCAGGATAGCCAAATAGTTTTTACCAGAGTTCCTGACGGTACAGGTCCGGGACAGCAGCGGCAAACCCTCAATATCATTCCGGTCCAGCCCCGGACAAACACTTGCCTGACGACGTTCATCTCACCCCATGGTCCGCGTCACCGGTTAGCAATTTCGATCATCTCCGGATTTGGTGAAGCATTGGGCACACTCTCGCCTAAAAACGAAGGAGCACCTGTCTCAGGAGCACAGCCGCAGAGTACCTGGCGTCGCTTATTGCGGACTATTCTCCTGGCGGGGATAACCGCGGTGACCGCACCCTGCCTGTTGCCTGGTGCGGCCGCACATGCGCAGAACCCAAACGCGCCGGGAGAACCACCCAAGACTTCGCGCTTCACGGAAGAAGTGCTGCCCTCGTATGAAGGCCAGACCGTCATCTCCGTCGAACTGGCGGGCCGGCCTGACCTGGATCCCCGGCCCTTAGAGCCGCTGCTGGCGCAGCGGCCGAAGCAGCCCTTCTCCATCGCTAAAATAAATCAAAGCATTGCCGCCCTTAAGCGCACGGGTAAGTTCCAGAACGTGCAACTGCAAGTACGGCCGGAGCCGGGCGGGATGCGCGTGCTGCTGGTGCTGGAGCCTGCCATCTACTTCGGCATCTATGAATTTCCCGGGGCGCTGGGAAATTTCGCCTACGCCCGCCTGCTGCAGGTAACAAATTATCCACCCCGCGGGGTGTATACCCCCGTGGACGTGCAGAACGCGCAAAATGATTTGCAGCGTTTCCTGCGCCGCAGCGGATATTTTCTGGCGACGGTGGAACCAACGCTGGAACCCCACGCCCAGTACGGCATCAGCGATGTTATTTTTCATGTGACTCTGGGGCGACGCGCCAAGTTTGGCAACGTCATCATTCAAGGTGACACCCCTCAGGAGTCGAATTTCCTGCGTGGCAAGGTGCACTCCATTCTGGCTCGCCTGCACGGCGCCGCCATCCGGCCGGGAAAGACCTACAAGATCAAGACCGTGCAAAAGGCCACCACCTACATTGAGGACGCGCTCAGCGATCAGGGACATCTCGCCGCCAAGGTGAGTTTGATTGGGGCGAACTACAATCCAAAAACCAATCGCGCTGATATTACCTTCCACGTGCAGGCGGGCCCAATCGTGCACGTAAAGGTGCAGGGTGCCCATCTATGGAGCTGGGATAGGTCCAAGCTGCTGCCGGTATATGACGAGATCGGGGTAGACGCGGAGCTAATCCAGGAGGGCCGGCGCAACCTGATTTCCTACTTGCAGTCCAAGGGTTATTTCAATGTGCAGGTGGCCACCAAAGTAGAGCAGCAACCCAATGGCGAACTGATCCTCTACCAGATCACCAAGGGGCCGAGGCACAAGGTAGCGCAGGTAACCATTGCCGCCAACCGGCACATCCCCGAAAGTAAGCTGATGCCCCACGTCGCAGTGCAAAAGGCAGGCTGGTTCTGGTTTGAGCACGGCAAGTTCAGCGAGAAGCTGGTTCGCAGCAGCGTGACCAACCTGGAAAATGTCTACAAGGCGGCTGGATTCAGCAGCGTGAAGGTTACCCCCCAAGTTACGACCCACAGCAACGGCAATGTTCTGGTCACTTTCCGGGTAGATGAAGGACCGCAGGACATTGTCGAAGCATTACGGGTGCAGGGCAACGACACGGTGAGCATGGCCCAGCTCGCGCCGCATGGCCTGCTCCTTGCCCAGGGGCGGCCCTACTCGCAAAGAAACGTGAACCAGGACCGCGACCACATTATGGCGCGCTACCTGGACCTGGGATATCTGACGGCAAACTTCCGGGAGACGGTGCAGCCGCTGCCCAAGCAACCCCATCAGCTGGTGGTCACGTATGAGATTCATGAAGGACCACAAGTACGAACCTCCCAAGTCGTGACCCTGGGACGTCGCCATAGCGATCAGAAGCTGATCAATCGCGCTACGGCCAGCCTGCAGCGTGACCAGCCGCTGCGGGAAAGCGACATGCTCATCTCGGAAACCAAGCTCTACAATTCCGGAATCTACGACTGGGCGGAGATTGACCCGCGGCGGCGCATCACCACCCAGCACCAGGAAAACGTGCTGGTCAAAGTGCACGAGGCGAGGCGGAATGCCATTACCTACGGCTTCGGTTTTGAGGTAATCAATCGCGGCGGCAGCGTCCCCAGCGGCACGGTGGCATTGCCGGGATTGCCTCCCGTGGGCCTGCCTTCGAAGTTCAAAACCAGCCAGAAAACGTTCTGGGGACCGCGCGGATCGTTTGAATACACGCGCAGCGACATGCGTGGCAAAGGGGAGTCGTTCACCATCTCCGGTCTGGCCGGCCGCCTGGATCAGCAGGGTTCCATCAGCTACATAGACCCCGACTTCCGCTGGAGCAAGTGGAAGGCCACGGTCTCTATGGGCGGGGAGCACAACAGCGAGAATCCTATTTTCACCTCGCGACAAGGCAACACCGGGCTGCAGTTTCAGCGTCCTTTGAATGCCGATCAGACTGACAACCTGTTTATCCGCTACAACTTCAGCGAAACCGGGCTGACGCGCCTGCTCATTCCTGGCCTGGTGCCTCCGTCGGACCGCCACGTGCGGCTATCCACGATCTCCGCCAGCTTCGTTCGCGACACACGTGACGACGCGCTCGACGCCCACAAAGGAATTTATGAAACCTACGAATTGGGATTCAATCCTAGTGCCTTGGGCTCGAACTTCAGCTTTGCGCGACTGATGATGCAGACCGCCTACTATAAGAACATCTTCCGCGGCATCATCTGGGCGAACAGCATCCGCATCGGCCTGGAGCAGCCTTTTGGCAACAGCCATGTGCCCCTGAGCGAGAGGTTTTTTTCCGGCGGGGGCGGCACCCTGCGCGGCTTTCCTCTGAATGGCGCCGGCCCGCAACAAACCATTCCGGCGTGCGGCACTCCGGGAGTGACCTCGACCTGCTCCTTTATTACCGTACCTGTGGGCGGCGACCAGTTGTTCATCGTCAATTCCGAGTTGCGGATTCCCATCAGCTATGACCTGCCCTTGGTTCACAAAAACCTGGGGGTGGTGCCCTTTTACGATGGTGGCAATGTTTACCAGCGCATAGGATTCCACAATTTCGGCGCCGATTATACGAACAGCGTCGGTATCGGCTTGCGCTATAAAACGCCGGTGGGGCCGATCCGCATTGACTTGGGCCACAACCTGAATGCTGTGCCGGGAATCAAAGCTACACAATTCTTCATAACGATAGGACAAGCATTTTGAGCGCCGCGCCCCTACCCCCGATTCCTCCCGACCGCAGCCAGGAGCCGCCCGCTTACCAGCCCCCCGAGCCGCCGCGGCGGCGGGGTTGGCGCCGAGTTCTGCGCTGGGTCGGCATTAGCGTCCTGGTGTTGATGTTGCTGGTGGTGGTGGGCGTGGTCATGCTTCTGAAGAGCAACACGGTCCACCGCTACCTCCTGAACGTGGCGGAGGAGAAGGCGAGGGCTTCGCTGGGCACACAAGTCAAGGTGGGCAACTTTGCCCTCCACTTCTCCGGCATCAGCCCGACTCTGGATCTGTACACCGTGACCGTATATGGGGCGCCGCCTTACCAGACCCCGCCGCTGCTTCAGGCCGACCACATTGGGTTGGGTATGCGCGTCACTTCGCTGCTTCATCGCCAGTGGTACTTCAATTCTCTGGCTATTGACCATCCGGTGGTGCGAGTGTTCGTGGACCGGCGCGGAACGGACAACCTGCCCAAAATGAAAAGCGGCGGCGGGCGGCAGAGTAACACCAGCGTGTTCGACCTCGGGGTGAGACATGCCGTGCTGGACCGGGGCGAGATCTACTACAACAACCGCAAGAGCGTACTTAGCGCCGACCTGCACAACTTGTTGATCCAATCGTCTTTCAACACCTCCGACCGCAGCTACGCGGGCACCCTGAGCTACAGTAACGGCCATCTGCGGCTGGGGACTTACCATCCCATCTCGCACGATTTGCAGGCCAGCTTCATCGCATCTGCTACCCGCTTCACCCTGCAGCGCGCGGTTCTGAGCAGCGGCCGCTCACAATTTGCGTTGGCCGCAACTCTCAGCGATTATGCGCACCCGCGACTGCAGGCGGACTATACGGCGCTGCTGGATACAACGCAGTTCCGGCGAATCATGAAAAATCCGTCGCTGCCCGCGGGCGAAATCCGCCTGGCGGGCGCGATGCGGTATCAGAGCCGGCCCAACGTTCCCATGCTGGATGGGGCTGACCTGGAAGGTAAGTTGAGCAGCCCCCTCCTGCGAGTGAACGCCAGCAACTTCCGGGGTAGCCTGCGCAATCTGAGCGCCGACTACCGGTTGGCTAAGGGCAGTCTCTACGTCACTAACCTCAGCGGACTGGTGCTGGGGGGCAAGCTTACCGGCAACGCGACCATGGCCAATATCACAGGCGCCACACGCTCGCAGGTGAATGCGGCGCTGCGCCAGGTTTCGCTGGGCGCGCTCACCGCGGCCAGCAACTCTCCGGCAATCAAAAACCTCAGGCCTGCAGGCACTGCCAACCTCAACCTGAATGCAGCCTGGGGGAAAACGCTGAATAACCTGGTGGCAAACGTCGCCGTCTCCACGCAGGCCAGTCTTCAGCCGCAGGGGGTGAGCAAGCGCGTGCCCCTTAGTGCCGACATCCGGGCGAGGTACGCGGCCGCAAACAAGACGCTGGCTCTGGCTCCCAGTTCTATACGAACCTCGGGCGCCTCGCTTGCGCTGAACGGAACCCTGAGCACTCGCTCCGCACTGAACCTGCAGCTTGCGTCCAGTGACTTGCACGAATTAAGCAGCTTTTTGCCCGAGAGCGTAGCTGGAAAACTCAATCTCTACGGGCAAGGGAGCTTTGTGGGTACGGTGCGAGGGTCCACGGCGCGGCCCCGGCTGCAGGGGATACTGACGGCCAGCAGTCTGCGGGTGAATGGAGGCGCGTGGAAGTCGCTGCGAACCAACGTAGCCGCTTCGCC
>DATJEH010000286.1:0-9427 GCA_035496875.1 Terriglobales bacterium | reverse complement strand
CACCTGGTGGGAGCGCTCAACCGCTCCACCCTTTCCGGCGATATTCTGGTTACCCGCTTCCAACTTGCCCGCAATTTTGATCTTGCCAGTTATTTAGCGCGCTCCAAGACGCCCGCCGGTCTGCCTAACCCGCAATCCCCGCTGAACAACCTGCGGCTGGACGTGCACGTCACCACCACCCCTGAACTGGACGTGCAAACCGCCATTGCCCGGGTCGCCGGTGATGCCGATTTGCGGCTGCGCGGCACCGCCGCCAAGCCAGTGGTCCTGGGTCGGGTGGATATTGCCCGCGGCGACGTAAACTTCAGCGGCACCAGATACCACCTGGAACGTGGGGACATCACTTTCAGTAACCCAGTGCGCATCGAGCCGATCCTGGATCTGGAGGCCAGCGCCCGCGTCCGCGACTACGACATCACCCTCGGCTTCCACGGGCAGATTGACAAGCTCAACGCCACCTATAGCTCGGAGCCGCCGCTGCCCACCGCCGACATCATCGCTCTGCTGGCCATGGGGCGCACGCGCGAAGAATCGGCGCTGCTGCAGCAGCAAAGTGACACCAGTTATACTCGCACCGCCTCCAACGCCATCCTCAGCGAGGCCCTGAACGCCGCCAACAGTAATCGCCTGGAAAAGATCTTTGGCGTCAGCCGGGTCAAAATTGATCCTGAAGCGGGAGGCGCGGAAAACAATCCCAGCTGGACCCGAGTCACCATCGAGCAGCAGATCTCCAACACCCTCACCCTCACTTACATCACCAACGTCTCCCAGGCCCAGCAGCAGATCATTCAGGCCGAGTACTACCTCACTCGTAATATCTCCCTGATCGCCCTGCGCGACCAGAATGGGGTAGTCAGCTTTGACATCAGCATTCGCCGCCGCAAGCGATAAGACCCGCCTGCGAACATCAACTACCGACCCCTTCCCCGCTGGCAGGTACTTGGCCACTGCCTTGGGAGCCCTCCCAAAAGGGAAGACTGAGAACTGCAGACCCTATACCGGACAGCTTTTCACCCAGTGAGCACCAAAAAAAAAAGACACAACATTGGCCGTTTAATCTCATCTAAACATGAGGGCATAAGTTTAGATAAAAGAACGAAAGGCAAGGTGAGAAACAACATGAGAAAGATAGGCATTTGTTTCCCGGCCGTGCTGCTGGCGGTTGCCCTGTCCCTGCCTTCCCTGGCAAAGGACAAATCCAATTCCGGCGGCAAGTATGACCAGCAGATCCAGAACAGCATGCAGAAATGGTTGAAGGATCACGGCAGCAAGTACAACAACGTGCAGATCTCGGTGGAGGATAACGTGGTAAACCTGAGCGGCGAAGTGCCGCTGCTCATGGACAAGCTCGATGCCGACAAGCACGCTCATAACATTGACCACGTGCAGGCGGTACGCAACGACATCCAAGTGAAGGGGGGAGTGTCCGACCAGCAACTACAATCGGAACTGGCCAACAAGCTGCGTTACGACCGTATCGGCTACGGAATTGTCTTCAATGCGCTCACCCTCAGCGTGCATGACGGTATTGCGACCGTGGGTGGCAGCGTGCACGATTATCCCAGCCGCGATTCTGCACTGGCCATCGTAGAAACCACCCCCGGCGTGCGCGGAGTGGTGGATAACCTCCAGGTGCAGCCCACCTCCAACTTCGATGATGGACTGCGCATTCGCCTGGCGCGCGCTATCTATGGCCAGCCTGCCATGCAGAAGTACGCCATGGTTCCGCAGGCACCGATTCGCATTATCGTGAACAACGGTCACGTCACCCTGCAGGGCGTGGTGGACAGCCAGATGGACAAACAAATTGCTGAGACCCAGGCGAAGTCTGTGCCCGGCGTGTTCAGCGTGGATGATCAGCTGGTGGTGGCAGGGAAACAGAAGTAGTCAGAAGCGGTAAACAGACAACGCTGACTGGCTGGCTAGCTCACTAGCTGGCCAGTCACTTCATTCAGCTTTCCTCCGCTACAATATTGCTCGTGCCCGTCCTGCATAACCTGCGCACGACCCTGGAGATGATCAAGTGGGAGCATTCGGTGTTCGCGCTCCCTTTTGCGCTTTGCGGAGCCATGCTGGCGGCCGGAGGCTGGCCCACGGCCTGGCAACTGACGTGGATCATTGTGGCCATGGTGGCGGCGCGCTCCGCGGCCATGGCGTTCAACCGCCTGGCCGATGCCCAAATTGACGCTGTCAACCCACGTACCCGAACCCGCGCCCTGCCCGCCGGCACCCTTTCCCGCGGCTTTGTAGGCGCATTCGTCACTGTGGGCTGCCTGCTGTTTGTGCTGGCGGCTTCGCAGTTGAACCGCCTCACGCTTCTGCTATCGCCCGTCGCCCTGGCCATCGTTCTGCTCTACTCCTACACCAAGCGCTTCACCCGCTGGTCCCATCTGGTGCTGGGATTTGCCCTGGGCGTGGCCCCGGCCGCCGCCTGGATTGCGGTGCGCGGCTCCCTCGACTCTCGCATCCTGCTGCTCACCGCCGCGGTTACTTTCTGGGTGGGCGGCTTCGACGTGCTCTACGCCTGCCAGGACTATGATTTCGACCTGCGCAACAGTTTGCATTCCCTTCCGCGCTACCTGGGAATTGGCCGCTCCCTTCTCCTTGCCCGCCTGTTCCACGCTGCCATGATCCTCTTGCTGGTTGCCCTGGTACTCAGCTTTCATCTGGCGGCGCTGGGACTGTTGGGCGTTGCGGTTGTCGGGCTGCTGCTGGCCTACGAGCACTCGCTGGTCTCCCGCCACGACCTCAGCCGCCTGAACGCCGCATTTTTCACCATGAACGGCGTGATCTCAGTGGTGTTCTTCCTGTTCGTAGCCGCCGACCTGCTGTGGCGGCGTTAGCTGCTGCGGCATAAGGCGCAGGTTAACCTGTTTCCATTTCTGTTGTTTATTGCACGACTGGTACCAGCTACTGGGTACCGATCTCCCCGCATCACACTAGTCTGTGACGAACCCAGCCGCCTGCGATATCATCATCTGGTGGCCCCGACGCACCCCTTCCAGACTGACGACGCTCGCTTGCAGCCCATTGCCCAGAAGATGCTAAGCGGGCAGCGGCTGAGCGGCGAGGACGCGCTCACGCTTTACGATTCACGCGACGTTCTCGCCGTCGGCTGGCTGGCCAACCACGTTCGCGAGCGCCTGCATGGGGACAACACTTATTTCAACGTCAATCGCCACATCAACCCCACCAACGTCTGCGTGGCGGCCTGCCGCCTGTGCGCCTTTGGCCGTAAGAAAGACACTCCCGGGGCCTACACCATGGCCCTGGAAGAAGCCTGGCAGACCGCTGCTTCCGGCTACAGCGAGGCCGTGACCGAGTTTCACATTGTCGGCGGTCTCCACCCCGACCTGCCTTTCCAGTACTTCCTCGACCTCATTCGCGGTCTCAAAGAACGCTTTCCCCAGGTTCACCTGAAAGCCTTCACCATGGTGGAAGTGGCATACCTGGCGAAGCGCGCCAAGCTCTCCATTCGCGAAACTCTGGAGCAGCTCAAAGCCGCGGGCGTGGATTCGCTGCCCGGGGGCGGGGCGGAGATTTTCGCCGACCGCATCCGCCACGTCATCTGCGACCATAAGATTGACGGCGACCAGTGGCTGGACACGGCGCGCACCGCCCACCAGCTCGGCTTGCGCTCCAACGCCACCATGCTCTATGGCCACATCGAGAGCGACGAAGACCGCGTGGACCACCTGCTGAAGCTCCGCGGCCTGCAGGACGAAACCGGCGGCTTCCAGACCTTTATTCCTCTGGCTTTCCATCCCGCCAACACGCCGCTGGAGCACCTGCCCACCACTACCGGCATGCTCGACCTGCGCCAGATCGCGGTCAGCCGCCTGGTGCTCGACAATTTCCCCCATATCAAGGCTTACTGGCAGATGCTGACCCCGCGCATCGCCCAGATCTCGTTGCGCTTCGGCGCCGACGACCTGGATGGCACCGTGATTGAAGAGAAGATTTACCACGACGCCGGCGCCACTACGCCCCAGGGAATGCGCCGCCAGGAGCTGGAAAGACTCATCCGCGAAGCCGGCCGCGTCCCGGTGGAGCGCGACACCCTCTACCGTCCCGTCGCCCGCACCGAAACCTCGGTCACCGTGGCCGTGTAGGGGGTTCAACCGCAAGCTCTTCGGCCTCGTTGTCGAGAGAGCCAGTAAACCTCGAGATCGTTTCCGATTACGAATTCTCCGGAATATCGCGAGCCGATCTCGAATTACTGTGCAGCGGCTCTCCTGCGGCCCTCCATCAAAAACATCGCGAAGTCCGTGGAGAGCGGCTTAGCGGCAAGCTGCCGCATCATGAGCGCGACTTGACCACGATGGTAAGTGGAATGGTTCGCCAAATGTTGCATGAGGCGCGCCAGACTGATTTGTGTTTCGCGAACAGGAAGCATCCTTCGCAGCGTTTCGTTTGTTACCTGACTCACAAACTTTACTTGTTCTCTTTCCACTTCCACCCACTTTAACTGCACCGCAGCGAGGTCAGGAACCCCATTCGGATTAAACAGAGCCTCCTCCCGCGTCCACAAGTCTTCGAGAAAGGCAGAACTGGGGGACGGTTCCTTCCAATACGTTAGCCAGGCCCACTCGCTGCCGACGATGTGCACGAGCACGTCGCGCACAGAACGGAAGCTGCCGCTCAGATCACGCGTGAACTCCTCCGCGTTGAGGGTGGAGGCCGCGTGGAAAACCCTGTTGTTCGCCCAGCGGTCGTATTCGTACATCAGCTCAATGTCATCTTTAGTCATGGTGGCGGTTGGCCCTCTTCTTTGAGCAATCTTACCTTGCTACGTCATTGGGTGAGGCCTCACATCTCCTGGAAGCGATGACGCAATCTTACGGCCGGGACGGGCACGTCGGAAGTTATCCAGCTAACTGGAAGGCAACCAGTGATCCACTCCATAAATCACGCGGGCGGACAAAGCCGTGGGAAAGCAGGACTTTGAGAGATTTGCGCACCTTTCGACCCGGCTACTCCACGGCGTTGCCGTACATGGGAATGTCCTGCTGCACCAGGAATATCAGGCTCTGGGCGCGGTCGCTCCACTCGCTTTGCGGATATTGCGAAATGACCTGCTGGGCCAGCGCGATGGCGTGCGCCTTGGCTTCATCCGAGTCCTTGGCCTTTTCTTCCGTTTTATAAATCTGAATCAGCGCGGCCTGCCGCCAGGCAGCGTTGTAGAGGGCTTCGGGCGCATCCGGTGATTCGGGGCGCTCGCGCGCGTACTTCTCGTAGATTTCTGATTCTTTCTTGGGGCAGCTGGAGCTGCCTTGCCAGTCGCCGCAAAGCTTATTCTCGATCAGGTGGAAAGCGGCGCGGTCGGCCCACTTGGTGTGGGGATACTTCTTGATGACCTTCTTCATCAGGTCTTGGTTCATGCCCTCGCGCAGGTAGGCTTGGCGTGCGTGGGAGGAGGGCCGGCTCATAACGTCGGCGCGGTCGAGTTGCCATTTGATATCGGCGGCGCGATAGAGAGCTTCGCCGGCCAGCGGCGAATTGGGAAAGTACTCTTCCGTGCGCAGGTATAGAAAAAACGCGTCGCCCGCCGCGCCTTTGCGCCCACCGCGGCGGCTGGCTTCCGCCTCAGCGTCAGCGGCAGCGCCAAAAAGGATTTGGTCGCCGTTGGGCGTGGAGGCAGTAACTACTCCCTTGCCCACTATCCACCCGCTCACGTCGCGCACATCGGCAATGTCGCTGTCTTCTTCTGTGATGGGGTTCTCGCTGCGCTGGCCCGCGAGGGTGGCGTACACGTGCAGCCACTGGTTGCTGTGCTCCAGGATGGCCACCTCCCGGCCGCGCTCAATCTGGGCCAGCTTGGCGGAGTTGGGATCGGGCGAAATGAAAATCGTGGCCACTCGTACCATTACTCCGCGCTGCGTTGCCGGCTCCGCGCCATATGCACATACGGTTAGAGCAAGAATGATGAACAGAGATGTCGCAGTATATTGGCTGGTAATTCTCATGAGTCTCATCCTGAGCGAGGGACGCGCTATAGAGGCGCGCGTCCGAGTCGAAGGACCTTGTGTCTCAACCCGGGTCACCGTACCCCCCGAGTCCCCGGCACCGCGGCCGTCTCGAACATATCTGCCGACTTCACCACTGTAATATTAGCTCGCGTAATGCCCAGCGGGTATGCCCCCCACTCTTTGTCCTGCTCCAGCATCTTCTGCTTGTCGGTAGGAACCGGCTGCGCAATGTGGTATTCCTCCGGCGTTTTCGACTGCACATTGGAATCGCTCGCGATGTCATTCGCCAGCTTCTCGCCTTCCGCCTCGTTGGTCACGATCACGTAGTCCAGGTTCTGAGACTGAAGGTATTTCTGGATGGCGGCGTTCACCTGCTGTGGCGTGACCGCGTCAATACTGGCAAGCATCTGCTCCAGGTAGCCCTGGTCGCGCATGCCGTAAAACATGTCATCCAGGCGGTAGCCCAGTTGGCGGGAGACGCTCTGCGCATAGTTCAGGTACAGAGCGCGGGCTTTGATCTTGGCGCCGGCCACCTGTTTCGGCGTCATGGCCTGGCGGTGAAAGCGGTCGAGTTCCGCGGTCATCGCCTTCATAACGAAATGGGCGTACTGGTGCCCCACAGGGCGGATCCAGATGCTGAAGTACTGCTGGTCGCGTGGGGTGGTGGGCGGCGGAAACAGAAACTCCGGTCGCCCATATTGGTACTCGAGGTAGGAGTAATCGCCGTAATTGTAGCCGCGCTCCTCGCGAATTTCCTGGTAGAGGCGGCCAAAGCTGTCACGATGCACCCCGAAGAAAACATTGGCCACGAACAAGGGCCAGTAGTCGGGATCAGTACGCTTCAGAAAGATGGGATAACCCAGGTGCAGCCCGGTAGCGATTGCATTGGGCTGGGTGATGATGAGCACATGCCGCCCTGGCGCTACCACCGACCGGTGCAGATTCGCCGGCCGATACACCGGTTCACCCGGGGGCAACGCTGCTACCAGCGTGCTCAGGTCCCGCTGGCTGTTGATGGTGGTGGCCACATACATATTTCCCACCGTGTAGTAGCGTTTGTAAAAGGCGCTGAGGTCGGCGGGAGTGATGCCATGCAAGCCTTTCACCGTGCCCGCCGCCAGGTGGCCCAGTGAAGTGCCTGAAAAAACATAATTGTCGAGCGCCAGCAAGCCCAGGCTTTCCTCATCTTCGAAGCGCAGGCCCGATTGGATCCCGGTTAGCGCATCTCGCCTCAGACGGTCCATTTCTTTGGGCAGCCACAGGGGCTGGTTAAACATAGGTTTGAGCACGCGCGCCACGTACTGTGCGAAGGAGTTGCGCGGCACGGTCATGGAGAAGGTGGTGGCCTGCTTGTCCACCAGCACCGTGGGAAATGCGGCATCGCCCCAGGGGCGTGTAATCTCGGCCAGCTTCTGAGTGGTCACCGGCTGCTTAGGATTGCCGAATCCGCCCTCAATCAAGGCGCGCGCCGCCAGGTTGGCGGTGCCTTCCTGGCCGGCGGGGTCATCCGCCGAACCGGTGCGCACCATGATCTGAATCTGATACAGGGGCGAGTCGGAAGCCACCGTCGCCAGGTCGGTAGGGTAGACGTGCAGCTTTTGCGGCTTGATGTGCTTGCTGGAGGGCTCGTATTGCGCATTCAGCGCCGCCGTACACAGCAGCAGAACCACTGATATCAGCCGGGCGGGGCGCATCATTTCCTCCCCGGTGCCGCAGCGGAACTGGAACCGTCGGACGCAGGCCCATGCCATAACGTAGTCACAATGCGGCCCTGCGGAGTAAAGTACTTTTGCGCGTAGCGGTCAACGTCCCGGGGCGTCAGCTCATCAACGGCCTGCATCAGGCTGTCAATTACCGCGGGATCACGATTGAAGCGGTAATACCAGGCGAAAGTCCGGGCAATATCGTAGGTGGAATCCAGGCCGGCCAGGAAATCATTGCGCACCTTGCTCTTTACCACCTTGAGTACGCGGGCCGAGCCGGGCTGGCGGGAGAAATGCTGCAACCCGTCCACGCCGCTGATCACGTCATTCTGCACGTCCTTAACGTAGGGCTGCCCCTCCTTGCGGAAGCGGTCGAGGATGAGTTCGGAATCAAGCAGCAGCAGGTGGGCGTCGGTGGACTGCAGCAGTTCGTCGCCGTCCAGGATGGAGAAGCTGGTGACCGTCTGCTTCTGGTAGCGCAGCTTCTGAAACAGCGGGGCCGAGCGCGAGACCAGCAGCTCGGGCAGAATCATGGTGACCGCCGTCTCCTTGCTGCCGGGCTGCATGGCCGGGCTGTGATAGCCCACTACCAGGCGCGGCGAAACGTCCGCCTCCCAGTTCACATGCACCTTCTTGGGGCCATTTGGCGGCTCCTCCGAAGGTATCTGCGGCGGGTGCGAGGATTTCCAGTCAGCGTAGTATTTCTCCACCTGCGCGAATATGGTTTTGGGCTGAATATCTCCCACCACGATCAGGGCTACGTTGTTGGGCTTGTAGTAATTGCCATAGAACTCCCAGGCCGCGTCCCAGGCGTTGGGCATGTTCTCCACGTCCTTTTCGTAGCCGATCACAGTGTGGCCGTAAGGGTGGTGAGGAAATGCCAGCGGCGACATCTTCTCGATCATCTTTTCGCCGGGATCGGAATAGGCGCGCCGGTATTCGCCCAGGACCGCGCCCGCTTCCACCTGAAAAGTCTTGCGCTCAAGCTTGAGGTTCTCAAAACGCGAGGCTTCCAGCTGAATGAGTCCGGGAGTGGGTCCATCCGGCGTTTGCACCGGTCCCGCCAGGTTGGAGGTGAAAGTAGTGGGATGGTAGAAGGTCAGGTCGTAGTCGGTCCAGGCGTTATTGAATGCGCCCAGACGGCGCATGTTCTGCTCGTACCCATCCGGCTGCCCCTCGTACTCGTGCAGGAACATGATGTGCTCGAACAGGTGTGCCAGGCCAGTCTTGCCCGCCTGCGTTTCGTTGCGCGAGCCGGCGAAAACCGCGGTGGCGTAGGTCACCATGCCGCGAAATTCAGGCGTGGGAATCACCACCACGTTTAGCCCGTTAGCCAACGTCCTGGTCTCGACGGAGTAGGGAAAAAACTTGGGGGCGGGTTTGGCGGCTGCATGAGCAGCTGCCGAAACCGCGACAAATGTAAGCAGGAAAGCCGTGGTGGTGAGACGAAACCGCGATTGCGACATCCGGTTACCTCTGAAATACCGTGGAACCCTGAATTATAGAATGTTTGAATCAACATCTTGCAGGGTTGGCGGAAGGAGAGGCGCAGCTGGCGGGAGTCTGCTGCCGAGATCCTGAGCGCAGCGAAGGATCTGAAGCATGGCGCGCCCTGAGAGATTCGAACTTGAGGCGATCAGCAGGCGTGAGCGCAGCGGGAGCCTGCTGCCGAAATCCTGAGCGCAGCGAAGGATCTGAAGCACAGGCGTGAGCGCAACGGGAGTCTGCTGCCGAAATCCTGAGCGCAGCGAAGGA
>DATJEH010000285.1:0-16223 GCA_035496875.1 Terriglobales bacterium | reverse complement strand
GGAGAGGGCGAAGCGGGTGCGGCTGCCGCGGAAACCGCGAAACTGCAGGCGTCCGGAAGTGAGGTAAGGAGTGGCGGAGGCGGCGGCGGTTTGGTCGAGCAGGGAGAAGACACGGACGCGCAGGTTGCGGGAGGCGGCGATGTGGTCGAGGGCATGAATGAGGGAACGGTTGAAGGTTTCGATGCCGCCGAAGGCGTGGAAGGCGCCGGTAAGGAGCACCGCGATTTCAGAAGTGGGCTGAGGCATGAGTCAGGGATGGCCGGGGTGCTACAGCTTCGCCCCGTCACTTAGTAGGGCATGTGTGACCTGGAGCCGAGGATGATCAAGCCAGAGGAGACACACGAAGAGCAATGACTTCCTGGTGCCGCAAATGTCTCACTGTGGCTTTGCTTGGAAGATTTATTAGCATAGGCGGGAGGCAGGAACAATCCGGGGAGGCGGGTTTCCTGTGCAAAACTGGTCCCAGGAACCAAACTTTTCCACAGTGGAGCAGGATGTTTCGGAAAAAGGGACAGGGGGCGGCGGTGAGTTTCGGAGTCCGACATTTTGAAAATTTTGTAAGAGTTGCGCGAGGGAGATGCTAGAATCCCGATAATTTTTTAAAACAAAACATGATGTGCTGGGCTTGCGGCAAAGGAGCCCGAGGGGATTCATGGATTCAGGCATCATTCTGCAACCCAACCGCAACGGCGGCAATGGGCAGGGTCCATTTGAAATTGTGGAATCGCAGGGTTCGCCGGGGTACTCCTCGGCTTACGCATACGGCCTGGCCGAGCAGCATCCGCTGCTGGGCTACTGGCGGGTGCTGAAGAAACGCCGGTGGACGATTCTGGCGACGTTTGGGATTGTGTTCGTGCTGGCGGTGATCGCCACGTTGCACATGACGCGGCTGTACCAGGCGGAGTCGCGGATTGCGGTGTATCCGGAAAATTCTAATGTGCTCGGGCTGAAGGACCTGGAGAACGCGACCGCGGGCGAAGACTGGGACTACAACGTCGCCCTGGAGACGCAACTGTCAATCCTGCGCTCGGACGAACTGGCGCTGAAGGTGATTGACGCGCTGCACCTGGATAGTAACCCCGCCTTCATGGGACCGGACGCCGTCATTGCCAAGTCGCAGAGACTTGGTTCGGACAGGCTGCACAGCGACCCGCAAGAAGTCGCGGGGCTGATACGGAGGTTCCGCAGCGGACTGAACGTGCAAGTGGTCCCGCGGACGCGGGTGATCGAGATCAGCTACATGGACCACGACCCGCAGCTGGCGTCAGAAATCGCCAACACGCTGGTGAAAACCTTCATCGAGGAGAACTTCCGCACCAAGTACGAGGCGACCAGCCAGACCGCGGACTGGCTTTCGAAGGAGCTTTCCGACCTGCAACTAAAGGTTCAAACCTCAGAGGAGAAGCTGGTCCGCTACCAGAAAGAACACGGCATAGTCGGCATTGACGAGAAACAGAACATTGTTACCGCCAAGCTGGACGAGCTGAATAAAGAACTGACCGACGCGCAAACCGACCGCATCCAGAAGGAAGCGAACTACAAGATGGCGCAAACCGGGGACGCCAGCGCGTTCGCGAAGCTGGACACCGATAGCCTGCTGGAGAAGCTGCGCACGCAGGAATCTGAACTGCAGAACCAGTACGCACAAACCACAACCCAGTTTGGCTCGGGCTACCCCAAGGTGGTTGAAGTGAAGAATCAGCTGAAACAAATCGAGGTCTCGATAGCAGCTGAGCAGAAGCGGCTGTTGGCCAAGGTGCGCGACCAGTACCTGGCGGCAGTGCAGCGGGAAAGGCTTCTGACGGGCGTTTTTGAGCAGCAGAAGCAGGAAGCCAATCAGCTCAGCGAGGCCGCCATCGAGTACACCTCGCTCAAGCGGGACGCTGACACCAACCGCTCGCTCTATCAGGATTTGCTGCAGAGGCTGAAGGAAGCATCGGTGACGGCCGGGCTGCGTTCCAGCAACATCCGGGTGGTGGACGTAGCGCGAATTCCGATCGTTCCGGCAAAGCCCAACGTGCCCCGGAATATTGCTCTGGGATTCCTGCTGGGGCTTGCCGGCGGAGTAGGCCTCGCGTTTCTACAGGAGAGCCTGGATACGACGGTGGCTAATCTGGAACAGCTGAGCACGATTACGGCTCTGCCGGCGCTGGGAACGATTCCGCTGCAACTGGCGGCACATGGGCATCGGAAGAGGCTAAGCTCCGGCGTAGTCAGCAACGAAGAGCAAGAAGCGACGGGCCCGGTCACCTACTCCCGCCCGAAGTCAGAGGCAGCCGAATCCTATCGGGCGCTGCGGACTTCGATCCTGCTTTCGTCGTTCGGGGCTCCGCCCAAGGTCATTCTGGTGACCAGCGCCCTGCCCCAAGAGGGCAAGACTACGGTGAGCACCAACTCGGCTATGGTTCTGGCGCAGAAAGGTGGACGGGTCCTGCTGGTGGACGCAGACCTAAGAAGGCCGGGAGTAGGCAAGGCCTTGGGCATCAAGACGAGCGCGGGCCTGAGCACGGTTCTGAGCGGCGTGGACAAGGTTGAGGACGCGCTAGTTCCCTTCCCGCAGCTTCCCAATCTGCAAATTCTGCCGGCGGGTCCAATTCCGCCGAATCCGGTGGAGCTGCTAGGTTCGAGCGTGATGAAGGACTACATTGCGCGCTGGCGGGACGAGTACGACCACATCGTCATAGACACGCCGCCCTGCTTGTCGGTGACCGACTCGGTCGTTCTCTCCGTTGATGCCGACCGGGTGATCCTGGTGGCGCGCTCGGGACAAACACCCAAGGCTGCTCTGCGGCGGGCGTCGGAGCTGCTGATGCAGGTGAATGCCCGGGTTATGGGCATTGTGTTGAACGCGTTCAACATGCGTTCGGCGGACGGTTATTACTACTATTACGGCAGCAAGTACGCCAGCCGCTACTACCAGCAGGACAACGAGGAAGAAAAAGTAGGCGCCAACGCGTCCTGACCAGCCACCAAGGTTCGCCCCTGACATGCGTGTGAATTTGAGCTCGGGGCCACGAAAAATAGCTTTTGCGGTGCTCTGCCTGGCTGCGGTGAGTTTGTACCTGGCCGCCATCGCCCGACACAACCTCGCGGCGAGGCTGATGGCGCAGCCGAATCCCGGCAGTCTGGCGCGAGCGGCGAAGCTTGAGCCGTGGAATGCGGAGCCGCGGTGGGAGTTGGGCCGCTACACCCTGTTCGTAGCCCAGAATCCGGCGGCGGCGGCCTCGAATCTGGAGGCGGCAATCGCGCTCAACCCGCATGAGGCGCGCTATTGGCTTGACTTGGCAGCCGCCTACCAGGTGTCCGGGAACATTCCACTCCAGCGAGCATCCCTGGAACATGCCTTGCAGGCCGAGCCCACCGCTCCCGACGTGGCCTGGGAAGCGGCCAACTTCTCCCTGGCAGAGAATGACCTCTCCCGCGCGCTTTCCCTGTTCCGCGTAGTCATGGCCAACGACCCGGTGCAGTTGACCGCTGCCCTGAGGCTATGCTGGCGGGCGACCCGGGATGTGAGCACGATGCTGGCGGAAGCAGTCCCACCGGAGCCGGCGCCCTACTTCGGTTTTCTCAGCCTGCTCACCAGCGAAGGGCAAACAGCCTCCGCCGAGGCGGTATGGGCTCGGCTGACCGGACAGGGATGGCACTTCCCTGCTGCTGAGGCCTTTCCGTTCTTGGATTACCTGATGGAGAGGCGGCAAACGACAGCAGCTGAGCAGGTGTGGCAACAGCTTCTGCAACGCGACCGTGACCTTCAAAACTACATCCAGCCTGGCAATTTGGTGGTGGATGGCGGCCTGGAAAGAAACTTCCTGAACGGCGGCTTCGATTGGCGCTATTCGGTGGCCGGTGCGGTGGAACTTTCGATGGACAACAGTGAATTCCACGGCGGCAACCAGTCGTTGCGGATGGATTTTAAAGGACCCGGGATTTCTAATCCGGGCCTCTTCGAGTACGTGCCGGTGCAGCCGAACAGCAACTATCACTTCAGCGTTTACACCAAAGCAGAAGATATCGAAAGCGCCAGCGGACCGCGGGTGGAGGTACTTGACGCTTACTCCGGCAACTCCTACGTGCTCAGCGAGGATTCGTTAGGCACGACGGGATGGCGGGAGCAGCGGGCCAACTTTCGCACCGGCGCGGAGACCTCGCTTCTGGTGGTGAGGGTGGCACGGGCGCCGGGCGATCCTCTGATTAAGGGCAAGTTCTGGATTGACGATGTGAGCCTCACCCAGCGTTGAAAGCCAAAGAGGCGTTATGAATGCCGCCACCTCCGCCCGTCTGGACTTCAAGCAGCCGTTAACGGCACCGGTTTCGCTACCCGAGCCCGGGCCCCGGGCATCCGTGCTTCTCTTCGGCATCTGCACGATGCTTTTTTTCGCCGTGCTGTCGTTTGGCGCAGTGGAGGAGTGGTCAGTGTCAATCCTGGAGGCCGGGCTGGGGTTGCTGTTCCTGGCCTGGGCCGCACACCAGGTGATTGCGCGCGAGCTGAGAGTTCAGGCGAGCCCCCTCTATGCGCCGGCGTTTCTCTTCGCCGGGATTGTGGCAGTTCAGCTTGGATTTGGCATGACGGCTTATCGCTACGCCACCCTGGTGGCGGGCTTCGAGTACCTGGCCTATGGCATAGTTCTATTCCTCACCGTCCAGAGCGTGACCGGCGAACGCTCTGCGAAAACTATTCTCTGGGCGCTGACCCTGTTTGGGTTCGGGTTGGCAGTATTCGCCATTTCCCAAGACCTGACTTCCAACGGCAAGATTTACTGGCTGCGCACGCTGCATAGCGGCGGATCGCCATTCGGCCCTTATGTGAACCATGACCACTACGCCGGATTGATGGAAATGCTGGCGCCCATCCCCATCGTGCTCAGCCTGGGCTCGCTGTTCCGTGGCGGCAAGCGGGCGCTGGTGGGGTTCGCGGGAATCGTGATGGCAGGAACCATCGTGCTCTCGCAATCGCGCGCCGGCACGGCATCATTCCTGGCCGAAATGGGTCTTCTGCTCGGCTTGCTGGTGTGGCGGAAAAGGAACGGCCGCCTCGCCGCGGCATTGGGAGCAGTTTGTCTGATGGTGCTGGCGTTTGTGGTGTGGTTAGGAACAAACGCTCTGTGGCACCACTTCACTGAACTGCAGGACTGGATGCGGCTGGCTATGACCAAGGACGGGCTGCGGATGTTCTGGCAAAAGCCGGTGCTGGGCTGGGGCCTGGGGACATTCACGGCGGTCTATCCGCAGTTCCGCAGCTTCTACACCGACCTTTTCGTAAACGCCGCGCACAACGATTACGTGCAGGTGCTGGCCGAGACCGGCCTGATCGGCTTCGCGTCGGTGGTGTGGTTCATCGTCGAGGTGTACCGCGCGGGGCTGCGCAACGTGGAGGGCTGGAACCGCGACTGGTCGCGGGCGCTGGGGTTGGCTGCTCTCGTCGGCTGCACCGGACTGCTGGTCCACAGCTTCTTTGACTTCAACATGCAGATCCCTGCCAACGCTTCTATATTCTATTTCCTGTGCGCGGTGGCGACCCATACAGCCCAGTCGCCGCTTCGCGGCACAGCTGCAGCCTCGTCGAGAAGAAAAACATAAAAGAGGCCTTGGCCCGAAACGAGCATGTCAACAACGACGGCGAGGAACGCTCAGCAGCAGCGGGGGCGTGGCTTGACGTTCAGCTTCTGGTGTAAGAACTCCCGGTAACTGGCCCGCGAACACGACTTGCCCGTACGTTGCAGAAAGCGCCGGTAAGCGGCTTCATCGAAGATCTCACGGAGCATGGCCAACACGGTGGCGCCGACCTGGTGCAACTTCTTCATGAGGCCTCCTCGGCGACAAAACGAGTGGCCACGAAGGGAGCTTCGTGAACACCAGCCGGCTTGCGCCCGGAGAGCACACGGATCCACTCCCGCGCCGACTCCAATACGATCAACAGCACCAACATGACCAGGGCTGCGGTGACGAGCGCATCCAGCCGGTCGTTGAAGATCAGGCGTGCCGTTTCGGGAGCGCGCACAGGGAGGGCAGCCAACTGGCGGGCGTGAGCCAGGAAGCCGATGCGCGGGTTGGGGCTATAAATCTTCTGCCAGGAGGCGGTGAAGGTCACCGCCACCAGCCAGCCGAGAGGAATCAGGGTGACAGGCGAGTAGCGCGCCCTGCCCATCTTCATAAGGATGGTGGTGGCCACGCACAGGGCCACGGTGGCCAGTAACTGGTTGGCAGTCCCGAATAGCGGCCACAGAGAGTTGATGCCGCCCAGGGGATCGCGCACGCCTTGCCAGAGGAAGTAGCCCCAGGCAGCGACGATGAGCCCGCTGTTGAAGAGCACACTGGGATACCAACTGGTGCGGCCCAGGGGCCGCCACACGTGTCCCAGAGCTTCCTGAAACATGAAACGGCCAACGCGGGTGCCGGCGTCAAGAATGCTCAGGATAAAGAGGGCCTCGAACATGATGGCAAAGTGGTACCAGATGGCCATCAACAACCGGCTTCCCAGGCTGTGAGCGAAGATGTGGGCCATGCCGACGGCAAAGGCGGGGGCGCCGCCGGTACGGTTGAACAGAGTCTGCTCGCCGACTTCCTGCGCCAGGGAGGCCATGCCCGCGGCGCTGACGGGGAATCCCCATGAGGAAATAGTGGCAGCAGCGGTTGCGGGGGCGCTGCCGACCACCCCAGCGGGGCTGCTGATGGCAAAGTACACTCCTGGCTGCAGCACGCAGGCGGCAATCATGGCCATTACGGCGACGAAGGACTCCGCCGCCATGCCGCCATAGCCGACCAGCCGGGTTTCAGTTTCGCGACGAATCAGCTTGGGGGTGGTGCCGCTGGCAATGAGGGAATGAAATCCGCTGACCGCGCCGCAGGCGATGGTGATGAAGGCGAAGGGAAAGATCTTTCCCGCCAACACCGGCCCAGTGCCGTCCACGAAGCGGGTTAAAGCGGGCATGTGCAGGGTGGGCCGCAGGGCGATGATGCCCAAGGCCAGCGCCGCGATGGTGCCGAGCTTCACGAAAGTGCTCAAGTAATCCCGCGGCGCCAACAACAGCCAGACCGGGAGAGCGGAAGCGGCGAAGCCGTAAACGATGATGAGAATGGCCAGCGCCGGGGCGCTGAAGGTGAAGTAGCGCGCCAGGGTGGGCGATTCCGCCACCCACTGCCCTCCCCAGATGGCCAGCAGCACCAGCACGAAGCCGAGCAGCGAGCCTTCCAGAACCTTCCCTGGGCGCAGTACACGCAGGTAAACACCCATAAGCAGGGCAATGGGAATGGTCATAGCAATGGTGAAGGCGCCCCAAGGACTGGACTTGAGGGCATTCACCACAATCAGGGCGGTGACGCCGAGGATGAGGACGATAATGCTGATAACGGCAAGGTAAGCCACCACACCGCCCAGGGGGCCGACTTCATCGCGGGCAATTTCGGTGAGCGACTTGCCGTCGCGGCGAACGGAGAAGAAGAGAATGACAAAATCCTGAACGCAGCCGCCAAAGACGGCGCCGGCCAGAATCCACAATGTGCCCGGCAGATAACCGAATTGGGCCGCCAGCACCGGCCCCACCAGGGGGCCAGGACCGGCGATGGCGGCAAAGTGGTGGCCGAACACCACCCACTTGTTGGTGGGAACGAAATCGCGGCCGTTGTCGAGTCGCTCCGCCGGGGTGGCGCGCAGCTGGTCCCAAGCCAGCACGCGGGCGGCGAGAAACTTACTGTAGAAGCGGTAGCCCAGAGCATAGCTGCACAGGGCCGCGACTACCAGCCACATGGCATTGATGGACTCGCCGCGGTGCAGGGCGATAACGGCCACCGCCAGCCCGCACAGCAGCGAGACCACCACCCACGCCAGGATGCTGCCCCACCGCTTCATCTACCTACCCCGGGGAACGGTCAGTGAGCCGGATGCAGAATCAACTTCTGCACCCGCCAATTTAGCAGTTCGGCAACGAAAAGGGTGTTTTCGGAGGGGCAGTCGATTTCGTGCACCCATCCAAATTCCTTTAATTGCTTACCCGGCTTGCCGAAGGCTCCCAGGATCTTGCCATTCAAATCCATCTTGTAGATGCGACCCTTGTTGGAGTCGGAGGTATAAAGCACCTGGTGGGGACCGGGGGTGATGCAGATGGCCCAGGGGGCGCCGATATTGGTAAAGGCGTTAAGAAATTTTCCACTGCCGTCAAAGACCTGGATGCGGTGGTTTTCGCGGTCGCCCACATAGACGTTGCCATTGGCGTCGGTGGCGATGGAGTGAGGATGAAAGAATTCGCCGGGCTCGCTGCCGCGCTTGCCCCATTCCATTACCCAGTCGCCGTTTTTGTCATATTTCACCACCCGCGAGTTGCCATAACCGTCGGAGATGTAGCTGTTACCCTGGGCGTCCCAGGCAACGTCGGTGGGACGATTGAACAAGCGTTCCTGGAAAGTGGCAAAATCGGGGGGCGGTGGCGGAGGCGGGGGTGCTCCGGGAGCGCGCGGGGCGCCGCCTTCGACGGCTTCGGGCTTGCGGCCATAGAGCGTGATGACGCGGCCCTGGGGGTTGAACTCGATAACCATGTTGGCGCCTTCATCCACGCACCAGATATTGTCGTTCTTATCTATGCGCACGGTATGGGCGAAGGAGAAACCGTAGAGGTCCTGACCTATCTCGCGCAGGAATTTGCCGTTGGGGTCGAATTCGAAGAGCCGGGTGTGGCCGCTGCGGGTGAACACAAAGATGTCTCCGTTCGAGTTCACGGCCACGCCGGCGGCTTCGCCAAGATAGAGATCGGGGGGAAGCTTGAGAAGGTTGGGAACCGAATCGTAAGCAATCTCAGGAACAGACGTCTCCTGGGAGAATAAGGCGAGCGGAACAACCAGAACCAGCGCCAGCAGAAGTGCAAGACGTCTCATTCAGGCCTCCTGAAAAATTGAACCGCAAGCGGCAGCGGGGACGAAATCAGATGATCGAGTTGTGAATCGAAGCTCATGGATTGGCCGGCTGAAGGGTCAGGCGATCTTTGGCCTGCCTTTCAACGGCATCACGCGAGTAAAGCATAGGGAAATATTGAGTCCGATCCCATAAGGTCAGCAGGTCAGAGTAATGGGAACTGGCGGGCTGGCCGCTCTCTCCGGGCACGTTGACCACGCGGGAGCCGTCCCAGTTGCCGACGTCAATAATTTCGCGGTAGCTGGGCCCAGCGGTTTGGGCGAAATCGTCGCCCCGATAGTAAGCGGCATTCACCGTGAAGGAATCACCCGGGCGGGCGACGGGGCCCACGTCGAACAGAGATTTGGCGCCGGGCAGCAATTCCAACACGTGATGGAAGGTGACCGTGTGCAGGCGTCCCCAGGACCAGGCCGAAGGGTCCGGCCCTTGCAGGGACTGCAGGCGGGCGGCAGCGGCATGGAGGGTGTCACGCAGCAACTGGTTGCGGGCCGCCGCGGGGTTTGCTCCAAAGGTGGCCGCATCGGGATCTTCCAGACGAGCGAGCACGACGGAGAGTGGAATGTGCCCGCGAAGCGCCTGCCAGGCATTCTGCGGCGCCAGGCGGTGAAGCATTTCGTTTTCGAGCTCGAGCTGCCAAAGCTCATACAAGGCGGCGGGGGCAGAATTGCGGTCCACTGCGGCGTTCCAATGAAGCAGCAACTGGGCGGAGGGGTCGCTGGAACCGGCGCTTGCCGCAGTTAGAAGATGCAGGAGTTCGCGGGCGGGCAAAGAGGTTACGTCAGCCTGCAGGCGCTCCATGTCGTCGAGAGTGATTTTGTGGCGTTGGCCGGCGTCGGCACTCAGCACCTCAGTGATCCGGTTAGCGCGGTAGGGTTCGGCCCACTCGAAGCCGACCTTGTAAGAAAAGTTTTCGGGGACCATGCGCTGGTTGGCGGTAACGACAAAACCGCGGCGGGGGTTGAACTGGTGGGGGAGGGCCTGCAGTGGCACCCAGCCAGCCCACTCATAGCCGCCATCCCCGGGCATGGGCATGGTGCCGGTGAAATTCCTGCGGATAGGTTCCAGGCCCACGGAATGCTCGCCGATATTGCCATCAACGTCGGCGTACACGATGTTGTGGGTAGGCAGCTTCCAACGCTGGACGGCAGCTTCAAACTGTTGCCAATTCTGCGCCCGGTCAAGGGTAAGGCAAGCCAGGTAGCCGGCCGTTCCCGGTTCGGCGCCAATCCAGCGCAGAGCGAGCGCACGATGCGCAGGCCCGTCTTCCCACAACACCGGGCCGTGGCGGGTGAACTTCAAATCCACGGTAACGTCAGGCTGGCCTTTCACGTGGAATGTGGACTTCTCCACCCGCATTCGCTTCCAGCCGGTCTCGGTCTTGTAGCGAAGCGGGTCGCTGGGATCGAGCTTTTCCAGGTAGAGGTCCTGCTGGTCCATGCCGAAAATGGTCCAACCCCAGGCGATGCGCTGGTTGTGTCCGTCTTCGATGCCTGGGGAACCGGGCTCGGTGGCGCCAATCACGTTCCAGCCGGGCGCCACGAGGTGCACCACGTAACGCAAGGATGGACTCTTGTCTATGGTGCGGTGCGGATCATTGCACAGAAGAGGCCGGCCGGAGGCAGTCAACTTGCCGGAGACGACCCAGTCATTGCTGGCCCACTTGCCGCTTCCCGGCTCATCCAGCCGGTGCGAGCTGGCAGCCAGCTGCGGAACAAGTTGCATGGAGCTATCGCTGCCCTGCAGGTTGCGCAACAGTTCCGGCGAGAGCCTGGAAAGGTCCTCGCCTGGGGCGGGGTCGAGGACCACGGGCGGATCCAGGCCGAGCAACGCGGAAGCCTTGCGGGCGCCGATCAAGGTGACGAGTTTGGCGTGGAGCAGTTCCTCAACCGAGTTGCGGGTCATGGGAAACCCGGCCATGCGAGTGAGGCAGTCTTCCGGCCTCCAGGGCTCAGGCTTAAATCCTGCGAGTTGGAACTCGAGCGGCAGGCCGGGGCCGCCGGGAGCAAGGCGGCGTGCAATCTCCGCATTGATGCCTTGGGTAAATGCTTCCAGGATTTGCCTGGCGTCGGGAGCATAGCTGGCATACTCGTCGGCCATGGAGCCACGGTAAGCCAGCAGGCGCGCATTGATGTCGCGCTGCAAATACTCGGGGCCGAGCACTTCCGCCAGGCGTCCCTGCCCGACGCGCTTCCATAGCTCCATCTGAAACAAGCGGTCCTGGGCGGTCACGAAGCCCTGGGCGAAAAACAGGTCGTGCTGGTTTTGAGCGTAAATATGAGGAACACCCCAGGGGTCGCGCAGCACGGTAACCGGACGCAACAAACCGGGCAGCTGCAAGGTGCCGTGGGTAGTGGACAGTGCGGATTGCGCCCTGGCGTGCAAAGAGGGCTGACTGCCGCCCGCTTGCATGCGGGCGACCCTACCGGGGAAATGGATGAACGAATGCGCCAGGGGGACAAGACACAGAAACCCCAGCACAAGTCTGCCCAGGGCCGTTTGTTTCATGCGGCAGCTTTTCCTCCCCGCGCTCGGCTAGCAGCGTTCACTTCTACCACAGGAACCAGGCCTCAGGGCCTGGTTACCTGTGATCCAGTATCGTACCCGAAAGCATTACCACATCACCTTGATGGCGAATTGAATTTCGCGGCCGGGTGTCTGGGTCGAGTCAATCTGGCCGAAGCCGGGCACCGGCGCGCCGGTGGCGTCAAAGGCCTCGAGGTTATCCACGGGGGGCGCGAAGTTGGCATGGTTGATGACGTTAAAGAACTCAGCCCGGAACTGCACATTCAGGTTCTCTCGGATGTGATTGTTCTTGACCATGGAGTAGTCGAGGTTGAGCAATCCCGGTCCGATGATGGAATTGCGAGCCAGGGTGCCAACCAGATTGTCACAGCGCGGGAAGGCGTGCGATTTGTCGCAGTAGGTGTTGTAAAAACTCTGGCTGGGCGCCTGGGCAACGGTCAGGCAGTTGGGCTTAATGTACTGGCTGGGATTGCCAGGGTTGATGATGGAGCTGCAGGGTCCGCCGTAGAGACGGTCGGGAATGGCGATAGGCTCAGAGTTGAGCTGCCCCATGGGATCGCCTTCTACGCCATCGAGGGGCCAGAGGGGAACGCCGTCGCTGGCCTCAAAAATGGCTCCCAGCTGCCAGCCCCGGAACAGCCAGCCCGCGGGACCAGCCAGCGCGTGGAATTTGGGAACCTGGTAAAGCAGATTCACGACCAGGTTCTTGCCGACATTGAAGTCGGAAAGGCCGCGGACAAGTCTCAAATCCCACCAGGGAGTGGTAGGGCTGAGGTCGCTGGCAAAATTGTCGCCAGCAAAACTGCCCGAGGAAGTATCCATGGTCTTGCTCCAGGTGAAGGAGCTCATGGCTTGCAGGCCATGGCTCATGTCCTTGGTGACGCGTACCTGCAGCGAGTTGTAATAAGAGAGGCTGGTCCAGAGGGTGGTCTGGATGGCATTGACGTTGGTGTTGATGGGATGGCCGGGGACAAGGCCGGAGCCGCCCTGGGTCAAACAAGTCGGGTTGGGAGTGGGGCCTGAACAAATTGGGTTGGGGAACACCCAGCGGTTGCCGACGTGATAGGGGAAGACGGTATTGATGTCGTCCTCCTGGAAGGGGTTGTGGACGCCGCGCGAGCCGGCATAAGCGACGCTTAGCGCGGTGTTGCCTGGAAGTTGCCGCTGCACGTCCAGGTTCCACTGAAAGATGTAATTCCGCTTGAGGTCAGGCTGGACGTAATTCCACACCTGGCTCACTGCCGGGGGATTGGTGAGCAGGGAGGCAATGCCTTGCGGAAATACTCCAGCGGTCGGATTGTTGACCGCCGTCACCACGTGGAAGGGAGAAGTCTGGGCATTGTTGATGACCAGTTCATAAGGGAGAGGAAGGGCGTCAAACAAGCCAAATCCTCCGCGAACAGCGGTCTTCTGATCGTGGAATGGGTCCCAGGCGAAGCCGATGCGGGGCTCAAAATTCTTGAGCGTGGGGTTGCGTTGGAAGTATTTGTTGTAGAAGGGGCCATTGGCGGGATTGGTCTCAATGGTCTGCAAATTGGCGATTTTGCCATTCTTCTCGGTGGGGATGGTGGACATTTCGTAGCGCAAGCCCAAGTTCAGCGTGAGATTGGAGCGGGCATGCCAGTCGTCCTGCAGATAGGCACCCAGGACCCAGTCCCGGTTGTAATGAGTGGAGATGGCGGAGATGTCCGGGGGCCCGGCGAAGCGGGAGGGAGCGTCTTGCAGAAAACTGGAAATACTGGGAAAGGTGGCGGTGCCGTCTTCGATGAAGGGGGCAAACAAGTCTTCATGCACCCGGACCAGCATGCCTCCGAACTTTACGTTGTGCGTGCCCATGGTGCGCACCGCATCGTCGTACACCTGGAAGCTCTGCATTAAATAATTCTGGACTGACTGCCCCTGCAGACCACCACGAAATGGGGTAAGCCCGGAGACAGTGAGGCGAGGAGCATAGAGACTGGGGAGAATGCCAAAGGAATGATCCGCGGCCGCCGGGTTAATGGCGCTCGGAGTCAGCTGCCCATCACCATAACTGCGGTTATAGCCGAGACGAATGGTATTGCCCATTTCGGGGCTGAAGATGTGGGTATCCTCCAGGGAGCCGCCCTGGCGACCGACAACGAACTGGTCCAGGACCTGGTTGGTGCCGTCGGGTTGGGTAAAAGTGGAACGATCATAATAGTAGCTGGAGTTCAAGCTGTCTTTGCTGGAAAGCTTGACGTCGGCACGGGTGGTGAAGTAGTTCTCGGGGACGATCTGGGCGCCGGAAAAAGCGTAGTTGCCGGTGTCGCCCGGACCTATCAGGCCGGCGTTGGGCAGGGGGAAGAAGGTAAAGAACCTGGCGATGGTGGGGTTAACGGGCACAGTGATGGGATTGCCATTGTCGTCGTGAATGTGGCCGGTGCGGGCGTCCGCCGAAAGGGTGTGCGCGACGTGAGTAATGCCTTTGCTCTGGCGAAGGCCCTCATAGTCGCCGAAGATAAAGACCTTATCCTTCCACACGGGCCCTCCGGCGGAAGCGCCGAACTGGTTGCGACGGAAGCCTGCCTTGGGAAGGTTGTTATTATTTTCGAAAAAGTTGGCCGCATCCATGGCGCTGTTGCGGATGAACTCATAGGCGCTGCCATGGAACTGGCTGGTTCCGGAGCGGGTGATGGCATTGATGACGCCGCCAGAGGTGAAACCGTACTCGGCCGAGTAGTTGCTGGTAAGAACCGAGAACTCCTGGATGGCATCCACGCCCAGGTTCTGACCGAGCACGCTGCCGGGTCCGGCGTTGGAGTAGTCATTGATGATGACGCCATTGAGCCGGTAGGTGTTCTGGGTTGGCCGGCTTCCATCAATGGTCATCTGCATGCCTAGGCCGCGGGCATGGGAGCCAACCTGGGTGACAGCCTCCTGGGTGCGCACGGTGGCCACACCTGGTTGCAGAGTGGCCAGGGAGCCCCAGTCGCGGCCATTCAAGGGCAGCTCGCGAACTTCCGAGCCCACCACGTCGCCGCTGATGGTGGAAGTGGCCAGGTCCACACTGGGAGCCTGTTCCGTGACGTCCACGCGCTGTTGTGCTTCGCCGACGGCGAGGGAGACGCTTAATATTTGCTTGGCGCCGACCGTCAATGTTGCCGCCGCCGCCTTGGTGGCGAAACCCTTGGCCAGGAAGGTAACTTGATAGTTGGCGGGCAAAAGGTTGGGCACACTGTAGAAACCGTCGGTGTTGGTGGTAGTTGACTGCACCACGCCGGTGGCCAAGTTCTTGACCGAAACCTGAGCATTCACGATGACGGCCCCGGAGGCGTCGGTTACAGTTCCCGACAGGGTCGCCCCCGCGACCTGTGCGCTCACGGGCAGCGCGGCCATCACCCCCATCAAGAGCAGCCACAGACCCAAGCGAATCTTCATAACGTGCATGTAGATCCTCCGTTCAAGTCAGCAAGAGGCAGCGGGAGGGCGTACTACCATACCTCCATGCTGTCTGCTGGTCTGACCAGTCATTCAACAAAAAACCGGCGGAACGACCGCTAAGAAGACGGAAAGGGTAAAGGGTTCGGGGACCTGTAAGAACTTCTAAGAATGCCCAGCGGAGGAACAGGCGAAACCTGTGCTCCTCACTCCTAATGTCGGCGGATGCTACTGCCGATCTCACCCAACATGCAAGGAAATAATCGTTTGACGACCTAAATTTCTCTTCGTCGGGAAGGCCGGCAAAGCACCCGCCGCGACGAAGCGGACCAGTCAGTTTGATTGCACGACAACATATCGTATGAACCTAAAGGAAGATTTAAGGCATGACATTATTTGGGCAGCGGGCATTGACCACCCGGCTACCACGTTCATTCCAAACGCCGAGGCCAAACATGAAGGCATGGGTGGGAACTGGCGTCCGGCAAATCTGATACCACATGTCATTCCATCCCCTGGTAAGAAAATTAGCACTTGGGCAAGATGAGGAGGGTTTGCCTGGGCAGCTGCGCCAGTCTGGCCTTCGAAGCGCCACAGCGGCGCGTGTGCTTCTCAACCCGTGCTCGTACGGTACAGAGAATAAGCAATTTGCTCCACTTCCGAAAAGCAGGCGGGACGGATTCCTGCTCCCCCCGCTATGGTAATTGTCCTGTGATTTAAGGTTGGATTAAGGTTCGGGAACTACCTCGGCACTTGAAACAGTAGAATCGAACTGGCTCGGGGACACGGTTGGAAAGTCTCTACCACGAGGATCCCAGCCACTGTCCATCAGTTGTTCCATTACAAGAGCACCAGTTGCTATGCGTCCCCGAACGGCAGGTTTCAAGCCACATCTGCCATCCCTCTACGGTTCGCCCTTCTGTGGGCCGCGGAGAATTGAAGACGTGGACTGCGAGCGTAGCCGTGCTTAGCTGGCATGGTCTTTATGAGCAGCCCTGGCACGTGTCCCAACTTATTCCGACTCTTTGCGCATCTTTTTTCTGGCACGCTTTCGGGCCAACGCTTGCTTCACCCGGCGCTTGGCTCCCGGCTTCAAATAGAAGGAGTGACGCTTCACATCTTTGATGATCTCTTCTGCCTGCACCTTGCGCTTGAAGCGCCGCAGGGCATTCTCGATGGACTCCCCCTCTTGCAATCGCACTTCTGCCAAATTACCACCTCCCAAATGGTTGCAATCGTAGCCATTTGAGCTCACTCTTGTGCGGCGAGCTCAGTCGAACCGATTACCAAATAAGATGCTGGTCAGAGAATACCGGTACGCTCACTCCGAGTAGCCGTCGTCGTCTCCGCCATCATCACCATCATCGTTGCCGTTGCCCTCGTCTTCTTCTTCGTCTTC
>DATJEH010000284.1:0-5085 GCA_035496875.1 Terriglobales bacterium | reverse complement strand
TGCCCAATCTCGCCCATGGCGTTTCACATCCGTGACACAATGCTTTTCAGACTTCCTACGAACGCCGGCTTGCTTTACTGCTGGCAGGAGTCCAACGAGGGATAGGAGGGAGTATGCGTCACTTCCATGGGGCTCTGGCGGTAATTTTGTGTTGCTCACTTCTGGCATACGCAGATGGCAATAGCTTTACCCGGGTTCGGTACAACGGCGGGTCGGTCGCTTCCAAGGTTGATCCCAAGGACTGGGACAATACGCTGACGGTAAGTCCGGATGCAATCACGCTGGTATTAAAAGACAAGCAGAGAGTTGATATCCCGCCCAAGTCCGTTACCTCGCTCAGCTACGGCCAGGAGGCGCACCGGAGGGTGGGCACCATGATTGCGCTGGCCGTCCTGGTGGCCCCGGTGGCGTTGTTTGGGCTATTCCACAAGACCCGGCTGCACTACATCGGCATCCAGTACAAAACTCCGGACGGAAAGAACGCCGGCATCCTTCTGCAGGGCGATAAGAGCAACTACCGGGCCATGCTGGTGGCGCTGCAGGGCGTGACCGGGGCTCCGGTTTCGGTTGCGGAAAAGGAACGGTCGTTCGTTCCCGTAGGCGTGACCACCACTGTGGCCAAAGGTACGGAGGAATCCACGCCAGCAGCTGCCAAGGCGTTGGCCGAGAATGCCCCGGCCACCGACGAGGCGGGAACCGTGAGCCTGAGCACGACTCCCGATGGAGCGGATGTTTACGTGGACGGCCAGTTCAACGGCAACAGCCCGGCCACGCTGAAGCTGAAGCCGGGAAAGCACACCATCCGCGTCAGCATGACCGGCTACAGCGACTGGACTCGCGACATCTCCACCGACGCCGGCTCCAGTGTGCATTTGAGCGCAACTTTGCAGAAAGCAAACCATTAAGCATGGTGTGGGTGCCCCACCCTTCGCGGCTTTTGCGAAGGATGGGAAAGACATCGGCTGGAAAGGTGCCCCCCCCGCCACCCTGTTCGGATTGTGGGATATACTGGCGCAGTTCAGCGGAATCCGGGAGAAGGCGCTCGCCACCTAGAATGAAGTGTTGGATTGTTCATGGACCAAGCTGCCCTACTCGCGGAACTCCGGGCCCTCGCCGACCGGATGCCTGACTTTAAGACCTTTACGCCGACTTCCCATACACATCAGCAGTGGCTCGGGAAGGTACAGGCCTTAATAGAGCACTGGAAGGCAGTTGAAGGCTTATCCGTTCGTACGCAAATCACATTACTCGGTACAACATTCGGGCGTGATATGGGGACCGCAGGCATAGTAGGAATTCTGCACCACGCCATTGCGGATCTTGAGTTGCAATTGCCAGCCGGTGCTGACCGAGCGTTTGGCCCAGGCGCGGTTTACGACTTCTTTAAAGCGCTCCGAGACCTTTTGGCTTCCGCAAAGCAATCCATTCTTATCATTGACCCCTATTTGGATGAAGAAGTGTTCGATACGTATTTAGCCGCTGTAGAACCGGAAGTCACAGTTCGCTTGCTGGCTCGCAAAAACGCTGCTGGGTTAAAGGCAGCAATTGAAAAATTCATCACACAGACAAAAAAGGGAGTTGAGGCTCGATTGTCGGATGCAATTCACGACCGAGTCATCTTCTTAGACGATCAATCCTGCTGGGTGGTCGGGCAATCGATCAAAAATGCGGCGAAAACCAAACCAACATACTTGGCTCCCTTGGATACCTCGACGGCAGAATTAAAGAGAGCCGAATACGATAAGATTTGGAATTCCGCCAAGCCGATCTAGCATGATGGGCACTCTTCAACGAGGAACCCCCGGTTTGGGTGATTGTTTCGCCGGTTTTTCACGTCTGCGACTCAGGATTCCTATATATCACAGACTGTCAATGGGAGGCTCGCCCTTGCGCCCGGCCCCCGTCTTTCTTGTTGACGATGACGAATCGCTGACCTAATACTACGACTCAAGATCAGCGTCGAACACCGATTTGATTGAATGTACCCAGCTGCGTAAAGAGTTTGGCGACGTGGTGGCCGTTCGCGACCTGAGTCTGACCATTCCAGAAAAAGAAATCTATGGCTTGATCGGGCCCAATGGAGCGGGCAAGACCACGACCATCCGGCTGGCATGCGGCCTGCTCACCCCGACGCTGGGAACGGTACGGGTGGCCGGGGTAGATGTGAACCACTCTCCCGAGGAAGCACAACAATATATTGGCTATCTCGCAGACTTCTTTTCGGTATATGAGAATCTGAAAGTCTGGGAATACGTGGATTATTTTGCGCATGCGTACAAACTCCCGGAGACCGCAATTTCAACCCGCGTTGCCGAGGTGATCGCAGAGGTCAACCTTGAGAGCAAGCGCGACGCATTCATAGCCGGTCTTTCAAGAGGCATGAAACAGCGGCTAGGAATCGCGCGCGCGATCATTCACCGCCCCAAGGTTCTGCTGCTGGATGAGCCAGCATCCGGGCTGGATCCAAAAGCGCGTATCCAACTCCGCGAGTTGCTGTGTTCCCTGCGCGACAAAGGCACGACCATCTTGATTTCCTCCCACATCCTGACGGAATTGGAAGGATTGTGTACGTCGATTGGGATCATGGAGAAAGGCCGCTTGGTGCGGAGTGGGAAAATGGAGGAAATTGCGGCAGACGGAGTTAGGTCGCTACTGGTGCGAATGGCTTGGGTTGGCGATTCGGAACTGGCAGAAGGCAAGTTGCGGCGAAGCCCGCTAGTGTCTGAGATTTGCCTGGCAGATAGTTCAGCCGTGTTTCGTTTCAGTGGTTCAGAAGAAGAGTTATCCGGACTGCTGGCCATGCTCGTGGGCGAGGGCATTCGCGTGATTTCCTTCGGCGAGGTAAAGCAGACGGTGGAGGATGTGTACATGAAAATCTCAAGGCATGAGGTCACATAGTCTGCGCATTTTTGGTAATCCCGAGTTCGTGAGGCACCTTCGTGCCGAACTACGCCCGGCTCGGGCTACTGCTGTAGTGATTATCATCGTAGTGGTGTGCATCCTCGTAGGGCTCTCCTGCTGGACTTCAGTGCAACGAAATTTGGAAAGCGCGCGCTATGCGGCCAGCCACTTTGACGGTTTCTGGGTGGCGCGACTGCAGCAGCTTGAAAAGGACAAATCTCGGGATGCATGGCTTCTGTCTTACAAGTGGCTGCTGGGAATTCAAGGTGTAGTTCTGACCTTCTGGACTTTGCTTGCCTGCACCCAATCCATTTCCGGAGAGCGGGAACGTAAGACTTGGGATTTCCAGAGGATCACGCGGCTCACGCCCGCTAAGATGGTTGGAGGCAAGCTCCTGGGTGAGCCAGTGTTGGCCTACTTTACCTTCCTAGTTTCGTTGCCCGCCGGCTTTGCCGCGGGGTTGCTGGCAGGGGTTGGGCTGGTTCAGATTATCGAGGCGTACGTTTTTCTTGCCACCAGCGCGTTGTTCCTGGGCATAGCGGGGTTGTGGGTATCCATGCTGTCAGAGAGCCGCAGCCGGGGCGTCAGCTTGATTGGCGCGTTGGGGATCTACTTCCTAGTGATGGCGAGCTACGCCATGCGGGAGACAGGATTGCCCGGTGTGGCCGCGTTCAGCCCTTTGACCGGAATCTCAAGTCTGTTCGGTGTCCGCCCCACCTATTACAAAACCGATGGCTCATTTTTCGGTTATCCCGTTCCCTGGCTGGCACTGAGCCTGTTTCTGGAAATCTCCTGTGGGGCGTGGCTTGCGCTGATGCTGGTGCGGAACTTGAAACGCGACTATGCGGAAATCCGTCCCCTATCACGCTCGAACGCCCTGGCCTGCGTTGCTTATGTCAATCTGGTGATTTATGCCTTGATGCGGCCTGATCCAATCGGCATTTTTGCCGCTGCCAGCTATCTGGTTACAATAATCGTAATCGTAAACGCTATTGCCCTGCTGCTGATTGGACTTGCGACCCTAAGCCCCTACGAGCGCCTCAGTGTATGGTGGCGCGAACGGCGCGATTTGGGACTTTCCGGATATATGCGGGAGGGTCTCCCCCTGCCCTGGGTTGCACTCTCGGCAGCGATGGCGTACGTTCTGCTGATCTTCGGATTGGCCGTGTGGCGCCGCAGTTTGCCGTTTAATGGAATACTGCTAGCCTCTGCCGCCGTGCAGTTTGCAGTTCTCTTTGCCTTCCTGGCGCGCGATGTTTTGTTTATTCAGTGGTGCAACCTGACGCGGCTCCGCCAGCCGATGGTGAAGGGAGTCCTTTACCTCTGCCTGTATTACGTAGCAGCCGTGATAATCAGCACAGTTTTTTACTGGCAATCGCAGGAGTTGGTGAACCAGGCGCTTGCCTTGCTCACTCCGGCAGAAGCTTTCTACCCGCGCCTGAATGGGCCCCATTTTCCCTCTGCGACTTACGTCGGAATGGCGCTACAACTCGCAATCGTTGTGGTGCTGATGGTGCTCATTGCGAAGAAATTAAAGTCAGCTCCAGAGGTGACCGGGCGATGAGCCCGACCAGCGCTTCACGCGAGGCCCTTCGCTGCGCTCAGGATTGAGACATGAGGCCCCGCTGGCCCGCTCCCGCGCAGGGGGTGTAGCAAAATCCCCTCGGGTCATAGTACCCCCCAACCCGTTTGACCCCCTTTTCGCCCCGCCTGTAAACTCAAAACTTATCCCTGACAGGGCTGCGCTGGTGCTGCGCGGTTGTGCAGCCGCGTGCTGAACCTCCATGCCTCACGAACTACCCAAGGCGTACGAACCGAGCGCGATTGAGGCGCGCTGGGCCGAATACTGGGTGCAGGAAAAGCTGTTCCACGTCCCCACGCCCCCGCCCGGCTCGCCAGAGGCGCAAAAGCCTGTGTTCACGCTGCTCCTGCCACCGCCCAACGTCACCGGACGCCTGCACATGGGGCACATGCTCAACCAGACGCAGATGGACATTATCGTGCGCTGGCATCGCATGCGCGGCTTTCTCACGCTGTGGCTGCCGGGCACCGACCACGCCGGCATCGCCACGCAGATGATGGTGGAGCGCCAGCTGGCCAAGGAGGGCAAGAACCGCCGCGACCTGGGCCGCGAAGGCTTCGTGGAGCGCGTGTGGGAATGGCGGCGCGAGTATGGCGGCGCCA
>DATJEH010000283.1:0-15962 GCA_035496875.1 Terriglobales bacterium | reverse complement strand
GATGGGAGATGAACCCAGGGCGCGAGCGGAGTATGCCAAAGCGGTTGCCGGCGCGGAGACTGACGCCGACCGGGTGGAGTTCGAAATGCAGTCGGCGATGACTTACGTGCGCGAGCGCAACTATGCCCAGGCAGACACCGCCTTTGCCGCCGCCGCCAGCGAAGCCGACTCCCTCAAATTGCCCTTCCACGAAGCAGAAATTCACCGCCTGATGGCTCTCTACCAGCCCGATCCCCTTACCGCCCTCAAGCACCTGCAGCAGGCTGAAATGGTTCTGACCCAGGCTACGTCCGTTCCTAAATCGGATCGCGATGAGGAGTTGGCCCGTGTGCTGCGCTGGCGGGTGACGCGCGCCGGCGATGCCGGCGACCAGAGCACCGCCGATCAGGCCATGCAACAGTTGCAAGCCATGGCAGCCAAGGGCAACAGCCACGCTCTACATCACTCCTGTGAAGCTGCCCTGGGCGCCAGGCTGATGCAGCAGGCCAAGTATGCCGATGCCATTCCCCATTTGCAGGAAGACCACGACAACGCTTTCAGCATGAAGCTGCTGTCCGACGCTTACATGCGCACCGGCGCCACCTCGGAAGCGGAAGCCGAATCCAAGCTGCTGCACACTCTGTACGCGCCCACCATGGACCAAGCCGTGGTGGTGGTTCCGGGGCGCGACCACCTGGCGCAAAACCCGCAGTAATTTTCCCCTGCACCGCACTGGGACATCCACCCAGAGGCATGTACTTCCCTGGGCAGCCCACCATGAGCGCCCATAACGGATGAGGGAAAACAAAGCCCCCTTCCGCACTTGCGCACAGCCCGGTTTGGAGTAAAATGCCGCGATTCTTACTCCGAGGGTGGGAACCGTATGGTCGAGAAGAAGTCGGATCGCCGGGCACGGCAGCGTTTTCCCGTGCATGTTCCGGTTTCGCTGAAAGCGGAACGCGGAGGTGTTCAGGAAGCTACCCAGACCCGCGATCTGAGCACCGCGGGCGTGTTCGTTTACACCAGCTCGCGAATGCAGGAGGGGAGCGAACTGGAATTGATTCTGGTGCTGCCCCCCGAGATCACCTTCTCCGACCGGCGCTGGGTGTGCTGCCAGGCTTCTGTGGTGCGCGTGGAAGAGAATGCGAACCAGGGAAATTATGGCGTGGCGGCGGTGATCAAGCGATTTGACGTGCTGCCCGAGATCTGAGCCGCTACACCTCTGGTCTGTGGACGCTAAGTGAACTCGCCCGCCCCACCCTCGCCTGTGGTTTCACTGCTCGGAATCCCCTTTGACGAGAACTCTTCCTATCTGCGCGGAGCAGCGCAGGCTCCGCCGCGCATTGTGGAGGCGCTCTACTGCGATTCCTCCAACCTGTGGACGGAAAACGGCACCGACCTGCAGGGTAAGCTGCGCGACCTGGGCAGCGTGGCGCTTCCCAGCGGTACCCCGGCTGCCTTTGCTGCCATCGAGAGTGCGGTAGCCGACCAACTGCGCCAGGAAGCGCCTCTGTTGGTGCTGGGCGGAGATCATTCCATTACTTACCCGGTAATCAAGGCCTTCGCCGCCAAGTTTCGCGACTTGGAAATCGTGCACTTTGACGCTCACCCCGACCTGTATGACGAACTGGGCGGCAACCGCTTTTCCCATGCCTGCCCTTTTGCCCGCATCATGGAGGAGAAGCTGGCCCGCCGCCTGGTACAGGCCGGCATTCGCACCATGAACGCCCACCAGCGGGAGCAAGCCCAGCGCTTTGGCGTGGAGGTATTGGAAATGAAGGATTTAGGGCGCTGGCCGCGGCTCGCATTTGAGCGGCCGGTTTACCTCTCCTTCGACCTGGACGTGGTGGACCCTGCCTTTGCTCCGGGCATCTCCCACTGGGAGCCTGGAGGCCTCTCGGTGCGGGAGGCCATCCACGCGCTCCACTCCTTGCGTGGACGCGTTGTGGGGGGGGACCTGGTGGAATATAACCCCGGGCGGGACGAGAGCGGACGGACGGCCATGGTTTGCGCCAAGCTGGTGAAGGAGATAGCTGCCCGGATGCTGGGTGGATAGCTCCTGTTTTGGGCCGCTATGGTTGCCAAATTAGGACAGAAAACTGCAAGAAAATTTGCTTTTGGGCGGTTTAGCAGCACAAATTCTGCAGGTTTTTGGTCCGCGGATGTTATCGCAGACCTTCGTACGCCCGCCTCTTTCAGCCAATAGCAGTGAATTTGATAGACCAATTAGTACCTATTTTTGCTTTAAATTGCAGTAATTTGCCCCGCTATCGGGGAGAACTGGGGTGGCTGCGGAGGGGCAAAGGTGGAAGGGGCGAGCCGGCTAGCCAGGTCACTTCGGTACCGTGGCACCACATTTGGTGCAAAGATTGCTATCAAGTGATTGCCGGCGCCTGTCGGCTGCGGATTCCACTCATGGGAAGGGGCGGGGCGGTGTGGATCGGTAAACTACGCTGGGGAGTGTTAAGACTGCTGACTCCGGTCGGGGCACGGTACGTAAGGCCCACCTTCTGGGAACGAGTGTACCTGCTCTGGACCTTCCGCTACTTCAGTGTGCTGCCGCAGAATGTACTGAACCGGCGTGCGCGCTCCCTGATCGAAAACCTCTGCCTGCGCCAGCATAGTGGTTCGAACGGTTTTCTGTACTCCATCACCGACCAGCCTGTGATCGGTACCGTAGACCGGGTGCCGCAGTTCGGGCGGGAGGAAGCCCAGACGGGTGCCAAGGCGGTGGCATCGCCGGCGGCGCTGTCGCGGCACAATTCCTAACTGACTGCCCAATCCTCTATTTCCAGCCAGAACCGCTGATTTCAATTCCACGCCTGTCCAACTCCTGCAGGAAAGCTCGAGCCGGAATAGCCATTTCCGGGGGATGCACGCCGTGGGCACGAATTTCGCCGCGTGCGATCATCTGCGCTGCCACCGAGATAGGGAAGCCGGTATCGCGGGCGACCGCACTGAAAACCGGCCGGGTGCTGTAGCGGGTGGTGGCGTCGAGAGTAAGGCGGCGTTTGCGGCCGGCGCTGCTGCCTTCGACCACGGTCCGAACCGTCTCGGCATCGCGCGGAGGCGCATCGCTGCCGGTCGCACGCCCTTTCAGCAGTTGCTCCAGGAAAGCGCGCGGGGCCACCTGACAGCCATTAACCGCTACCGGGGTCTGTTCCAGCAGGCCCATGCTCCCCAGCAGGCGCACGGTTTCGATCAGTTGCGGGTCGTAATTGATCTTGAAAAACACTTCGCGCACGCCCTGGCGCCGGAAACTGAGCGGCAGGGTGGCCACCTCCGAGTGAATGGAGTGGCGAACCACGAGCTTGCCGATGGGCGCCGGGAAGGTCACTTTTTCAGGGTCGGAGAAGTGTTCCTGTTCGCGAAACTTGCCGCCGACGTAATGCATAGGCGCAATGGTCAGCTCGTCGAGAATGGTGGCAATGGAGAAGCTAAAGGCCAGGGGATCGGAGGCGGCGGGACGCAATTCGCGGCTGCCGTTGTAAATCTTGATGGCGGTGACGCGCTGCAGCTGGTCGGCGAGGAAGCGGGCCATCACGTTGGCAATGCCGGGAGCGCTGCCGATGCCCAGAATGGCGAGGCGTCCGGCGCGGTGAAATTGGGAATTGAGCTTGAGTTGCTGACGCGTGGTGTAGAAGAGTCCCCCGAGGTCCAGGTAATGAGCCCGGGCGGCCAGAGCCGCCTTCATGACCTGGAGATTCCAGTAGTACTGGGTGCAATTGAGAACGGCGACGGAGCCGCTGAGGAGGCGCACGGCTTCGGCGGTTTGGCGCACATCGCAAAAGGCGGAGCGGGCCTTGCCGAGGCCAAACTCGCGAGCCGCCTGCCGGGCGCGGGCCTGGTCGTAATCGGCCACGATGATTTCGGTAGCCTCGCGCGAGCGGGCCAGGTCATAAAGCGCGGCGCGGCCCATTAGACCGGCGCCCAGGACGACAAAGCGCATAAAGTTCTCCTCTTCTTTTGCCCCGCTGGGGCTTGGCTTTGTTCGGCTTCGACTACCCCAGGCTCACACCTAGGGCTACATTCTTGCACCGCTTGGCGGCTGAATTCGCCGCTGTCATTCCGCTTTTGCTCAAGGGTAACGCCTCCCCGTGGAGGGCGTTTCGCGGGCGCGGGCGCCCGCGCCACAAATGCACTTGCTCCGGCGAAATGCCCGCTACGATGCATTCAACTTCCAGCAGCGGCCGTTTCCACCAGTTCGGCGCCGAGCTCCGGCTGGCCTTCGGCGCGCGCCCGCAGGCGGTACCAGAGCACAATCGCGACCAGGGAAAAGACAAAGATCACGGCGGAGATAGCGTTGATCTCCGGGGTCATTCCGCGGCGCAGGCGCGACCAGATTTCCAGGGGCAAGGTGTTGTCACGGCCAATCAAAAAGAAGCTGACGGCAATTTCATCCATGGAGAGGGTGAAGATCAGCAACGCCGCGCCAATGATGGGCAGGCGCAGGTTGGGGAGGGTGACACGCCAGAACGTCTGCCAGTAGTTGGCGCCCAGATCGAGGGAGGCCTCCTCCTGAGCGCGGTCCAGCTTCTGCAGTCCGGCAAAAATGTCGGTAGTGGCGACGGAGATGAGGGCGGTCCCGTGGCCCAGGGTGATGGTCAGCAGGCTGAGATTCATGCCCATGCCCACGAAAAGCATGAGCAGGGAAAGACCGGTGATGATGCCGGGCAAAATCAAAGGCAGAAGTACGAGGCGGCGAAAGGCGGCCTTTCCCGGGAAGCTGGCGCGATCCAGGGCCAGGGCCGCGGGTATGCCCAGGAGCAGGGAAATGGCCATGGCGGCGAAGGCCACCGTCAGGCTATTGAGCACGGCGTCCCAAATGGGGCCGTCGGCCAGCAGCATCTGATACCACTTGAGCGTGAAATTATGGGGCGGAAAACCGCCGACGCCGCCGCCATTGAACGAGTAGACGATGAGAACCACGATGGGAGCGTACAGAAAAGCGAACACCAGCACGGCGTAGAGTACGAGCCAGCGCGGATTGCGGGCGGCGCTCAGGAGAAGCTCCACTTCTTCTCCAGTCGTTCGGAGAGAAACAGCAGGCCAACCACGAGCAACAACATGCAGAGGGAAATGGCGGCGCCCAAAGGCCAGTTGTAGGCGGCGCCGAACAGGCTGACGACGATGTTGGAAATCATAATGCCGCTGGGACCGCCCAGCAGCAGCGGGGCGAGGAAGTCGCCCAGGCTAAGGACGAAAGCAAAAGTGGCGCCGGCAAGAACGCCGGGAATGGAGAGCGGCAGGATTACCCGCCAGAAAGTCTGCAGAGGGGAAGCGCCCAGGTCATGCGAGGCTTCCACCAGGTTGCGGGGAATGTGCTCCAGGGAGGCGTAGATGGGCAGAAAAGCAAATGGCGTGTAGATGTGAGTGAGCGTGAGCACCACCGCGAAAGGGCTGTAGAGGAGGAATTCGACGGGATGCCGTGTGAGGTGCGCATACTGCAGCAGAGTATTGAGCACACCATCACTTCCCAGAATGGTTTTCCATGCGTAAGCGCGGACCAGGTAGCTAACCCACAGGGGGATGATTACCAACTGGTAAAGCAGATCCTTGCGAGCGCGGGAGTGAAATGAAAGATAGTAGGCCAGGGGATAGCCCAAAAGCAGAGCGAAGAGCATAACCCGGGCGGCAATCCACATGGAACGCAGCAAGGTTTCAAAGTAAACGTGGACGTGCAGCAGTTCGCGGTAATTGCCCAAGTTCCAGTGATGGACGATGGTCTGGGCAGGGCTGACGGTCCAGAAGCTGTAACCAAACAGCAGGGCGTAGGGGACGAGCAGAAACAAGGAGACCCATAACAGCGGGGGCACGGTGACGGCGGTTTTGTAGGCACGGGAGAACACTCAGGACCTCTCCTCGGAGTCGCGCACGGACACGGCGTCGGCGGCAGCGAATTCAAAGTTGTGCTGGCCGGTCAAGGCGCCGTGGCTGGGAAGGCGGACCGTAAGCTTCAGTCCTTCGGCGCACTCCACCTGCAGCAGATCAGTAGCGCCGTGAAAAGATTGAGTGAGCACGCAGGCGTGGAAACGCGCGGAGTCGCCGGCAGCGGGACCGCCGGCACCCGCTAACCGGATGTGTTCGGGACGAAGAGAAAACAGGGCCGGGCCATCGGAAGCCGAGGTGGGAAATTCCAGCCCACTGCAGCGCGCAACACCGTGGTCCACGCGGCCGCGCAGCAGGTTGGTGTGGCCGATGAACTGGGCGGTGTAGGAGGTAGAGGGACGGCTGTAGATTTCCCGCGGCGAGGCCACCTGCTCCAGGCTGCCATTGCGCAGCAAAGCAATACGGTCAGACATGACCATGGCCTCTTCCTGGTCATGGGTGACAAAAACGAAGGAAATGCCGACCTCGCGTTGCAGGGATTTCAGCTCCAGTTGCATCTGGCGGCGGAGATTAGCGTCCAGGGCGGAAAGGGGCTCATCGAGGAGCAGCAGGCGGGGGCGGTTGACGAGGGCGCGGGCCAGGGCCACCCGCTGCTGCTGGCCACCGCTGATTTTGGCCGGCTTGCCAGCTGCAAAGGCGCTCATTTTGACCATGGCCAGGGCTTCGCCCACGCGTCTTTCCACATCGCCGGCGGCGACCTTCCGCACGCGCAAGCCGTAGGCCACGTTGTCGCGCACGGAAAGGTGGGGGAAGAGGGCGTAGCTCTGGAACACGGTATTGACCCGGCGGCGGTAAGGCGGCAGCAGGTCGAGGCGCTCGCCCGCCATCCAGATTTCGCCGGAATCGGCGCGCTCGAAGCCGGCAATCAGGCGCAGGAGCGTGGTTTTTCCGGAGCCGCTTTCGCCCAGAATGGTGAGGAATTCGCCTTCGTCCACATGGAGAGAGATGTCGCGGAGGACGGCGAGCTTGCCGAAACTCTTGGAAACGTCGCGGATGGAGAGCAGCGACTGGGCAGCGGCTTGGGGCGTAGAGGTCATGCGAGCAAGTAGTCAGGAGTCAGTAGTCAGGAGTCAGCAAAAGGGCACGTGCAACGAAAAATTCGTGACGTTCCCAGGACAAAGGTCTTTCAGCCGTCCCTACGGGACTGTCCTTCGTTTTCGCGGCTTCCGCCACTGCAGTGGCGGGCTACTCTCAATCGTCCCGTCTGGACTTATTGTCGCCCTGTGAAACTCTGCAGGAGGGCAGTTCGGCGCCGATCTGGCTGACTCCCGACTCCTGGCAACCGACTCCTGGTTACTGCGCGGCTTTCACCTCGTTCCAGATTTCGTTGTACTTGGCGCGGCGAGGCACATTCTGCCAGAAGTAAATGCGCTTCTGGTAAGAGTCCACGTCATCCAGGTGCAAGTTCTTCTTCTCCTCCGCGGTCATGAATTGCGCTGCCTGCGGGTTAGCCGGGATGTAACCGGTGACGTCGGCGACTTTCTTCTGGGTTTTGGCCTCGATCATGAATTCCAGGAACTTGTAGGCCAGTTCCTTATTGTCACTGGCGGAAGTGATCATGAGGTGGTCAATCCAGCCGGTGGTGTTCTCCCGGGGGATAGTTTCGCCGATGGGAAAGTTCGCCTTGCGCAGCTGATTGGTCATGAGGGGCCAGCCCATGGCGGCGACAATTTCGTGATTCTGAAACAAATTGGTCAGCTCGCCGCCGGTGGACCAGATTTTGCGGATATTGGGTTTCAGGGCCAGCAGCTTGGCCTTGACCGCGTCCAGTTCCTGGTCGCTCAGGTTGTAGAGGTGGCTGGGGTCGGGCTTGTCGTAGCCCAGCACTTGCGCGGCCATGTACAGGGTGGAGAGTTCGTCCCAGACGGAGAGTTTATTGCGAAATTTGGGGTCCCAGAACACGCTCCAGCTATCCGGCGGCTGCTTGAAAACGGTGGTGTCATAGAGCAGCGGGTTGGGGCCCCAGGTGAAGGGCACCCCATAGACGTTGCCGTTGGCCTTGACCAGCGACATGGAGGTGAGCTGCGGCGAAAGTTGCGTGTAGCTGGGAAGGCGCGACAGGTCGAGGGGAGCAGCCATGCCGGAGGCGGCGATCGTGGTGGCCACGTCGCTGGAGGGGGAAATCACGTCATAGGTGCTGGCGCTGCCACCGCGCAGCTTGGCCACCAGTTCGTCGTCCGAGCCCATATAGGAGGCGGCAACCTTGCAGTGGTATTGCTGCTCGAAATCATGAACGTAGGAAGAATCGGCGTAGCCTTCCCAGACCAGCAGGTTGAGCGTGGGCTGCTTTCTGGCGCAGGCAGAGAAGAGAAGCGTGACGAACAGCGCAAGCAGAATCTCACACCATATTTGGCGCAGGCGAGATGCAGGCGCTAGGGGGACGCCAAGCCACCTCATTTTCCACCTGCGGGCGCGGGGTTGCCGCTGAAAGCTGGCGCCTGATAAACCACCTTGCCGCCCACCATGGTGAGCAGCACCTTGGTGTTGTCCGTCTGATTAGCGGGAATCTTGAACAAATCCTGGTTGAGCACAATCAGGTCGGCAACCTTGCCCGGTTCGAGCGCCCCTTCGGTCTTTTCGCGATGACCAGCGTACGCAGCACTCAGGGTATAGCCTTCGATAACTTGCGGCAGGGTGATGCGCTCGCTGGGAACAAAGCCGCCAGCGGGCGTACCCTCCGCGGTTTTACGGGTGAGGGCGGTTTGCACGCCGGGCCAGGGGCTGAGCGTGACCACAGGCCAATCGCTGCCGAAGGCCAGGCGCCCGCCCGAGGCGGCAATGCTGTGCCATACCCAGGCGCGGGTGGTGCGCTCGGGGCCGATATTGGGCGACCACACCTTCAGCGTATCGGCATCAGGATAGGCGTGCAGAGGTTGCATGCTGGCGATGACGCCCAGTTGTCCGAAGCGAGGAATGTCGGCGGCGCTGATGGTTTCAATGTGCTCTACACGATCGCGCAGGTCCTTGACCGTGCTGCTCCGGTACGAAGCCTGGTAAGCGTCCAGCGCCAGGCGCACCGAGCGGTCACCGATGGCGTGGGTAAAGATCTGGAAGCGGCGACCGTTGAGTTCCGCCACCGCCTGCTTGTATTTAGCCGGATCCCAGAACAGCTTACCGCTCTGGCTGGGATCGTCGGTGTAGGGCTGGAGCATGGCGGCGGTGTGCGACTCGATAACGCCATCAAGAAAGAATTTGACCGCGCCACCGGAAATCCAGGCGTCGTGATACTTGGCGCGGGCCTTCTCCAGCTTGGTGATTTCCACGGTAGTTAGTTCCGGCGGGCGGACAATGTCGCTGACGTAGAAACGGAGGGTTAGCTGGCCCTGGTTGCGGAGCTCGTCGAGCAGGTCGAGATAGGCGAAGTCGCCTCCGGCGCTGTGCACGCGCACCAGACCAGCCTGGTTGGCTGCCGCCATCCCCTGCCGCAGGGCCTGGAGGCGCTCCTCGCGGGTGGGCTGGGGAACAACACGCTGCACCAGTTCGGCTGCAGCATCCTCTTTCAGTGCGCCGGTGGGCTCGCCCTGGGCGTCGCGCACAATCTTGCCGTTGGGCGGATCGGGGGTGTTGCGGGTAATGCCTGCGGCTGCGAGGGCTTTGCTGTTGGCCCAGTAGGTGTGGCCGTCGTAGCCTTCCAAAAGTACGGGGCGATCGGACACCACCTCATCTAAATATTTCTTGTCGGGCAGCGCGGCAGTGCCGAAGACGTCGTAGGACCAGCCCCGGCCGAGAATCCACGGGTCCTTGGGGTGAGCGGAGGCGAATTCTTTGACCCGCTGCTGGATGGCGGCGATGGTTTTTACGTCTTCGACGTTGATGCGCTGCAGGCTGAGGGAGCCGTTCATAAAGTGGATGTGGCAATCGGTGAAGCCGGGAAGCACGAGGCGGCCGCCGGCATCAATTACGCGGGTGGAAGGGCCGCGATATTTCTGGATCTGCGGTTCCGTGCCGACGGCGACAATGTCGCCGCCACGAATCGCCAGCGCTTCGGCCCAGGGTTGACGCGCATTGACGGTGTAAATGCGGGCGTGGACGAGCACGATGTCGGCGAGCGGCGTGACCTGCGCGGCGAGGGTGGCGGCCAGAGCGGTGGCGGCGAGCGCGATCAGGAGAAAGAGCTGGAGTGCAGAACGAAGTTGGAATGCGGACCGCGGCGACTGCGCTTGTTCAGGCATTGTTTCCATTGCAGTCCTCTTGCCGCTAGAACGTCGGCGGCGTATTTACCCAAAGCACCCAGGTTTCCGACTTGCCGGGATTGGACCAGGTGTGCGGGGTAGCGCTCTCAAAATAGAAGCTGTCGCCGGGCTTGAGCAAGTAGTGTTCGCCGTTGAGAGCGATTTTGAATTCGCCGCGCAGCACGTAGAGAAACTCTTCGCCTTCGTGGGAATACGAGTCGCCGCTGCCGGCGCTGGGGGCGATGCGGAACAGGTGCGGTTCCATGACGGCGTTGCCCCAGGCCAGCAGTTCCATGCGCACGCCGGGGCCGGCTTCCAGGACCTTACGCCCTTCCGGGCGCACGAGATGAGTGTTGGCCTCGCTGGGGTCGAAGAAGTCCAGAATGTTGGTTTTATAGAAACGTGCCAGCTTGCGCAGGGTGCCGATAGAGGCGCTCATCTGGCCGCGCTCGATGGCGCTGAGGAAGCCGACGGAGATGCCGACCGAACCGGCCACCGCAGCCAACGACAGGCTACGGCGCAGGCGCAGGTTGCGCAGGCGCAGGCCGATGCCGCCGCCGGCGCCGTCGGGCGAGGTGCGGAGCACGCCGTTGCGCTTCAGCATCTGCACGATGGCGGGAGCATTCAGGCCGCGCACCCGGCGTAAGAAGCGGGCCCTTTTGAGCAGTTTGACATCTTCGCCGCTGTACAGGCGGTAGCGGCTGGCGGTGCGCTGTGGGCGGGTCAAACCCAGGCTCTCCCAGGAGCGGATGACGGAAGGCGAGACGCCGACGAGGCGGGCGACGTCGCCGATTTTCAAGTAAGGCTTGGGCTTGGCGCCATCCATTTTCGTTTTGGGAGAAAAGGCGATGTCGGGCCCCGGGAGACGCATATTTTCGCTTGACAGGCCGAGGTAAGTTCTCTAACCTTGCGCGATTATAGCAAGGTTTAAAGTCCCTGCAAGCGCATTGTTGAAGGCAAGCAATTCAACTCTTCTTCCGCGTCTGGAGGTTGCATGCATCCCCGCAAAGCCTTTAGCTGGCTGTTGGTGCTGAGTTTTGCAATCGCATTCCCACTGTATCTGACCGGCCAATCCACTGGAGGCAGAATGCTCGGTCAGGTGAGCGATCCGACCGGAGCTGTGCTCTCAGGGGTGCGGGTGAAGCTGGTGAATGAACAGACCGGTGTAACCCAGACCACGCAAACGGATAAGGCAGGCAACTATGAATTTCCGGCGGTTGCGGTGGGCAATTACCGCCTGGAATACGAGCAAAGCGGCTTCAAAAGGGCGATCAAGAAGGGTCTCGTTCTGCAGGTCAACCAGGTCATCACCATGAACATGACCATGCAGGTGGGAGGGGCGCAGGAGGTGGTGGAAGTGACCTCGGAAGCGCCGCTGGTGGATACCAGCAGCACGCAATTGGGGTCGGTGGTGAACGATCGGTCGGTGACCCAGTTGCCGCTCAATGCCCGCGACACGTACCAGTTCTTGCAACTGCAGCCCGGGGTTATGTCCACCGTCGGTTCCGCCAACTCAGTCGTCTACGGTAACGACAGAGCTGGGGCCGTGTCGGTGAACGGAGGTCGTGGGCGAGCGAACAATTTTAGTGTTAATGGTGGCGACGCCAATGATCAGTTCGTGAATCTACCGACGGTGCAGCCATCGCCCGACAGTATTCAGGAATTCCGTGTTCTGACCAATACTTTCGACGCCGAATATGGCCGCAACTCCGGTTCAGTGGTCAATGTGGTAACGAAGTCTGGGACCAATAAGTTTCACGGCGATGCATATGAGTTCTTCCGGAACACGAAGCTTAACGCCAATGCTTATTGCTTTACGGCCTTGCAGGGTATTCCATGTGACAAGCCGCAATTCAATCAGAACCAGTTCGGAGCGACCTTCGGCGGCCCGATAAAGAAGGATCGGACATTTTTCTTCACGTCCTATGAAGGACGGCGCATTCGTCAGGGAATCCCGTCTCCGGCCGTGACCGTGCCAACGGCCGCGGAGCGGCCTGATCCGTCGCATATAGTGAACGGACACATAGTTGCGGATTTTTCCGCCGAATCTCAATTTGCAGGGGTTCTGAACAGTTCGTACGCGTTACAACCGGGAAATCAAATCGGCCAGCGACCCGGCTGTCAGCAAGCCGTGACTGCTATCGGTGGAGGCTTGATCCAGGACGGCGCCAACTACTCTGACATCTTTCCGAACAACCAGATTCCCCTGGAGTGCATGGATGCTACTGCTGTAGATCTGCTTCAATTTGTTCCGGTTCCAAAGGGAGGAAGCAACGTTATCCAGACCAACCCGGTGCAGCCTGATCGCGGCGACCAGTTCACTCTGAGACTCGATCACCGGCTCAATGACAGGCAAAATCTTAGCTTCTACTATTATTTCGATGATCACCACGTAGTTTCGCCGTTTGCGCAGTTTCAAGCTGCCGGGGCGAACGTACCGGGTTTCGGATCCATCACCAACGAACGGTTCCAGCAGTACAACCTCAGTCACACCTGGACGATCAACAACAACACGGTCAATGAGTTTCGCTTCAACTACAATCGCGAAGCGCAGAGAACCTTCCAGCATCCGGTGCGCACGTCTTTATTGCAGGACTCCTGCCCACCGGCTCCATCTTGGCTCACCAGTGTGCTGGGCTCTGTGCCTTGCTTCAGGGACGGCACAGCAACGAACAGCTTGGGCATCCATCCTGGGCTGGGGGCCGGAGCTGAGGGAGTTCCTTTCATTCAGGTGAGCGGCGGATTCACGATCGGCAATAACGGCGAGGGCGAACTGCCTCAGGTTGGCAATTCGTTTCAATGGTCGGACAGCCTCACCAAAGTGGTTGGCAACCACTCCCTGAAATTCGGAGCCGATGTTCGCCGCCAACGCTTTGATCAGACTCTCTTTTTCGACGTCAATGGCGAATTCTTTGTGGACGGTACATCCACCAATAGTCTGGTTGGCGATACAGTGTTTTCCGATTACCTGCTCGGATTCCCCGGTTCCTATGGGCAGGGTTCAGCGCAAGTGGAGAATGTCCGCAGCACGGGACTGTATTTATTTGCCCAGGACAGTTGGAAGATCAGACCAAACCTGACGTTGAATTACGGTCTGCGTTGGGAATTAAATACGCCGATTGCCGATGTGAGCAAGCATGTGCAAACGTTCCGCCCCGGACAAGTGAGTTCGGTGTATCCATGCAAAAACACAGTTAACACCGACTGTTCTTCGATGACGCCGGTGGGCCTGGTCGTCCCGGGAGATGCCGGCATTTCTAATGCCCTGACGCAAACCTATTACAAAGCCTTTGCTCCGCGAATCGGAATCGCCTGGAGTCCGGGAAGTTCGGGCAAGACCACCGTTAAGGCGGGATGGGGACTGTTCTACAATCCGATAGAGCAGCTTGTGCTGGAGCAGTTCAGCGCCGAGCCACCGTTCGGTGGAAGCACCTTCCCGTTCAACACGTTCCTCAATACTCCCTTTCTCGACCAAAGCGGGAGTTTTTCTTATCCCAATCCATTCGGCCTGAGCTCACTCGGCGGTACTGACGGTTTCCTGAATCCGCAACGAGGGCAGCCGGTGGACTGGGGGATGTTCCGCCCCATTCTGCTATTCGGCCAGTTTCAGCCGAAGATGCGAAGTCAGTATTCCGCGCAATATAACCTCACGATCGAGCGTGAGCTGGCCAGAGATCTGAAACTGCAAGTAGGCTATGTAGGGTCTCAGGGGCATCGTCTTTTGGCAACCCATGACCTTAACTATGGAAACCCCCAAACCTGCCTGGATCTGAACGCGGTGCTCGGCGACGGTACGTGCGGCCAGTACTTTGCTGACAGTACCTTCTTCATTCCCGGAGGAACCGTTCTTCCAGTGGATTTTCATCTGCCTTACGCCCAGAATAATTCGGTTATCCCAGCTGGAACCACCGTTGGTCCAAACGGCATTACTCTTGTGGGGCTACGTCGTTACTCCTCTCCACAATGCGATCCGCTGACCGGGATTGGCTGTCCCGCGGACGGCATCCCCGTCTTCAGCAGCATTTTTGCTCAGGATACAATCGCCAATTCGGCATATAACTCATTGCAGGCATCCCTCGACAAACGCTTTGCGCATGGGCTTCAGTTCACCACTGCTTACACGTTCAGCAAGTCCTTCGATGAAGCTTCGAGCTTCGAGGGGATCCTGAACCCGATCGATCCCCGTCGCAGCCGGTCGCTGTCGAACTTCGATGCGCGGCACCGAATCGTATTCAGCTATTACTGGGATCTGCCCATCCAGCATCACAGCGGCGCCCTGGGCAAGGTGATTAACGGTTGGTCGCTTTCCGGAATCACCACTTTTCAGACTGGATTTCCGATTCGTATCCAGTCGCTGGCGGATAACGAGCTGATGTACAGCTTCGATTTCGAACTGCCGGGTCAACCAAATCAGATTGCGCCGTTCCGGACGATGCGGCCGCAGTCGAACGGCAACTACTTTTTCGATCCCAATAGCTTCACGGAGAATGCTTCCGATAGCTCTCAGCCGCCCTGTACGGCAGGTGCGGTATTCGGTTGTTACGATCCGACATTGTTCGGCAGTCTTGGTAACGCTCGCCGCACCGTTTGTTGCGGGCCACACATCAGCCAGACGGATTTTGCCATTCTGAAGACGATTCCCTTGTCGGAGACAAAGCGCCTTGATTTCCGCGCGGAATTCTTCAATATCTTCAACCACACGCAGTTTTTCACGCCGGATGGCAACACTTCCGATGGGTCGCAGTTCGGCCAAGTCACGCAGGCGCGCGATCCGAGGCTGCTGCAGTTTGCTTTGAAGTACATCTTCTAGAATTAAGGCCGGGGCACACGTGATTTGTGCGCCCCGGCATTTGTGCGTTTTAGCAATCACTCTTCGCGACAGCGAAAGGAATTACAATCGTGTATGAAGCATTACGCAAAGAACTAGAAACCTTCGAGAAGCGCACTCCCAAATCAGCGGAAGCCCACAAAAAGAACCTGAAGCGCATTCCTCTGGGCGTGGCCAGCAACTATCGCGCCTATGATCCCTATCCCATTTTCGTGAAAGAGGCGCAGGGATCGCATTTTCGCGATCTGGATGGCAACGATTACATTGATCACAATCTCTGCTTTGGCGCGCTGATGGCGGGGCATTGCCATCCCGCGGTCATGAAGGCGGTGCAGTCGCGGCTAACGCTGGGCACCATGTTCGGCATGCCGCATGACATGGAATGGCAATTGGCGGAAGAAATCTGCCAGCGCTTTCCGGTGGAGATGGTGCGCTTTGGTTCCAGCGGGACGGAAGCCACCATGCACGCCATCCGCCTGGCCCGTGCCGCGACCGGCCGGGACAAGGTGATCAAGTTTGAAGGTGCTTATCACGGACTGCACGACACGGCGCTGGTCAGCGTGAAGCCGCACGCCCCGGAATTCGGCGATATCAATGCGCCGGCGTCAGTGCCCGGGGGCCTCGGCGTGCCCAAGGCCAGCCTGGCCAATGTTCCCGTGGCCACCTTCAATGACCTGAACAGCGTGGAGCGGCGGTTCAAGGAGAATCGCGACGAGATTGCGGCGGTGATTCTCGAGCCCATCCTGATGAACGTCGGGATGTGCATGCCGCGTCCCGGGTTCCTGCAGGGTTTGCGGGAACTGTGCGACAAGTACGGCGCGCTGCTCATTTTTGACGAAGTGAAAACCGGGGCGAAGATTGGTTGGGGTGGCGCCGCGGAATATTTTGGCGTGCGTCCCGACCTGATCTGCCTGGCTAAGTCCATCGGCGGCGGATTGCCGCTGGCGGCCTTCGGCGCCCACCCTTCGGTGATGGACCTGATTTCACAGCACAAGGTCTTTCACGGAGGAACGTACAACACAAATCCGGTATCTATGGCGGCGGGGCTGGCGACGTTCCGCGAAGTGCTCACGCGGGAGAGCTACGCGCACGTG